>CAZKQK010000031.1:0-44683 GCA_964554865.1 uncultured Luteolibacter sp. | reverse complement strand
AAGAGTCGAAAGCTCGGGATGCGGGAAATATCTTTCCAGGTTTGGAATCGGCCGCGACCGGATTTCCTGTCTTGGCGGCCATCGGAATCGGCCTCCGGCCACATTTGAAGAACACCGGATTCCCTGAAGACCGGGGCATTCGCGGGATGACTTCTGGTTTTCCGAACTTTCAATATACTCTGGTCTATCGGAATCACCGTGAAATCCGGCGTTCCACATATCTTGGAAATGTTATGTTAAATATTGTTGCTCAATGACTTACGGCATGCTGGAAGAGTCGGAGCATGAGCGGCGGTTTTTCCACATTGGCATCAATCGAGGCGATTCGGCCGGTCTTCCTGATCGTGATGGGGGTCTTTCTCGCGATCACCGCGTGGCGCCTGGCAAAGACGTCGGGGGTCTGGACCGCCCGTTGCCTGGTGGTCGGCGCCTTGCTGCTCGGCTTCGGTTATTCGTTTCTGATGCCTCTTTACGCATCCGGCATGGTGTTGCCCTATGTCCCCGGGGCCCGACACGCGGGAGGCAGCGCCGAGGCGCTCGCCTGGCAAGTGGTCAAACTCGTCGTCATGAACGCCGGATGGCTGTTCTTCGGTCTTGGCGTGGCCATGCACGCCAACCTTTTCCACGCGCCCCGCAAGGTGTCCCGGCCCCTTCCCCGTACCGTTTCCAGCCATGAGTCCGTTGCTTGAGGTGATATTCAAAAACGGCCTGCCGCTCGATGCGGCCGGCGTCATCGGTCTGGGACTCTTCGGTCTGGCATCGATCCGCCTTGCCCGCCGCCAGCAGTCCTGGGGCGGCACCATGATGGCTGCCGGGGCGATCTCGGTCCTGTTGGCCCGGCTTTATCTGGTGGGATCGCCGTTTTTCATCACCGACGACGTCCTGCATATGATCGGCCCGGTGGGCATCAGCCTGACCATCGCCCTTCCGCCGCTTCTCCTCACCTTCGGCCTCGCCGGCATCGTCTGGGGCCTGTGGGGACACGAGCGCTGGATGCGCGCCGAGACCCGCTGATGCCCGGCGAAATTTTGCCATCGCCCCCGGTCCCCTGCGGTGCTACCCGTCCCGCGCATGTTTGAAGTCCGAGAAAAACCGGAGATGGTCGAGCGCGCGCTGCTGGTGCGCTTTTACTTCGATCCCCGCGAGGCGGATGAAGCCGGCTCCCTGCTGGAGGAACTTGGCGAGTTGGTGAAAACCCTCGGCATCCGGGTCGTCGAAAGCGTGCTTCCCCGCTGCCGCGAGATGCACAAGAAATTCCTCTGCGGCACCGGCAAGGCCGCCGAGGTCTGCGAACTCGCGAAAGCCCACGAGTGCGACGTGATCGTCATCGACAACGGCCTCGCCCCGTCCCAGCAGCGCGAGTGGGAAAAACTCGCCGACCTTTGCGTGATCGACCGCGAGGAAGTCATTCTCGACATCTTCGCCAAGCGCGCCCAGACCAAGGAGGCGCGCCTTCAGGTCGAACTCGCCCGCATGCAATACGCCCTTCCCCGCCTCGCCCGCATGTGGGGCCACCTCGACCGCGAGGGCGGCTCCGGCGGCGGCATGGGCGGCGGCTCGGCCCGCGGCATGGGCGAGAAACAAATCGAAGTCGACCGCCGCCTCGCCAACCTCAGCATCGGCCGCTGCAAGCGCGAACTCGAACTCGTCCGCAAGCAGCGCCAGACCCAGCGCAAGGAGCGCGAGAAACTCGAAACCCCGCACGCCGCCATCGTCGGCTACACCAATGCCGGCAAGTCCTCCCTGCTCAACGCCCTTTCCGGCGCGGGCGTCATGGCCAAGGACATGCTCTTCGCCACGCTCGACACCACCACCCGCCGCATCGATCTGCCGGACGGCCAGCCGCTGCTGCTCACCGACACCGTCGGTTTTGTTAGAAACCTCCCCCACCGTCTGGTGGAGGCCTTCAAGGCCACGCTTGAGGAAGCCGTGCTCGCGGATTTCCTCATCCATGTGCTCGATGCCACCGCGCCGGAAATCCGGCGTTTCCACGATACCACCCTATCGGTGCTCGACGAACTCGGCGCGGGCGAAAAGCAGGTGATCACCGTGCTCAACAAGATCGATCTCGTCACCGATCCCGACGAACTCGCCGCACTCGACCGGACCTTCCCCGGCTCGCTGCACATCTCCGCCCGTGAGGGCCGCGGCCTTGATTCGCTGCTCAAGGCCAGCGCCCGCGTGCTCGCCGACCGCGTCCGCTGCAAGGACTACCGCATCCCCCAGCAACGCGCCGACCTCGTCAGCCTGCTCCACCGCGAGGCCAAGGTGCTCTCCACCGATTACGAAAACGACGATATTCTCGTCCGCGCCGTCGTCCCCCAAACCATCGCGGGAAGGCTCGAGGACTTCGCTGCGGGGTGAAGTGGAGCGCGACACCCGCATGCCCATTTCTCCCCCCGGCATGATTCCCGAATCATGTGGCGGACAAACCGGGCCGTTCCATCCAGTATCAACAACCGTCCGCACCATGATCCGAAACCCCATCAAGCCATCGTCCGTCCGCCTGTTGCCGATTCTCCTCGCCGCCTGCGCCATGCCGGCCCTTTCGGCGGAGGCACCCGGGGAAGCCCTGCCCACCGCGGTGTTCCGCCACCTCGGCGAAGGGAAAAACCAGACGGTGGTGGTCTATGGCACCAGCCTCAGCATCAACGGCGAGTGGGCGAGGGCACTCCGCGCATGGTTTGGGAAAGAATATCCGGGAAAGGTCACCTTCATCAACAGCGCCCAAGGCGGAATGCACTCGTCATGGGGCGTGAAAAACCTCGGGGAGCGGGTGCTGGCAAAGAATCCCGATCTCGTGTTCATCGAGTTCTCCGCCAATGACGCGGCAAGCAAGCACCGCATTTCCCTGGAAAAATCCGAAGCCAACCTCGACCACATGGTCAAGGCCCTCCGCGCGGGCAATCCAAAGGTGGACATCGTGCTCCAGACCATGAATCCGGCGTGGGACTCCCCCACCAACACGGCGAAGAAATACGGCAGCGACCGACCCAACCTGGAGGCCTACTACGATGTGGTCCGCCGCTATGCGCGGAAGCGCGGACTTCCTTTGGTGGACAACTATCCGAACTGGGTGAGGATGCGCGGGAAAAGCCCGGAGAAATTCCGCAAGGCCGTGCCCGATGGCATCCATCCGCACCGGGAATCCAGCCTGGAGATCACCTGGCCCGCGGTCCGCGACCTGATGGAAAGGGCGCGCGGCGGCCAGTCCGCGGGATAGGGGTAAAGTCCCTGACGCAGGCCGGATGTACGGAGCGCCGGCTTCCGCCCGCACGGCCCGCCGGCAATGACTTTCCCGCCATGGTTCCCGCGCCTGCACCGCGCGCGTGTCCCGGCTGCCGCCGGCCTGATCAATAACAGTAGCCGGGATAGGGCCGGTAATAATAACCGCCGCCCCGGTAACAACCGCCCCCGCGGCTGTCGCCGATGGCATAGCCGATCAATCCCGCGGCCGCCACACCAGCCACCGCCACGGCGGGATCCACCGTCTGCACCGGCCGGCCGTAGGGGTCGTAGGTGGTCACACAGCTCACGCTCGAAGCGCCCAAGGCCAAGGCGAGAGGGAGCGCGAAGATGCGGAACCGGCGGGAGGCGGACGATGTCGTTTTCACACCCCTATGGACGGATGGAAACGGTGGATATTCAATCGGTATTTTCAGCGGATTTTGTAGCGACCCCGGCCACATCGCGGCGGACCTTGCCGCTCGCCGTCAGCGGCAGGGACGCGACGAGCGAAACCCGCGCCGGAATCTTGTAGGGCGAAAGCCGTCCCCGACACCAGGCGATCAACCCGCGCGGGTCCGGATTCGCCCCTTCGGCCGGGATCACCTCGGCGGCGGGCACCGATCCCAGCACCGCGTGCCTCACGCCAAATACCCGGCAGCGCCGGACCTCCGGATGGCGCTCGATCACCGCCTCCACCTCCTCCGGGAATACCTTCATGCCGCTCACGTTGATCACGCTTTTCCTCCGCCCGCGGATGAAAACACGCCCCGCAGCGTCCGTTTCCGCCAGATCGCCGGTGGGAAACCAACCCGCCACGCACACCTCGCCGGCCGTCTGCCACGGCGAGAGATAGGCATCGAACATCCCCGGCCCCTTCACCCACAACTCGCCAATGTTGCCTGCGGAAACCGGGATTCCCTCCTCGTCGCGCAGCTCCACATCGTAGGCGGGCAGTGGCCGGCCCACCGCCGTGGGCTCCTCCTCCGCGCCGCCGGTGTTGAGCAGAGGCAGGCCGATCTCGATGATGCCCAGCCCCTGCACCAGCGGCTTGCCGAATCGCGCCGCGAAGGCCGCGGCCGTCGTTCCCGGAAGCGGCGCGGCGGTGCTCACCGCCAGACGCAATTGCGGCCAACGGTAATCGCCCTTGTCCGCCGCCAGCAGCGCATGGTGAAACGGCGAGCCGTAGATCACCGTCGCGCCGGAACGTTTCGCCAGATCCAACACCCGCGTCGCCAGATGGTCCTCGCCGATCACCGTGCAGGCCCCGTGATACAGATAGAGGATGATCGAAACCGCGAAATGATGCGCCATCGGCAGCATCCACAAAACCTTGTCGCCCGGCCCGATTCCGAGCGCCGCGTTCGCCGACACCACGCGCTCCTCCAGCCGGCGGTGACTCAGGATCACGCCCTTGCTGCGGCCCGTGGTCCCGGAACTGAATCGGATGAACGCCGGATCCAGCGCGGCAAACTCCGCCTCCCGCGCGAAGTCCGGATCGCCGAGGTCCAGCCACACCACGCCATCCACTCCGGGAACCTCCGCCGCCTCGTCCCGCCGCCACGCCACACCATTTCCTAACAGAGCGGCGTGAAGCCCGGCGCGCTCCAGCAACTCGGCGCGCTCCTCCGCCGTCAGTTCGTCCGCCACCGGCACCAGGCAGGCCCCGGTTTTCAGAACCGCCAGCGCCAGCACGATGTAATCCACGCCACTGTGACACGCGAGACCGATGCGCGGCACTCCCCCGCGCCGCAACGCCGGCAAACCCCGCAACGCCACAGCCACCCGCGAAACCCGGTCCAACAACTCGCCGAAACCCAACGCCACCCCGTCAGCCACCAGCGCCGGCCGCTCGGCGGAAGCGCGCATGGCGATGCGGTCCACAATGTTCATCGCCACGTTTCTACCCGCCCGCAAGCCCGCGGGCAAGCGGCGGTTCGGCGGGCAAGCCACGGCCGGCAGGCCGAAACCCATCCACCGGATATGCCCTTGCCGCAAACTATGGGCTTTGTTTGCATCTCCCCATCACCCGGATGGACATCACTGACCACCAGTCGAAATACCTTGCCTACGGGCTCACAAAACGCTGCCCCTCGGACAGCGTGGAGAAGCTCGCCGGAGCGGTGGCCGGTGCCCAGGTGGATCTCAATCCCCATCAGGTGGATGCGGCTCTGTTCGCCTTCCAGTCGCCGCTTTCCAAGGGGGCGATTCTTGCCGATGAAGTCGGCTTGGGAAAAACCATTGAGGCCGGACTTGTCATTTCCCAGAAATGGGCGGAACGGCAACGCCGGATTCTGATCATCACCCCTTCGAATCTCCGGAAACAGTGGCATCAGGAGTTGAACGAGAAATTCTTCCTCCCCTGTGAAATTCTGGAATCGAAGTCCTACAACACCGCCATCAAGCAGGGCAACTTCCGCCCTTTCGAGCCGCGGACGGAATCGGTCGTCATCTGCTCCTACCAGTTCGCCCGGAATAAGGCTTCGGAAGTTCACGCCACCCCGTGGGATCTCGTGGTGATCGACGAAGCCCACCGCCTGCGCAACGTTTACAAGCCGTCCAACGTCATCGCCAACACCCTGAAAAAGGCACTTCAGGAACGCCACAAGATCCTGCTCACAGCCACGCCGCTGCAAAATTCCCTGTTGGAACTCTTCGGCCTCGTCAGTATCATCGACGATCATACCTTCGGCGACCTCCGCAGCTTCCGCGAGCAGTTCGCCAATCTCAACCAGCAGCAGGTCTTCGACGTCCTCAAGGCCCGGCTGAAACCGATCTGCCATCGCACCCTGCGCCGCCAGGTGACAGCCTATGTGCCGTTCACCAATCGCCACGCGATGGTCGAACCCTTCGACCCCAGCGAGGGCGAGGACAAGCTTTACCACCTCGTTTCGGACTACCTCCGGCGGGACAACCTGCAGGCCCTGCCGCCCAGCCAGCGTTCACTCATGACACTGGTCCTGCGAAAACTTCTCGCCTCCTCCTCATTCGCCATCGCGGGGGCCCTGATCTCGATCTCCAACCGCCTCAAGGATCGCCTGAAAGCCTCGGAACCGCCCGTTTCCCTGGAAGACGAGCTGGACGCGGACTACGAAGCGCTCGACGAAACCGCCGAGGAATGGGGCGACGACACCGCGGAGCCGCTGTCCGCCGAGGACGGCACCGCACTCTCTGCGGAAATCGCCGATTTGGAGAACTTCACTAAACTCGCCCTCTCCATCGATCACAACGCCAAGGGCAAGGCCCTGCTCAAGGCGCTCGATATCGCCTTCGCCAAGGCCCGCGAACTCGGCGCGGCGGAAAAAGCCATCATTTTCACCGAGTCCCGCAAGACCCAGAGCTACCTGCTCCGCTTGTTAGGCGACAGCCCGTGGGCCGAGGGCATCGTCCTCTTCAACGGCTCCAATACCGATGACACCTCGAAGGCCATCTACGCCCGCTGGGTGGAGCGCCATCAGGGATCGGACAAGATCACCGGCTCCCGCACGGCGGACATGCGCTCCGCCCTCGTCGATTACTTCCGCGAGGAGGGCCGCATCATGATCGCCACCGAGGCTGGCGCGGAAGGCATCAACCTCCAGTTCTGCTCGCTCGTCGTGAACTACGACCTGCCGTGGAACCCGCAGCGCATCGAGCAGCGCATCGGCCGCTGCCACCGCTACGGCCAGAAGCACGACGTGGTGGTCGTCAATTTCCTCAACCGGAAAAACGAGGCGAACCTCCGAGTTTTCCAGCTTCTCGATGAGAAATTCCAGCTCTTCACCGGTGTCTTCGGCTCCAGCGACGAGGTACTCGGCGCCATCGAGTCCGGCGTGGATTTCGAGAAACGCATCGCCACGATCTATCAGGACTGCCGCAGGCCGGAGGAAATCAAGACCGCCTTCGACGCGCTCCAGTTCGAACTCGACTTCGAGATCAACGAGGCCATGACCGCCACCCGGCGCAAGCTGTTGGAAAACTTCGATGACGAGGTGCGCGACAAGCTCAAGATCCGCGACAACGACTCCAAGGCTTTCCTCAGCCGCTTCGAGCGCCAACTCATCCAGCTCACCCGCCACGAGCTGGACGGCCACGCCGAATTCACATCGGATTCCTCCTTCCGTCTCCACTCCATCCCCGAGTCTTTGCGCCCTCTGCGTTCTTTTGCGGCTAACGAAATCCCCCTCGGCCGCTACGAACTCCCGCGCCGCTCCGGCGAGGCCCACCTCTACCGCCTCGGCCATCCGCTCGCCGGGCACGTCATCGCCCAAGCCAAATCCCGCGACCTCCCCATCGCCGAAGTCGAGTTCCGCTACAGCGATCATGACGGCAAAATCAGCATTCTCGAACCGCTCCGCGGAAAATCCGGCTCTCTCGCCGTTTCACTCTTCACCGTGGAGTCCATGGACCAAGCCGAGGACCACCTCATCCTCGCCGCCTGCACCGATGACGAGTCACTGCTCACGGAGGATCAAGCTCGCCGTCTCCTCACCCTTCCTGCCATTGATTTAACCACAAAGAACACAGTGAACACAAAAAGGCTTCCCGGGTCAGATTCACTAATTTCCCCCTCTGTGTTCTCTGTGGTCTCTGTGGTTGAAACTCAGCGTCGGTCCGAAATCCAGCGCGACATCTCCGAACGCAACGCCCGCTTCTTCGAAGCCGAAGCCGCCAAACTCGACGGCTGGGCGGACGACCTCAAAGTCGGCCTTGAACGCGAAATCAAGGAATTCGACCGCCAGCTCAAGGAAACCCGCCGCGCCTCCGTCACCGCGCTGACGCTGGAGGAAAAACTCGCCAGCCAGAAACAGATCAAAGCCATTGAGAATCAACGGAATGAAAAGCGGCGCTCGCTTTTCGAAGCCCAGGATGCGATTGACCGGCAGCGGGAGAATCTGATCACCCTCATCGAAGGGAAGCTCTTGCAGGAAACCCGTCTGGAGCCGCTATTCCACCTTGCTTGGCGCATGAATTGACATTCCGTAACAAATTCCGCAGAAAACCTTCCAAAAATAATGAAAATTCTTCTTCGGTAAAAATTTTTTACAGGCGAGCGCCCTATTGAACAGCTTTCTGACGACCCAATGCCCCACAACCGCCAGCTTACTCCCATCGGCTACCAATGGCTCGCTCAGAACTTCCGATTGGACCCGATTCCTCATTTTGTCGAGTCCTACCTCGCCCAGCCCGGTGTCCGCATTCGGGAACAGGGGAAAGGCCGCTGCCGGGAAATTTACCCCCATACCCAATACAGTCCCCAGACTGTTTTTGACCATCTGGAGTTCGCCCTGAAGCGGGAAGGCCTGCACCTCGAACTGCTCCGGATGCTTCTCCCCTTGCTGCCCGAGGATGAAGTGACCGCTTTTGTCCGTTCCAAACCCACCGGAGCGAACACACGCCGGATCTGGTATCTTTATGAACGGTTCACTGGAAAAAGCCTGCCGATTCCGGACATGACCGTCGGCAACTACATCGACCTGATTGGTCCGGAACTCTACTTCACCGGGCCCGTGATGAAACTGGCCCGGTGGCGGGTCAACCGGAACCTGCTCCACACGGTGCATTTCTCACCCATGATCCGGCGCACCCCGCTGCTCCATCCTTCCAAGGACGCGGAACTCCATGAGCGCTGCGCGGATCTCATCAATGACGTCCCTCCCGAGGTTTTCCAGCGTGCCCTTCGCTATCTTTATGCCAAGGAAACCCGGACGTCCTACGCCATCGAGCACGAAACCCCCACCCAGGAGCGCGCGGAAAAATTCATGGCACTCCTCGCTCGGGCGGCCACCGATGATTTTCTCACGGAAGAGGCCCTCGTCCACCTGCAAAACGCGATTGTGGATCCCCGGTTTGCCGCCGGGGGCTGGCGGACCATCCAGAACTACGTCGGTCGCACCCTCGCGCCGGGCATGGAGGAGATCCACCTTGTCCCGCCGCAGCCCGATGACATCGGCCCGCTTATGGACGATTGGCTCAAGCTTTCCGCCCGCCTCGCCCGGCAATCGTTCCTTCCTCCCATCGCCTCCGCGGCGATTGTCGCCTGGCTCTTTGTCTATTTCCACCCGTTCGAGGATGGCAATGGCCGGATTCACCGTTTCCTGATCCACCACGTCCTTGCCCGGAGAAAATTCGGCCCGGATGGCGTCCTGCTTCCCGTCTCCGCCGTTCTCCTCAACCGCCCTGCCGACTACGACGCCTCCCTCGAAACCTTCTCCGTCCCGCTCAAGGCGCGCTCCGACTACGAACTAGACGATCACGGCGGCATGACCGTGACCAACGCCACGCGGGACTGCTTCCGATACATCGACTGCACTTCCATGGCGGAGGCCCTTTATGGATTCATCGGGGAAACCATCGAAAAGGAACTGCCTGCGGAGCTTCGCTATCTCCAACATTACGACATTGCCCGCGCCGCCATGCGGAATGTCGTCGATATGCCGGAACCCGCCGCCAACCTCTTCCTCCGGCTCTGCCTTCAAAATAACGGGCGGCTTTCCAAAAACAAACGCAAGCTGCCCGCCTTCGGGAAAATCACGCCCGCGGAAATCACCGCCTTGGAAAACGCCATCATCCAAGCCTACGGCCTCGCTGAGACCCTCACACCAGCCCCGCCCGATGACGATGCCACCGCCGACTGACCCGCCGTTGCATGTAATATTCATCTAGCCGAATTTTCCACCGATCTATTCCCATGCCTCTACCCGAAAACATGTCCGCGAATCTCGAAAGGGAACTCACCAAAAAAAGGCTCCTCGACACAAGTCTTGCAAAGGAAGTGACAGCGGATCTCGAAGCCGGAAGGCCCATCAAGTGGAATCTCATGCTGGCCAAGCAAATCGAACTTGAGAAAGGAGCTGCCGATGAAACTCACGATTGAAGCGTTCCGGGGCGTCAACGGGGAGTTCTCCATCGCCTTCGATCCCAAGAGCCACCTTTCCATCATCTACGGTGAGAATGGTTCGGGAAAAACGACCATCTCAGACGCACTTGAATTCTTATTCAACGAAACGGCTGGATCGCTTGAGGAAAAGTCCTTGGATGGCAAAAGCAGAATTCCGGCACTCGTCCACGCAAAGCGACGAAAGAAAGACCTTCGCGTCGAGTGGGAGGACGGTGGGGCGGTTGTGAAAGCCAGGATCGGCACCACCAAACCGCAGGTTGTCGGAACGCCGGTCGGAAAACTTCACACCCTCTCACGGAAAAACATCACCAAGCTGGTAGAGGAAACGCCATCGAAGCGATTCGAACGGATTCAGGAATTCGTCAATGTGCCTGATCTGGATCGCGAGGAAGTCGAGTTGCGGAACTTCATCGCCCAGCAAAAGCAGCTTCAGGAAAGCCAGGTCCGCAGCGCCCAACAGGTTGAAACGGATCTCGACCAACTCCATCAACGGGCGACTCAGGACCAATCACCGCCTCCGCAGCGGGAAACTTGGATCAAGTCCATCCTTTCCGAAAGCGAGGAAACCACCAAGGAACACTTGGAAATCTTCGAGAACCTTCATCACGAGATCACGAGACTCCGCACCGACTTTGTCGCGTTGAAAAACGCCTACACGGATCACGACAAGCGCCAGGAGGAACTAAATGCGGCCCAAAAGGAACTCGCGAGACTCGTCGCCGAATCCACCGACGACTTTGCGGATGCGCTTGATACCCTCGAACAGGCGAAATTGCTTTTTGATCGTTCCAGCAGGGACACCTGCCCGATCTGCGATACCGTTCTGACGCACAAGGAACTTGCCGAAAAGGTTTCGGCAAAACTCATTCGTTTGAAAACGCTGTCCACTCAGAGTACGAAGATCAAGGAGGCCGATGCCGCATTCCGAAAGGCTGTCAGCGCGCTCGAAACGCTCCAGCAAGGCTTTTATGACATCATTCGGAAACTGAAACTGGCACATCAAGCCGCGGCGGAAGAAGGCAGTTGGAAGGTGCCACCCTTGGTCGATTCCCTGCTGCAACCGATCGAAGCGGCTCACCTCACCGCAGGATGGTTTCAAACATTGGCCGGCGAAGCCTCGAAATTGACGCCGCTCAGGGAATACGTCGAAGCCCAGAGAACCAAGCTCCAGCGGCGGCAGGAAATCCAGAACCAACTGCGGGCCATCATCACGCGGAAGAAGGACACCCGGAAGGAACACGCTGAGATCGGACGCATGATCGACAAGGCGGACGGAATCGCCCGAATCCTGCGGGATCATCGGATCAAACATGCCAATGATACGCTCTCCGCGATTTCCGAGGATTTCGCCAAGCTCTACCACGCCATCCATCCTGGCGAGGAAATTGAGAATATCCGGCTCTATCTCCATCCGACCCAGAAGAACGCGGCCCGCTTTGACGGGACGCTGTTCGGCAGCGACGAAATGTCTCCGGTTGCTTGCCTGTCCGAGTCGCACCTCGACACGCTCGGGCTTTGCCTGTTCCTCGCGCTCCAGAAGAAGGAGAACCCGAAGAATACCATCGTTTACCTTGATGACGCCATCGCATCGGTGGACGAGGCGCACATGGAGCGACTCTACAAGCTCCTGCTGTCCGAGGCGAAGCACTTCCGCCACGTCATCATCACCAGTCATTACCAGCCGCTGCGCTTCAAGTTCCGCTGGGGGCTGATTTCCCAGGCGAAAGTGAATTTCATCGAGCTGGGATCATGGACGCTGGAGCGGGGCATCATCCTGGCAAGGGGGCCGAACTCCGAGATCAAGTTCCTCCGCAAGTATGTGGCGGAGGCTGAAGACGCGGCGACCATTGCCGCCAAATCCGGACTGGTTCTTGAGCGAGTCTTTGATTTCCTCACCGGAATCTATCAATGCCGCCTGCCGAGGAATCCCGGTGCCGAACAGCGCTGGACCCTGGATCATTACAAGGCGGGACTGCAAGGCGAAGGACTGGTTCCCTTGCTGCGCTATGAACACGTCGATGAAACAGGAAGCATCGTTGCCTCCGACAAGCTTGAAACCCTCCTCACAGATGTCTTCGGGCGGCTCCAGTTCCGCAATGCGATCGGCTGCCATTACAAGGAACTCGCCGGCTTCTTCGATGAAATTGGAGAGGCGATGAAACTCGGCCAGGCCACGCTGGCACTGGTGGATGCGCTGTGTGACCATCGCGACGAACTCCCTGAAAGAAGAAGTGACTCCTTCTGGACGAATCGCGGCAAAACCCGGCGCTTGTATCCACTTCAATCACTTAGGTAACCACAAAGATCACAGAAAGCACAAAGCATGAATGTTCCAGATCCTTTTTCACCTCTTTGTGTTCCTTGTGATCTCTGTGGCCAAATCCCATCCACTCCATGAAACCAGAAATATCAGACGACGAAGCAAAGGAATTCTGCAGCCGTGTGCGGCAGATCGCATATGACATCCACGCTTACCACGGTCACGGACACCTGGAAAAGGTTTACGAGAACGCCCTCGCTCATCGCCTGACAAAGGCAGGTATTGAAGTGAAGCAACAGCAACCCATCACGGTCCATGATGAAGACGGAACCGTCATCGGCGAATACTTCGCAGACCTGCTGGTGGAAGGATGGCTGATCATCGAACTAAAGGCGGTCAAGACCCTGGCACCGGAACATGTCGCCCAAATCATGGGTTACCTCAAATCGTCCCGACTCCGGCACGGGCTCCTCGTCAATTTCGGTTCCTACCAATTCGAAATCAAGAAATACGCGCTTTGAAAAACTCAAACCACAAAGAACACAGAGAGCACAAAGGAATGATTGTTTCGCCGCCATCCGGTTCTTCCTCCTTTTGTGTTCTTTGTGCTCTCTGTGGTTGAACCTCTTCCTTCATGTCTTCCAAGAAAACCAAACTCGAACTCACCTGGATCGGCAAGGAGCACCGGCCGAAGCTGGAGCCGCGCATCCTGCTGGAGGAACCGGACAAGTCCCATCACGCGAAATTTCGAGTAAGAGAATGGCCGCAAGAGAACGCAAAGAACACAAAAGATTCTGATTCTTTGCGCTCTTTGCGTTCCTTCGCGGCCAATGAAGTCGGGGACATCTTCGACAACCGGCTCATCCGCGGGGACAATCTGCTCGGACTCAAGGCTGTTCAACTCCTCTGAAACCATGGCAAATCAATCAAATCCCAATCACCATCACCCATGAACATCGAAATTAGGGAGCTCGGGGCGCTCAAGTGCGCTGATTTCTCCATCAATGACCTCACGATCATTTCGGGAGCCAACAATTCAGGGAAGACCTACGCGACTTATGCTCTGTATGGATATTTGAAGCTTTGGAGACGCTACTTCAATTTCAAGAGTCTATTCAGCCATTTAATAGATGATCCTGCATCGCATCACCGAGATCGCGCCGCCGACCAAGAACATTGATCGCGAGGCCGCACTGGCGGCGATCCGTGCCGAGTTTCCGACGGTGACGGACTTCGAGCGCGAGTTCGCATCGCTGTGCTTCGCGCTGGCGACCGGCGTCGGCAAGACGCGGCTGATGGGAGCCTTCATCGCCTACCTGCATCTGGAGCACGGCATCAACAACTTCTTCGTCATGGCTCCGAACCTGACGATTTACAACAAGTTGATCGCCGATTTCACGCCGAATACGCCGAAGTATGTGTTCAAGGGGATTTCCGAATTCGCCACGGACGCTCCGGAAATCATTACCGGCGATGACTACGAGGCCAAGGCCGGCACGCTTTTTGATCAAGTGCTGCGCTGCAAGATCAACATTTTCAACATCAGCAAGATCAACACCGAGGTGCGCGGCGGCAAGGCGCCCCGTATCAAGCGGCTCAGCGAATACATCGGCGAGAGTTATTTCGAATACCTCGCCGGGCTGAAAGACCTCGTGCTCATCATGGACGAGAGCCACCGCTACCGCGCCAGCGCAGGGGTGAGGGCGATCAACGAGCTGAAACCCGTGCTGGGTTTGGAACTCACGGCCACACCGTATGTCGAGGGGCCGAAAGGAGCTATCCCGTTCAAGAATGTGATCCTCGATTATCCGCTCGGCAAGGCGATGGATGATGGATTTGTAAAGGAATCTGCCGTCGTCACGAGAAAGAACTTCGATCTCAAGGGCATGACGCCCGGAGCCGTCGAGGAAATGAAGTTGATGGACGGCGTGCGCATGCACGAGCAGACCAAGGTGCAGCTCGAAACCTACGCCCGCGAGGCGGACGTGAAGATTGTGAAACCTTTCGTGCTGGTGATCGCCCGGGATACGACTCATGCCAGGCAACTGCTGGAGTTGATCCAATCCGATGATTTCTTCGAGGGCCGATACAAGGACAAGGTCATCCAGGTGGACAGCAGCAAGACCGGCGCCGAGGAGGAAAAGATGATCGCGGACCTTCTCACGGTGGAGCACAACGAAGATCCCACGGAGATCGTCATCCACGTCAACATGCTCAAGGAAGGCTGGGATGTGACGAACCTCTATACGATTGTTCCGCTGCGCGCGGCGAATGCCCGGATTCTCATCGAGCAGTCCATCGGCCGCGGCCTGCGGCTGCCCTACGGCAAGCGAGTGGGGGTTCCCGCAGTGGACCGCTTGAGCATCATCGCGCACGACAAGTTCCAGGAGATTGTGGATGAGGCCAGAAAACCGGATTCCTCGATCAAGAAGCTGCAACTCATCGAATTGGACGGAGACGATATCGAGAGCCGGACGGAGACCGTGGTTTCCCAATCGAACGTGGCGAACCAGCTCGGCATGAAGCCCGCTCAACAAACCTCCAGCACCCATCTCGCGGGCGAGGATGCCAAGCCGGCCTTCGCAACGCCGGAGGAACAACGGGTGGCGCAGCTCGCCTACGAAGTCATCAAAAAACTGGAGGCCAAACCCCAGGAGGTGCCGACACTGGCCGCGCTGGAATCGCCGGAAATCCAGAGCGCGATCGTTCAGGACGTGATCGCACTCTATCAGCCGCAACAGGGCGAGCTGGAAGGAGTCATCGCGAAGCCGGATTTCAAGAACATCGTCAGCAGGACCACATCGCTCGTCGTCCGGGAGATGATTCCGATTCCCCGGATCCTGGTGGTTCCGCAAGGCGAGGTGAAGAGCTGGTTCGAACCCTTCGAGTTGGATCTTGGAACTCTCAGGTATCCCGCGCCATCCAAAGACCTTTGGCTTCACAACCTGCACACGGATCGCGGGGAAGCGGTCACGGTGAACGGACAAGGGTTCCGCGAACCCCGGATGGAGGACCATGTGGTCGGCGGTCTGGTGGACTTCGACGATGTCTCCTACGACGCGAACGCGGATCTCCTCTATGATCTGGCATCCCAAACCGTGAGGCATTTCCAGAGTTATCTGCCCGATGAAGAAGTGTGGCAGGTCCTGCATCATCACCAGAAGGACATCGCCGGATTCATCCACGGCCAGATGCACAAACATTACCGGGAGGAAACGTCGGGCTACGAAGTGAAGGTGAGCAAGGGTTTCACGGAGCTCAAACCCAGCGCGTTCACCGTGAATTACGGCCAGAAGTCGCTCGATTTCCGCGCTTCGCCCGCGGACAAGAGCAACATGGCGAAGTACTTGTTCGGAGGTTTTTCAAAGTGCCTCTACGCCGTTCAGAAATTCGACTCGGATGCGGAAAGGAAGCTGTCCGTGATCCTTGATCGGGAATCCATCAAATGGTTCAAGCCCGCGAAAGGCCAGTTCCAGATTTACTACAAGAACGGGGCCGATCACCCGGAGTATCAGCCGGACTTCGTCGCCGAAACGGAAACGACGATCTACATGCTGGAGCCGAAGTCGAAGAAGGAGATCGAGGATCCGATCGTCGTGGCCAAGAAAGAAGCCGCCGAAAAGTGGTGCGAGCGCGCGTCCGCCCACAACGCCCAACATGGCGGCAAGCCATGGGAATACGCGCTGATCCCGCACGACAAGATCCACGAAAACATGACGACCGATGGCTTGGTGGCGCTGAAGGTTCAATGAGCCGCCAGCCAGTTCGGGCCGGTGCCGTGTTCGACATCGACGGGGACGTCGTGGGGGAGCGGGAGGGCGGTTTTCATGGCGTGGAGGATTTGCGGGACGAGTTCGTCCTGTTCTTCCAGCGCGAGGTCGAAGACGAGTTCGTCGTGGACCTGGAGCAGCATTTTCGATTGATAGGGTTTTTCGCGCAGCAAGGTGTCGATGCGGATCATGGCGAGTTTGATCATGTCCGCGGCGGTGCCCTGGATGGGGGTGTTGATGGCGGCGCGCTCGGCGTTGCCGCGGATGTTCTGGTTGCCGGAGTTGAGATCGGGGAAATAACGGCGGCGGCCTGATAGGGTTTCCACATAACCGGTTTCCCGCGCCTCGGCGACGGTGAGTTCCATGAAATCCTTGATGGCCGGATACTCGCGGAAGTAAGCCTCGATGATGGCGGAGGCTTCGGCGCGCGGGATGCCGAGGCGCTGGCTGAGGCCGAAGGCGGAGATACCGTAGATGATGCCGAAGTTCACCATTTTCGCGCTGCGGCGCATGGCGGAGGTGACGTTTTCCGGATCGACGACGAAGACCTTGGCGGCGGTGATGGTGTGGATGTCGGCGTGGTTGCGGAAGGCTTCGATCATGGTGGCGTCGGCGGCGAGCGCGGCCATGACGCGGAGTTCGATCTGCGAATAATCGCAGGACAGCAGGGCGAATCCTTCGCGCGGCACGAAGGCCTTGCGGATCTTGCGGCCGGCTTCCGATCTAACAGGAATGTTCTGGAGATTGGGATCGGACGAGGCGAGCCTGCCGGTGGCGGCGACGTGTTGGTGGAAACTGGTGTGGATGCGCCCGGTTTCACCGACGATGTATCTTGGCAGGGCGTCGAGATAGGTGCCCTTGAGCTTGGTGGCCTCGCGCCATGCGAGGATGTCGGCGATGATGGGATGCCTGCCTTCCAGCGTGGCGAGCGTGGCCTCGTCGGTCTTGAACTGGCCGGTCTTGGTTTTTTTCGCCTTGTCCGCCAGGCCGAGGTCGTTGAAGAGGATCTCTCCGAGTTGTTTGGGCGAGGCGATGTTGAAGGGGCGGCCCGCGTGGCGCTGGATGGACTCCGCGAGCGCGTCGATCTGCTGCTGGAGTTCCACGCCGATCACGCCGAGCGCGTCCGGATCCACGGAGATGCCTTCCATTTCCATGCGGACGAGCACCGGCAGCAGCGGGGCCTCGATGTCGCGGAGGATCTTCTCCTGGCCCGCCTCATCGAGCGGCGGGCGGAGTTTTCCGGCGAGCTGCCAGGTGACATCCGCGTCCTCGGCGGCGTATTCGGCGAGTTTTTCCATTGGGATCGAGGCGACGTCGAAATCCTTGGATGGCTTCACGGCGGGTGCCGCGGCAAACAATTCGCCGAAGGTGGAATCGTCGGAGGATTTGGTCTGGGGGGTGGAAACCGCCGCCACGAGGTCCGGCAGCCTGACCGGGCTGTAGTTGAGCAACGTTTCCGCGAGATAGTCCATGGTGTGGCGGCGCTCGGGGGCGACGAGCGCGTCTGCCAGCATGGTGTCGAAAAACGGGCCGCGGACTTCGATGCCGTGGTGCAGCAAAACCGAGAGGTCGTACTTGAGATTGTGCCCGATCTTTTCGGCGGTGGTGGAGAATATCGATTTCAGATTTGAAATTTGGGATTCGGAGAAAGGCAGATACCAGCCTTCGCGGGCCTTCCATGAGAAGGCGATGCCCAACAGCCTGGCACCGAAGCGGTCGAGGGAAGTGGTCTCAATATCGAAGCAGAACGAGGGCTGTTTGGAGAGCAGGGAGAAGAGCTGCTCCTGGAGTTCCGGAGTGTCGGCGAGATGATAGGTGTGATCGACATCGCGAATGGTGAGATAGGTCTCGAAGAGCGTGGGGGCTTCGGAAGCTTCAACGCCTTCGGGCTCCGCGCCGGAAGATGCCGGCGGGGTGCCGGCGCTCCCCTCCGGAAAGAGGCGTTTGGTGAGGGAGCGGAACTCGAACTCGTTGAAGAGCGCCTTGACCGCCTCGTCATCGCGGGCTGAGAGCGCGAGGTCGTCCCAGGAAACGTCCACCGGCACATCGGTGATGATGGTGGCGAGGTCTTTGGAGAGCAGCACCTGGTCCGAGTGGGTTTCCAGGTTTTCCTTCTGCTTGCCTTTGAGTTTCGCGGTATTGGCGAGGAGGTTTTCGATCGAGCCGAACTCCGCGATGAGTTTCTGGGCGGTCTTCGGGCCGATGCCGGGGGCGCCGGGAATGTTATCCGACGCATCGCCCATCAGGCCTAACAGATCGATGATCTCATGCGGGCTGGCGACGCCCCAGATTTCGGGGAGGCGGGCGAGCGTGATGATGTCATGTTCGTCACCCTTGCGGCCGGGTTTCCACATGAGGGTGCTTTCCGAAATCAGTTGGGCGAAGTCCTTGTCCGGAGTCACCATGAAGGATTCGAATCCCTCGGGCTCGGCGCGTTTCACCAGCGTGCCGATGATATCATCGGCCTCGAAGCCGTCGATTTCCAGCACCGGGATGCGGAAGGCGCGGCAAAGGGATTTCACATGCGGGATGGCGGCGCGGAGTTCCTCCGGCATCTCGTCGCGCTGAGCCTTGTAGGCGGGGAATTTGACATGCCGCGGCGTGGGGGCGGAGGTATCGAAGGCCATGCCGAGATGGGTGGGGTTTCCCTTGTCGAGGATGGAGAGCAGCGTGTTGATGAAACCGTAGAGCGCCGAGGTGTTGACACCCTTGGAATTGCGGATGGGATTCCGGATCAGCGCGAAGTGGGCGCGATAGACCAGGGCCATGCCGTCGAGCAGGAACAAACGCTTCATGCGGAAACGATGGCCGCACCCGCCGGAGGCGTCCAGTGAATCCGCCGGAGCCCCATCAGTCCGGGAAACCACCCGCGAAGCGCGCCGCATCCTCGGGCAGCCTCGCGTCCGGCGCGGCACGCGGGACCATGCCGCCCGGATACATCAGGCTCCTGATCGGCGGAATTCAAACGGCCCGCCGTCACTCCTTTCCCGCCGCGTCTCAGACCGCCGGCGGGGGTGGACCCACCGATTCGCCGTCCTCGAATTCGGGTGCCAACCAGGGATTCGCGCCGCTCCCCTGGACGCCTGTGGTCAGTCGCGCGAGACGCCGTATTACCAGCCGGGCCGTTGTTTCCGGATTCACCCGATAGCCGGTCAAACGGGGCACGAGGAAATCCAGAAAGGGTTCCACGGCGAGTGTCACCAGACTGACATGGTCCGGCACCCGCACGCCGCAGTTGCCCAGCCACGTCAGGGTGGTGGCCGCCTGCCGCGGACGGGTGGCCACGATCGCGGTGGGCGGAGGCTTCACCGACAGGTAACGCCTGAGCACGCGGATCGTGCCCTCGACCGTGCCATCCTCGACGATCTTGATCGCCTCGAAACCGGGCTCCGGAAACTCCATGATGCCCCGCGCGGCGGCGGCCACTCCGCCGAGTTCCTCTTCCGGCGCCATCACCGCGATGCGGCGGTGGCCGAGTCGCCATAAATGGGCGGCCGCATGATGGGCGGTGGCGCGCCAATCCACATCCAGGTGTGGAAGGCCGACGCCCGGCTGCGGATAACCGCGGACCAGGCAGGGAATGCGGCGGTTTTCAAACCACTGCTGCACCACCGTATTCGAGCGATAGAGAATCCACGCGGAGCAGGCCTCCTCGGAAACCAACTGCGCGAGCCGCTGGTCCGGCTGGCGCTGGTCATACCATGGCGGGGCGAAAAGCGAAAGCGTACCGCCGCGGGAGGCCAGCGCGGTGCGGATCTGATCCACCTCGAACAGCATCGGCTGCGGCAGCCGCTCCAGCCGGTGAGGTGATAACATTCCGATTTTCAGTTCGACCGATGCGGCGCGTTGCTCGACATCCTCAGGCATGGTGAGTATCCGCCGCCGGCTGCCACTGGCCGTGGAATCGATCACCCCGGCTCCCTCGAGTTCGCGCAAGGCGTGGCGGATCGTGTCCCGGCCGACCTGCAGCAACTCCGCCAGCCGCCGCTCGCCGGGCAGGTGGCCCGCCCATTCGCCCGCCTCGATGCGCATCCGCATCACCCTCACGCATTCGGTGGTGAGGTTGCTGCGGGCGGGCATCGGTCCGTGGCTCATGACTTGAAGCATCGGCGAGCGCCGCGAAGGGGTCAAGCGGTTGAAAGACTCCGCCCGGCCAGGGGAGTAATCACCGGGTTCCGTTTGTGCCGCCATGATCCGCCTCATTCCATCGCTCGCCGTTCTAACAATTCTCGCCGCCGTCATCCCGCCCGCATCCGGTGATGATGCCGCAAAACCGAACATCGTCTTCTTCCTGGTGGACGACATGGGCTGGCAGGACACCTCCGTGCCGTTTCACGACGAAACCACGCCCTTCAACTCGTTTTTCCGCACGCCCGCCATGGAGCGTCTCGCGAGTCAGGGCACGCGTTTCACCCAGGCCTATTCCTGCGCCGTCTGCACCCCCACCCGGGTTTCCTGGCTCACGGGACTGAACCCCACCCGCCACCATGTCACCAACTGGACGCTGAAAGGGGAAACCTCACACAAGTCCGCCCGGCTGCTGCCGCCGAGGTGGAAATCCGAAGGTTTCCAGCCCGGAGACGCCCCCACCGCCCCGGAGCTGCTGCGCGCCGCCGGATATCGCACCATCCACATCGGCAAGGCCCACTTCGGCGCTGTCGGCACCAAGGGCGCGGACCCTCTCCATCTCGGCTTCGATGCCAACATTGCCGGCCACGCCGCCGGTGCGCCCGCAAGCTTCCAGGGACTGGACCGCTATGGAGATGGCAAACCCGGAAAGGAAATCTGGGCCGTCCCCGGACTCGACGATTACAAGGGACGCGACGTCCACCTCACCGACGCCCTCACCGCCGAGGCCTGCCGCGAGATCGACAAGGCCGTAAAGGAACACCGCCAGCCGTTTTTCCTCTATCTTTCCCACTATGCCGTCCACTCGCCGCTCCAGCCGCACCGGCCGTACATCGACCACTATCAGAATGCCGATGTCAGCCAGCCGGAAAAACTCTACGCCTCGATGGTCGAGGGCATGGACGCCTCGCTGGGGGCCGTCTTGGGGAAACTCCGCGCCCTTGGGGTGGCCGAGCGCACACTGGTCGTGTTCTACACCGACAACGGCGGCGTCAGCCACGGCATCCGCGGACGCAACGTGCTGGGCACCAACCGCAGCACCCACAACAAACCCCTGCGCGAAGGCAAAGGCTCAGCCTACGAGGGAGGCATCCGCGTGCCCGCCATCGTTTCCTGGGCCGCCCACTCCCCCACCGAGCCAATCCAGAAGCGCATCCCCGTCAGCGCCGGCGGCCGCTGCGCCCGGCCCATCATCGTCGAGGACCTGTTCCCCACCTTCCTTCGCTGGGCCGGCGTGCAAGCCCCCGCCGGCATCGATGGCCAGGACATCACCGGCCTGCTCTCCCGCCCTGGGGAAAAACTCCGCCCCACTCCCTTGTTCTGGCATTTCCCCAACGTCTGGACCTCTTATCAGGATGGCGTCATCGAGGGATATCAACCCCACAGCAGCATCCGCTCCGGTGATTGGAAGGCCATCCACTTCTATGAAGACCGGCGCTGGGAACTCTACCACATCGGCAACGATCCCGGGGAAGCTTCCAACCTCGCCGCCAGGGAACCCGCGAAACTCCGGGAACTCGCCGCCGTTTTGCTGGAGCGGCTCAAGACCAACCGCGCGCCCTGGCCGGTGGATCGCGCCACCGGAGAACCCCGCATGCTCACGCTCCCGCCTTGAAACCCCGCGCTCCGGATCACACCCGCGCCCGCCCCGTTTCCGCCGCCAAATTTCCGATGGACAATCCGCCTCCCGCCGGGTAATCGTCCCGCCCCGCGCCAAGCGGGATTCCCGAACCGGAACGGCAGAGTAGCTCAGTGGTAGAGCAGAGGACTCATAAGCCTTTGGTCGGCGGTTCAAATCCGCCCTCTGCTACCAGTTCGACGGGCCCGGTTGCGGTTATTGCGGGTTATCCGCTCCGTCCGTTGAAAGAAACCCGGCGCAGGGCCCGTTGTCCGAGGCGTCGCAAGACACAGGCGGTCCGACTGGGTTTGCAACCGGTTTTTGGGTTTTTCCGGAGGATGATCGGTCGGGCCGCCTTTTTCCACTCCGCCGGGGCGATCATGAAACGAGCCGCCCGTTTCCCCGGCAAACCGGTCGGGTGAGCCTGCCGCCTTGCACGGCTTGCGCGGAGCGGCTTCCCGGCAATCCTTCCGCCCATGTTTCGTGAACCGAATGCCTGCCGACCCCCGGAAGCGCGCCTCGTCGCCCCGGCCATCGCCGCCCTGCTTGCCATCACGGCAACGGCGGCCACCGCGGAGGATTTCGAATCCTTCCCCGCCGGGCCGGTCGGCAAGTCGCCTTCCGCACTCGGGACATTCGTCGCTGGCGACGGCCATGCCGAAATCATCGCCGGCAAGGGCCTCAACGGCGGCAAGGCCCTCAGAATCCACGGCGGGACAAACCGCACCGTCACCATCGATCTCGCGGCCGTTTCCGGCACGCCGCGCCTGCTTTCGTTCCATGCCGAACGCTGGACCGCGCGCGGCTCCTTCGATCTGAGCATCGAGGCAAACACCGGATCCTCGTGGTCGCTCCTGAAACGCGGGCCCGGCGTGAAGGTCGGCGGATATCACACGCATCTGAGCATCGAGGTTCCGGCGCGCGCCAAATCGCTGCGCATCACCTGCACCAGCGAGGCCGGCGTGCTCATCGACGATCTCGCGCTCAACCGCGCCGGCCCCATGGAGATCACCGGCATCACGGCCAGGCATCCCGTCATCCCCGTCCTGAGGCGCAAGCCGGTGAATCCCGTGATCGGCTTCTCCATCACCACCGAAGGAAACCGGGGATCGCCCGCGCTGGAAGCCGTGGAACTCTCGCTCGAAGGCTCCACCAAGCCATCCGACATCGCCCGCATCGAGCTGATCGCGGCGGACAAGGTCGTCGCGTCCGCCGCCGCGTCCCCGCCGAAAACGCTTCTAACAGGAAACATCCCGCTCGCATCCGGCGACAACCGTTTCACCGTTTCCGTCAGGCTGCATGACACGGCGGACATCGATGCGAAGGTCGCCGTCCGCTTGCTCCGCGTGAAGGCCGGCGGCAAAACATTGGTTCCCGATCCGTCACAGGCGCCCGCCCGGCCGCTGCGCGTGGGCGAAGGGCTGCGCCTTCAGGGCGACGACGGCTCGCACTCCTACCGCATCCCCGGTCTTGTCAGAAGCGGGGCCGGGTCAATGCTCGCGGTCTATGACGTGCGCCACAACCATTGCGGCGACCTGCCGGCGAAGATCGATGTCGGCCTGTCCCGCAGCACCGATGGCGGCCAGACCTGGGAGGCCATGCGCATCGCCATGCACTGCGGCACCATGGGCGATGAATACGCGAAGGACGGCGTGGGCGATCCCTCCATCCTCGTCGATGAAAAAACCGGACGCATCTGGCTCGCCGCGCTGTGGTCCCATGGCAACCGGGCGTGGAACGGCTCCGGTCCCGGCATGACTCCGGCGGAAACCGGGCAGTTCCTCCTCAGCCACAGCGATGATGATGGCAAGACCTGGTCGCCGCTCCGCAACATCACCCCGCAGATCAAGGATCCCGCATGGCGGCTCGTGTTCAACGGCCCCGGCGCGGGCATCGCCATGAAGGACGGCACGCTGGTGTTTCCCGCCCAGTTCCGCGCCGCCGATGGCGGGGAAACCAAGGGCAAACCGTTTTCCACCGTCATCACCAGCAAGGACCGCGGCGAGACCTGGTCCATCGGCGGCGGCTGCCGCATCGACACCACCGAGGCCCAGGTCGTGGAGACCGAACCCGGCACGCTCATGCTCAACTGCCGGGACAATCGCGGCGGCTCGCGCACCGTCATGATCACCCGCGATCTCGGCAAGACATGGACGCCGCATGCCACCGACCGCTCCGCGCTGCCCGAACCCGTGTGCATGGCCAGCCTGCTGCGGTGGGACCACCCGGGCCGGGAAACCATCTTCGTGTTTTCCAATCCCGCCGCGACAAACGGCCGTCACCACATGACGCTCAAGTTTTCCAAGGACCTCGCCGCCACTTGGCCGGAGAAATGGCACCTGCTTTACGACGAGCGCGGCGGCGCCGGCTACTCCTGCCTCGCCCCCGCGGGCGACGACCACATCGGCGTGCTCTACGAAGGCCCTTGCGAGCTTTATTTCCTCCGTGTGCCTCTCAAGGAGGTCTTCGGCGATTGAAACCGACCTTGGCCGCCTTCACCTCAGGCCGGCGGGCGGACCGAGGATTTCCCTCAGCACGATGGCGCGCCGGGTTTCACCGGGCTTGGAAAGCGCCTCGCGCAGACCTCCCTTGCGTCCCTGCTCCCGGCGGGCCCCAATGGGAACGGCCGAGGCGAATGCCGCCGCTTCCCGCGCCTTGGCCTCCTTGGCCTCGCGGGCCTGGCGAAGGCGCTCCTGCATCTCCGCCTGGCGCTTGAGCACCGCCTCGTCAGCCTCCGCGGACCGTCGGAGAGGCGGTGGCATTTGCGCCGGCGGCGGCGCGGCGGGAACGGGCTCGGCTTCCCACTCCTCGTCCGGTCCAAACACGTTTTCGGGAGGATTGCGATCCATCTCCTGGCGCGCCCGCCGTTCTTCGGCCTTGGCATCAAGGAACTGCTTCACAAACGATCCCAGCACCAGCGCGAGGATGGCGACGATCTGAAGGTTGTCAAAAATCCAGTCCATGGCGTGCTTGCGGAGCGGGTGGGATCAGGACTCGCCCCTGGAGATGCTGGAGCGCATCTGGGTGTCCGACTTCACGTTTTCCATGCGATAGTAATCCATCACGCCGAGATGGCCGTTGCGGAATGCCTCGGCCATGGCCAGCGGCACCTGCGCCTCGGCCTCGACGACCTTGGCCTTCATCTCCGCCACGCGGGCGACCATTTCCTGCTCCAGCGCGACAGCGGCGGCACGGCGGATTTCCGCCTGGGCCTGGGCCATGTTCTTGTTCGCCTCGGCCTGCGCCTCCTGAAGCTGGGCGCCGATGTTTTCGCCAACGTCAACATCCGCGATGTCGATCGACAGAATCTCGAAGGCTGTTCCCACATCAAGACCGCGGTGGAGGACGACCTTCGAAATGCTGTCCGGTGACTCAAGGACCGTCTTGTAGGTTTCCGCCGAGCCGATGGTGGTGACGATGCCCTCGCCGACGCGGGCAATGATCGTTTCCTCCTTCGCGCCGCCGACGAAGCGGTCGAGGTTGGTCCTCACGGTGACCCGTGCGCGGACCTTCACCTGGATGCCGTCCTTGGCCACGCCGTCGATCGTGGTTCGGCCGGTCGCGGGATTCGGACAGTCGATCACCTTCGGATCGACCGAGGTTCTCACCGCCTCGACCACGCTCTTGCCGGAACCCTTGGTGGCCAGATCGATGGCGCAGGCACGGTCCCAGTCCAGGGTGATGCCCGCCTTCTGCGCGGCAATGAGCGCCTGAACGGTGGGGATCACATTCCCTCCGGCAAGGAAGTGGGCCTCGATCTCGTTGATCGGGATTTCAATGCCGGCCTTCTTGGCGGTGATGCGCGCGTCCACCACCATGCCGTAGGGCACCTGGCGGAGGCGCATCGCGATCAGCTCCGTGAAGCCGACATACGCTCCCGCCAGCCAGGCGCGAAGCCAGACGCTGAAGAAAGAGATGACGATCCCGAAGATCAGCAGGCCGGCAATGGCGACGATGATGAGAATGACGGTGGAGAAGTCGATGAGGGCGGCGAGGTGGTGCATGGTTTGTCAGGTGTGGGTTGATGGGGATACTATGAGACGGAAACTGTCGGCGTCCACAACCGTCAGCGGCGTGCCTGCGGGAATCTGCCCGCTCCGGCAAAAGGCTTCGAAACGGTGGCCGTCGATGAGAACATAGCCGCTGGGCGAAAGCATGGTGACGGACTCGCCCGATTTGCCGACAAGGGCACGGGCATCCTCTCCCAAAGCCACGCTTTTCCCCCCGATCTCGGCTGTTAGAAAAGCCCGTTTCCCGACGGATGTCCGCGGCAGGATCACCAACTCGACAAACAGCGCCGCAATGGTGAGCGCCACCGCGCAGGCCACCGCGATCATGCCGCCCCCGGAGCCGAACTCCGCAAAGGACATCACACAGCCGCCGAAGAGAAGCAGCGCGCCGATGCTTCCGACAACGCCGCCGGGAATGATGACCTCAACGACCAGCAGCACAATGCCAAGGGCAAACAACAGGATTACAACCGTCATGAGGACACCTCCACGATAAGGCCGAACCCGGAAACCCCCACCACTTTCACCATCGTGCCCGCCTCGGCGAAACCGACAGCCAGTTTCGCCTCGTAGCGCCGGCCGTCGATCTCCACCTGACCGCTCGGGAAAAGCGCGGTGGCGGCCGCCCCGCTGTGGCCGATCAAGGCCGATCCCCGCGGCGCGCCGGATGCGGAATCCAGCGGATTCAGGGCGCCGGGAGCGCCTCCGCCGACCGCGGTCTCCAGCACCAAACCACCCCAGAGGCCTCCCTTGGGCAGGAATCTCAGGAGCGCGAAAAACAAACCCACAGCGATCACCAGGGCGATGAGGACATTGGCAAGCGGAGCCACCAGCTCACCGCCATCAATGCGGAGAGGCTGGTCCGGCCAGTGATCGAGCATCGCCCACACCAGCGAGCCGATCATCAGCGCCGCCCCGGCGATCGCCGGCACCAAGAGCCCCGGGAAGAAGAAAACCTCCGCCGCCACCAGCACCGCTCCCAACAGGAAAAACAACACCGCCTCATGACCCGAGAGCCCCGCCGCATGATGGCCGAAAAACACCAGGGCCATCATCAGAATCCCGGCAATGCCGAAAAATCCGAAACCCGGTGTCTTGAACTCGATGAACAGCCCCAGCATTCCGATGGCCATGAGCACGGGCGTCATGGCGGTGATATACTGCGCGACCTTTTCGGACCAGGTCGTTTCCAGACGGATGACCTCATGTCCGCCCTCTCCGTGAAGCTGCCCGACCAACACGCCCAGATTGTCCGAAATGCCGGATCCCAACAGCGGCTGCGGCGGTTCGCCATACCGCTTCACCGCTTCGGCCGCGGTGAGGGACAGCAGTTCGCCCTTTGGCTTGATGACGGTGTCTCCGATCTTGAACTCGAAATCCCTGTCGATCATCGCGGAGATCACCTCGCCACGGTAACCCTTGCCCTCCGAGACCGCGCGCACCCGGGCCTTGAGGTAACTGATGATCTTGCTGCGCATCGTTTCATCGATCTCCTGGCCGGTCGCCATCACGGGCGCGGCGGCGCCGATAATGGCTCCCGGCGCGAAATGGATTTCGTCCGTGCCGGCGGAAATCAGCGCTCCGGCGGAAATCGCCTCGCGATTCACATAGGTCACGGTTTTCCCCGGAAACCGCTCCAGCGCCTTCAGCATGTCAAAGGTCACATCCAGAGCCCCGCCGGGTGTCTCCATGTCCAGAATGATCGTGTCCGCCTTGCGTTCGATCGCCTCCTTCAGCCCCCGGCGCAGGATGAAAAGCTCCGGTTTCGAAATCTGCGCGCGTATCGGGATCACCACCACCTTGGCCGGGAAATAGGGCTTTGGAATGTCCGCGTCCACGGACCCGGTCTCCGCCACTTGGGGCGTTTCCACCACCGCCGCCGCTTCCGCGCCGTGCATGACGCCATGGCTGGCCAGCCCCATGAGCGCCGAGATGATGACCGTTGCAAACCCTTTCACTGGAAACACTATCGACGCGCCGTCTCAACCATGCAAGCCCACAACAGTTGGAAGATCGCGGAATTTTTCAACTTCAGGACCGAATCGACGAATCGCCTTGGCTGCCGCCGGCGCGGCATCCATGCTCTGGCCGCCATCGTTTGTTTGCCATCCTGTTTCCGAAGCCCCGCCAGACATGACCACGATCCGACGCGCCTTGATGTTATCGGCCTGCCTTGCTTGTGCCTGCCACTGTCCGGCACAGGCGACCGGGCCTGACCCGAGAGTCAAACCGGGCGGCCAGTTTCACATCGGGTTTCCGCAACTCGGGCCCAGCGAGTCCGCGGAGACCGCGCGAATGGGCGTCTGGATTCCCACCGATTACACCACCGGCCGGAAATTCCCGCTGCTGGTCTGGTTCGGCGGCGGCCCCGGTGGCGACAATCCGGGACCGGCCAGGCAAATCGCCGGCAACGAGCGCTTCATCTGCGTAGGACTTCCCTATCGGAAAGGACTCGTCTGGAAAACGCCCTGGTCCTTTTACGAACCCATGCTGCGGGAACTGGAAAAAGCCGTTCCCAACATCCACCCGCGGCAGCGCGCGTGCGCCGGATTCTCTTCGGGCGGAGCCGCCATCTGCTTCGGCATGGTGGCGGAAAACAGCGGCTTTCGAGATTACTTTCACGCCTTCATGCCCGGCGGCGCGGGTTGGGCCATGGGTGACTTCTCGCCTCTCGGGGGGCGGCCGATCTACGCGTTCATCGGCGCGTCAGACAGCCGGGCGGGAGGGTTCGCAAGTATCGAAACCGCCGCCAAAACCGCGCGGGCGGACATCACCTATCTGAAATACGGGGGCGGACATGTGATGCCCGACAAACACTTTCCCGAAATGCGGGAGTGGCTGTTCAACAAAGTGGCCCTGCGCGACCTGCCGGAGTTGCGCAAGACCATGCAGTCGGCCATCGCCGCCCGGGAATACGGAAAGGCATACCGGGCCGCCGATGAAATCCGCTCCGTGACACCCAAAGACTCTCCCGACCACGCGGAAGCGCTGGCCGCCATCAGGCAAGTAACGCCTCACGGCGAGGAACTCGCGCGCAAGACCCTCGCCGCTCCGCTGGCAGACCGGCAACGCTTCGTCCGGGAATGGCAGGGCTGCGATTTCGTCCAACCCGTGGCGGAGAAATGCGCGGAAACCGCC
Organism: uncultured Luteolibacter sp.; assembly: GCA_964554865.1. Lineage (GTDB taxonomy): Bacteria > Verrucomicrobiota > Verrucomicrobiia > Verrucomicrobiales > Akkermansiaceae > Luteolibacter. The sequence continues at coordinate 15,654 of CAZKQK010000031.1, read as the reverse complement.
GCCACCCAGCTCTCCCGCATCCTCGGCCAACAGCCGGTCTCTCCCGCGTTTCTCAAGAAATACATCACCATGTGGGAAGGCTTCCCGGCCGCCGGGGAGGCCCTCGGCCACTACGAGAAATTCGCCGCCGATGCCTTTGACAAAATCCGCGACCTGTCACCCGCCTCCGCGAAAAACCAGGCGTTGCGCCAGTTCATCGCCACCTGGGAGCCGGCGCCCTCCGCCGCGGAAGCCCGCCGCCTGCGCGAGGAAATCGCCCGCGCCGAATTTGATATCATCACCGCCATCAAGGCGAAAGGCACCATGAAGGCGAAGCTACGGGAGTTCGTCCGCACCTACGAAGGCACCGAAGTCGAAAAGGAAGCCGGCCGCCTGCTCGAAGAACGGTGACTCGCCGCATCCCACATGCTCCCAACGACCCAAATGAAAAACAGGGAATCACCTGCATTTGCAACCACCGGAGCACCAAACATGCCTAACAGTTTTGTGTTGAACCCGAATTCCGATATGGGAAACAACCAAAAAAGACGAAAGGGGAAAGGTTTTGGAACTGAATTCGCGCACACCTTTCAGGACCGGTTGGAAAGCCCTCGGATTCTTCTTTTTCGAGGTATTTCGCCCGTTTCGTTGTTCCAACTTCTGCTTCCGGGTTAAAGGCGGGAAAATCCATGTCCGTCCTTCGGGACGGTTTCCATCCGTGGCCGCGGCATCAATGGGAGACGGCTTCCAGGCGGAAGAACAGGCGTTCCGCCTCGCCTCCCGTCACCGATGCGCGGACGATGATGTCATTCACCCCCGCGGGGCCGCGATACGTTTCCACTTCCGGCTGGAGAATCACCCGGAGGCCGTCCTCCGACGAGGTTCCGTTATCATGCCATGTCACCAGATCGCGGGACCAGAGGTAGCGGTGGGAGACGTTTTTCACCATCCGGTTTCCCAGGGTGTGGCGGAACCAACCCTGCTCTCCGGGAGAAAAAACCATGCCATGCAGCGCCTGTCCGCCGGCCGCCATCGGGTGGGAACCCAGCACCAGTTCGATGCCATTGGACAAGCCGTCGCCATCGGGATCGTCATCGAAGTCCCGGTCGGCCGGAGCCAGTCCTTGGGCGGCATCCCCGCTCCAATCCCCGAAGGACGGCAGCAGTCCGTCCAGAACGGCGGGACCGTCCGAGGCAATGCTTGAGACACCCAGCCCGATCAATTCCTCCATCCGCGCCGCGTTGTTCACCGTCCACGCCGCCACCGGCAGCCTGGCCGCGCGGGCGAGCGCCATTTCCGCCGCTCCGATGGTGCTCTGGTTCAGGAAAAGATAATTCACCCCGATCCCGTGCACCTGCCAGATATGATTCTGGTTCAGATGGGCGCTGCCGAGCGCGCCGAGCGCCGTCTGCGGACTCAGTTGCCGGAACTGCGCGAGGAAATTCCAGTCGAAGGCGATCACATGCACCCGGTCGAGCGCGCCGAGCGCGGCAAGCGCCGCATGATAGGAGGCGGCGCTTCCCGTCTTGCGTTCGATGACAGGGGTCAGCCCGAGTTCGAGCGCGGTGGTCACGGCCTGTGCCAGCGTCGGCACGGTCTCCCCGGCGAACGCTTCCCCGAACCACGATCCGGCGTCCAGTTGATCGATGCCGCCGGTGTAGTTCGCCGATGCGACCGCCCCGCTGCCATTGGTCGTGCGGTCCAGCGTCGAGTCGTGCATCAGCACCAGTTCGCCATCCGCGGTGACCTGGACATCGAACTCGGTCATCCGCGCCACGCCCGCCGCGGCGCGGATCGAGGCGAGCGTGTTTTCCGGCGCCTGGGCGGAGTTGCCGCGATGGGCGATGATGGGCATGAGAGGCGGCACCGGGGGAGCGAAAGGCGGAGGAAGCGGGTAGTCCAGATTCCCCCAGTTCGTTCCGTAGTAGGCGGCGAGCGCGGCCCCGGCCTGGTTGATATCCTCATCTCCGGCGGAAGGGCCATAGACCAGCACGTGGCCGATGTCGCCGATGACGCTGTTGCCGAGATTGAAGAAGGGCGAGCCGAAGGTGTAGGCCCCCGGATTCACCGTCCGCAGATCGACGAGCGTGCCGTTGAAATAGAGCCTGCCGGTATCCGGCGTCATCCGTGCGACGAGAATGGCCACATCCCCGAGGGCGTAGTGCGACGCATGGTTTTTCCGGGGACGGCTGCCGATGGCGACAGGGTCCGCCTTGATTTCGACATCGCCGCTGCTGCGCCGGATGAAGATGGCGGGAGTGTCATCCGCCCCGCAGAGGATGCGGGGGAACGGATTGCCCGAGGCGATTTCACTGTTGAGCCGCACCGCGGCGATGAAGGTGAATCCGCCGCCCAGATCCGCCACGCCCGCGGGCGTGGCATAGTTCAGGAAGTCCCCCGCGAAGAAATCCCCGCTGTTGCTTGCGGAGGCGTTGAAACGGACCATCCGGCTGCCGGCCGGGCCTGCCACGGACGAGGTGCCGGTGGCGGACGTGCCGGATGACGGCCCGGCGCTGCGGGCGGTGTCCGCCAGATTGATCCACATCGCGACCTGCCCGCCGCCATCGGTGACGACGCCCTGCGAGGGATCGAAATGATCGATCAATCCCTGGGCCGGGATGCCGGCAAGCCCCCCGGTCCCGGCGGCGGCCCGCAATTTCATCTCCAGCGACGGGACTTCGGGATCGTCGCTCGTGATGGTGGCGGTCGCGATCACACCGGTCGCGGGCGAGATCGCCTGGGGATCGAACGAAATTTCCACCTCCCGGGTATCCGCCGGCGGGATGCTGAAGGGCGGCTCGGGGGACACCACGGAAAAACCGGGACTGGAAAAGGAAATCGAGCCGATCTCGAGATTCCCGGAGGGATGGAGGTTGCGGAGTTCGAAGGTGGTGGCGCCGGTCGCCGCGGGTGCGGCCACGTAGACCGGGTCCGCATGCCGGGCCACCTCGAGGGAAATCGCGGGCCCCATGACATCGCGGTCCCACTCCACGCCATATTTGCCCGCGAGGAAAGCGCCGGTCCGGCCGAGGTCCGCCAGCGTGGTGGAATTGTCGTACACCAACACGTCTCCCATCCGGCCGACGACGCCGTTGCCGATCCGGAAGGTCGCGGGGTCGATCTGGTAGCTTGCGATGGTCAACGACTTCGAATCGACGCGCGTCCCGTTGAAATAAAGCTCCTGGCTGGTGGGCGTGACCCGCTGCATGAGGATGGCGATCGTCGGATTGCCCACCGCACCGTAGGTCGCGGTGAAGCTTGCCTGGGGCCGGTTCGCGGCGCTCAGGGGATTGGCCTTGGCGGCGACGTTTCCGGTGTTCTTGTCATAGTAGAGTCCGAACTGTTCCGTATCCGCCCCGGCATGGAAGCGCTGGTAGCGATGGCTGGCGGCGTCATTCATGTCCACCACCGCGACGATGGTATAGCCGCCGGACATCGCTGCGGCCCCGGTCGAGGCGTACGTCAATCCTCCCGCGTTCGCTCCCGAGTCGGAAGTCGAGTCGAAAAGCAGCATCTGGCCGTTCGGTCCGCTGCCCAACGTGATGCTGGAGGGATTGGTGGAGAGCCCGGTCACGCTCCGCCCGTGGTTGGCGAGATTGGTCCATCCGTTGACGTGGCCGTTTTCGTCCACGGACACCCCGACGTTCGGATCGAAGTGATCCAGCAGGCCGGCGGTCGAGATCGAGGCCCGCGAAACCTGCGCGAATAGCAGGACGCCGCCGGCGATGAAAAGAGGAAGGGTTAGCTTCATGTCCTTTGAGATGATGGAAAATCGAGGAAGTCCGCGAGACGAGCACGGCTCAGCGGCGGCGGCGCAGGGTGAGAACGAACATCAGGCCGCCGCTCAAAAGGACGGACAAGCTGGGCTCCGGGACCGGCGTCCACGACACCGCGTACGCCGCCGCAAGGTGGGAACCGGTCTGGTCGAGGTCCGCCAGCGTGGCGGTGTTGTCGTACACCAGCACGTCACCGATCCGGCCGACGACTCCGTTGCCGATGCGGAAGGTGTTGGGATCGATGCTATAACTCCCGACCGTCAGCGATCTGGAATCGACAAGCGTCCCGTTGAAATAAAGCTCCTGGCTGGTGGTTGTTACCCGCGCCATGAGAATGGCGATCATCGGGTTGGCCAGCGCGCCATAGGTCGCGGTGAAGCTGGCTGCGGGCCGGTTCGCGGCGCTCAGGGGATTGGCCTTTTGGGCGATGCTCCCGGTGTTGTTATCATAGTAAAGTCCGAACTGCTCCGTATCCGCACCGGCATGGAAGCGCTGGTAGCGGTGGCCGGCGACGTTCATATCCACCACCACGATGGTGGTGTAGCCGCCGGACATCGCCGCGGCGCCGGGCGAGGCGTACGTCAGCCCTCCCGCGTTCGCTCCCGAGTCGGCCGTCGAGTTGAAAACCAGCATCTGTCCGTTCGGTCCGCTGCCCACGGTGATGCTGGAGGGATTGGTGGAGAGACTGGTCACGCCGCGCCCGCTATCCGCGAGATTGGTCCAGCCGTTGACGTAGCCGCTTTCGTTGACGGACACACCGACGTTCGGGTCGAAATGGTCCAGCAGGCCCGTGAGCGAGATCGCCGCCCGCGAAGGCGACAGGGAAAGCGCCGCGGCAAAGCCCGCGACGGCGAGGGGAAGAGGGATTCTCATACTGCCAGGAATTTGCTTTACTGCCAGGAATTTGCTTTTTGCGGGATGAGCTTGGAGCGATGGGTTTTTTCTTTTCATGACACGTGAAGTGACGGCGTGATCACCGCCTGCCTCTTTCTTTACAGCAGGCCGCCAGGACCCGAAGCTCTTTCGCATTCCCGAAATCCCAAAACACGTTCGTGAAACCCAAACCCCAAGCCCCTGATCTCCGGACCCACGTTCATGTCATCGGGGAACACACCCGTGAGCTTCTGGTCGGCGCCAGCCTGTGCCCGCCATTCCACGGGCGGCACATCCAACTGGCCGGCGTCTCGTGGGCATCGGAGGAATTCCGTTTCCAGCGGCCGGACCCGGGAATCATGCAGGTGCTCATCTGCGTCAAGGGCGAGGGCCGCGTCTGGCTGGATGGCGCATGGCGCTCCTGCCGCGCCGGGCAAGGCTGCCTCACCCCGGCGCACGTGCCGCACGCCTACCATGCGCAACGCGGCTGGCAGGTCGTGTGGGCGATTCTATATCCCGCCGCAGACCTCACCTTTCCCGAGCGGGTGGAAATGCGCGACATGAATCCGGAACCGCTACTGCACATCGTTCACGGCCTTCATTCGGAGGCGTCCGGCGGCGCGGACAAAGCGGCGCTGGGACACTGGACCGAACTGTTGTGGCACGCGCTGGCGAATCGTGTGGAAATGCCGCCCTCGCGCCTGTGGCGGCTGTGGCGGCAGGTGCGGGAGAGCCCCGGCGAGGCGTGGACGCTGAAGCGGCTGGCGCGGCTGGCGGGTATGAGCGAGGAAAACCTCCGGCTCGTCTGCCGGCGGGAACTCGGCCGCAGTCCCGTGGAGCATCTGACCCGGCTGCGGATGCAACACGCCACCTCCTTGCTGCGGATGGGGCAAAAGGTGGAGTTCGTGGCCCGCTGCGTGGGTTACGAAAGTCCCCACGCGTTCTCCACCGCCTTCAAGCGGATCACCGGACATTCCCCCCGCGAGGCGAGGGACTCGGGAAGCGGGCAATGAGGGCGCCGAAGTCGAAAAGGAAGCCGGCCGCCTGCTCGAAGAACGCTGACATGCCGCATCCCGCACGCTCGCAACATTCCGTGCAAAAGGCGCCGAAATGACAGATGGTCGCGGAAACGCGGCGGGAGGATGAATTTGGCGGGTGAGCGGGCGGCCTGGGGGCCGCCTGGCCGCGCTATGGCTGCCGGAGGCAGGCACTCCAAGCGGATGGAATCAGTGCGGGCGGATTTCCACTTCGATGAGGACTTCGTCGGCCGGCGGCACGGTGAGGGTGATGGCCTGGAAGCCTTTGTTGGGGTTTTCCGAGGGGCTTGGCGGGGTGGCGGGGGCGATCGACCAGACACCGGTCTTGGAAACGCGGCGGAGGGTGAGGTGGCGGTCTTTTTTGGTGAGGAGCACCTCGTTTTCGCGAATCTCGGCGGTGGCATCGGTGAAGGCGCGCCAGAGGATTTCTCCCCGGGGTTGGCGGATTTGGTCGCGGAGGCTGGTGAGGCCGGATTGGGCGTCGAAGGCGGCGGAGCGGATCACGCCGGCGGCGGAGTCCTTGTAGGCATCGCCGAGGTCGAAGGTGGCGGAGAGGCGCGGGCCGGTGGTGACGGAGGAAACGAGCGGGCAGGGTTTTGATTTCGGGTTCTGGAGGCTGCCGGCGATTTCCAGGGTGTTGTGGGAGCGGTTTTGGAGGCGGTAGTATTCCCAGCGCTTCGCGCCGAAATAGCCGGGGAGGTTGTAGTTTTCCGCGCCGAGGTCATGGAGCCAGCGTTCGCCCGCCGCCTCAAAGACGAAGGAGCCCGCGTCCATGTGGCCGTGGCTGGCGGCGGGGGTGCCGCCCTTGATCGCCAGCCAGGCGGCGGTGGGTTCGCCGTTGGTGCGGAACATGGCCATCGCCTGCTCGCCATTGAAGACGGCGGCGCGGGGCGGGGCGACATCGCCGGGGTCGGCAGGCAGCCAAAGAACGGAGAGGGGTCCGTAGCGGTCGGGCTTGAAGCGCGGTCCCGCCTCGTCGAGCGCCCGCGTGAGCAGGCTGCGGACGTGCCGGGCCTGGACCGGGTCCCGGTAGTGGGAGGCGATCCAGCACTGGGCCGGGGATGGGGTTTCGCGGCCGGGGCCGCCATCGGCGAAGTTGTAGTTCACGCGGGTGGGGCCGGTGAGGTGCATGATCGCGGCTCCGGCCTGGCGGAGGATGGGGTCGTCATGAAATTCGATATCGATGGGTTTGCAGGCGGCCAGCATGAGGACGTGGTAGTTGGTTCCGTAGTGCCAGTAGCTCGGTCCCTCCGGATACATACCGTCCGGTTGGTAGAATTTCGCGCATTGTTCGACGAGTTTGAGCCCCTTCGGGAAAAGTTCGGCGGAGAGGCCATCGTCGCGGCCGGCGATGGCGGCGGCGGCGAGGGAGATTCCGGCACCGCAGACCTGTGACCAGTTGTTTCCGGGACGGGTCCACCAGTTTTTCCGGAGATAAACGGCCTGGGCAGGCTTGAGGGCCTTGTGGACGAGGGCGGATTCGCAGGTTTTCCGCTGCTCCGGGGTGAGGGAGGGGTGGAGCCAGTCGTAGCCCCAGGCGACGGCGGTGGCCATTTCGGCGGTGTCGAGGAAGTGGGAGGGGTTCCAGTCCTTGAGGGCGCAGGCGGCTTCGAGTTCGGTGATGGCGCGCTGGCGGTATTCCCCGCGGCCGGTGAAGCGCCAGGCCCAGGAGCAATGGGAGATGTTGTGGAGGGCGAGGCGGGATTCGTGGAGGAGCCGTTTGCCGTCGGGGATGCGGTATTGGCAGGTCGGTTGTTTGAGGATGCGGTCGGCTTCGGCGAGGACGGCCTGGTGGAGTCTGGCGGCCAGGGGATCGCGGGCGATTTTTTCACGGATGGCCGGTTCTTCGGCCTTGGTGAGCCAGAGGCGCGGGTGGGGAAGGTCCGGAAGCGCGGCGGAGAGCGGGGCGATACCGGCCAGGAGCAGGGCGATGGGTTTCCACATGACCGGGATACGGCGGTGGGCGGCTGGAATCTAGCAAGCGTGGCGCAAAGCTTGCTCAGGGGGAGCTGTGGCATTAGCTTCCGCGACCGGCTTGGGGCCGGGATTGCTTTTCCGATCATGAGTGATTTCGAATCCAAAGTGCGGGACGCGCTGGCGAACCCGAAGAATCAGGGCGAGCTTCCGGACGCGGACGCGGTGGGCACCGTGGGGTCTCCGGAGTGCGGCGACATGCTGAGGATGTGGCTGAAGTTCACCGAAAAAGACGGCAAGCGGGTGATCGACCGCGCGTCATTCCAGGCCTTCGGCTGCCAGACGGCCATCGCGGTGGCGTCCATGGCCACCGAACTGCTGCGCGGCAAGACGGTGGAGGAGGCGGCATCGCTCGGTGCCAGCGAGCTTGCGGGCGACCTCGGGGCACTGCCACCGATGAAGATCCATTGCGGTCAATTGGTCGAGGGCGCGCTGCGCAACGCGCTGGACGGAGCCGCGGAAAATCCGGGGCCAAGTGGCATGTCCCCCACTCTCTCGGCGAACCTGGGCCGGGCGGTTGGCGGGAAGGTGCGGATCGTGCCGCTGGATTGAGTGAAACTTTTTCGCCCGGCCGATAGACGGAGCCGTTTCAACCCGTTTGCTGCCTAGCCACAACCCTGCCCGTGTTAGAACTCAAGGAAGTCAGTTTCACCATCGAGAAGGAAGGCGAGGATGTCCCGCTGGTGGACCGCGTATCCCTCGCCGTGCCGAAGGGGCATTTCATGGCCATCGTCGGCCCGTCGGGCTGCGGCAAGACCACTTTGCTGAAGACCATCGCCGGGTTGAACCCGGAGTCCGCCGGAGCGCTGTTTTGGGAAAGCCGCAACCTGTCGGAGGACGGGGATTTCGACCCTTCGGAAATCGGCTACGTGCCGCAGTTTTCCATCGCCTACGATCCGCTGACGGTGGACGAATCGGTGGAGGCCGCCACCCGGTTGCGGGTGAAAAGCAGGACTGCGGCGGAACTCGATGCCCGCATCGACCGGGTGTTGGAGGAAACCGGGCTGAGCGCCATCAGCGACCGGCAGGTGAAGGTGCTTTCCGGCGGCCAGAAACGTCGGCTGGGCCTGGCGATGGAGCTGGTTTCCGATCCCAAGCTGCTGCTTTGCGACGAGGTGACATCCGGGCTTGATCCCCGCTCGGAGCGCGAAATCGTGCGCCTGCTGCACGACCTTTCGCGCAAGGACGGACGCATCGTGCTCTCGGTCACCCACTCGCTCTCGCATCTGGAACTGTATGATTCGATCCTGGTGCTGCACGAGGGCCGGGTGGCGTATTACGGGCCTCCGGAGCAGCTTACCCACTACTTTTCCGTCCACGATACCGAGGAGGTTTACCCGCGCCTGGCCACCCAGGCGTCCGAGCGTTGGCACAACTCATGGCGGAAGCACTGCGGATCCTATCAGAAAATGCTGGATCGCAACCGCGCCAAACTGATCGCCAGCGGGGCTCTCCAAGCGCCGCCGGAGACCAAGGGGGAGAAACCCGCGGCTGCCGGACAGAAGAACCTCGAAAACGAGGCTGCGGTGGCCAGCGTGCCCGCCGCGACCACACAGAACCGCCCCGAGGCGCTGCGAATGCCCGGGTTTTTCTCACAATTCGCCATCCTGCTCTCGCGGCGATGGCGGATTTTCTTCCGGGATCGCGCCCAGGTTTTCCTGCAACTCGCCATCCTCGTCTGCTTCCCGATCCTCGTCACCCTCTTCAGCGAAAAGGCGGACGAGCCCATCCGGCGTTTCTCCGATACCAAGCAGACCGACATTTTCGCCGAAAAAATGGAGGAGGCCAACGTCCGGGCCGATCAGGCCAAGGTGGGCTCCGCCGTTTCCGGCATCATCATGTTCCAGGTGGTCCTGCTCTCGCTGATGGGCTCCAACAACTCGGCCCGGGAAATCGCCGGCGAGCGCCAGATCTACGAAAAAGAGAAATTCGGCGGGTTGAGGCCCTCGGCCTATCTGGCATCAAAGGTCGCCTTCCTCGCCTGCCTGGTGATCGTGCAATCGCTGTGGATGGCGTTTTTCGTGAATTTCTTCGGCCAGTTCCGCGGCGATTTTGTCCAGCACGCCGGTTTCCTGCTGCTGGTGAACGCCGCGATGACCACCATCTGCCTCGCCATTTCCTCGCTCATGCGCACCGCCGAGCAGGCCTCGCTGCTCTCGATCTACCTCGTCGGATTCCAACTCCCGCTCTCCGGCGCGGTGCTCGCCCTGCCTGAAAAAATAGAAGCCTTCACCCGGCCCTTCATCTCCGCCTACTGGGCTTGGTCCGGCTCGGTGGAGGCCCTGCAAACCCAGGTCCATGACGCCGTCAAATCCGTCGTGGACACCGGGCTGTCCGCCCAAACCGTCTGCCTCTACGCCCTGTTCGCCCACATCGGCGTCGCCCTTATCGCCGCTTGGGCCGGTGCCTGCCGCCCGCAGTGGGATTGACGGGAAAAACCGAAATACGGGAAAACCGCGACGCTGAAATCCGGAACGCTTTCTTTACCCTCGATTTTTCCGCTTCCCCTGCCATTTTGACTCGCTGCCCATTCCAGATTCCCTGCTTTTCAGCATCCCTGCATCTCCAAAATTCCCATGGCCCGTCGCGCTAGTTCCCGTCTCAATCCCGGCATCATCATCGGTGCCGCCGCCGCCCTCGCCGTGGCCATTTTCGCCGGCAAATCCATGCTCGGCAAAAAAACCGCCTCCTTCGGCGACATCTCGCCCCTCGACATCGGGGAACTCCTCGAAAACGGCAACAGCCTGCGTGGAAACGAATACGTGATCGAAGGCCAGATCGACGAAAAACTCCAATGGACCACCGACCGCGGCCAACTCGTCAGTCTGAAGGTCCAGACCCCCGGCGGGGACGAATTCATCGGCATCGAGATCCCCGCCGAGTTCAACAAACTCAACATCGACACCAAACAGAAATACGCCTTCCGCGTGAAGTTCCGCCAGGGCGGCATCGCCGTGGCCACCGGCGTCAACCGGCTTTGAAACAACCCACCCGCCCGCGCATGAAAACCCGGATACTCCTTCCCCTGCTCACCGCCGGACTTGCCCACGCGCAGGTTTACACCCCCCCGCCCGCGCAGCAGCAGCAGCCCGCCCAACAGGCGCCGCCCCAGGATACCGCCGCCGCCCCGCAGCGGCAGGAATCCCCAGGCCTGCTCGGCCAGGAAATCCCGATGCTCGATCCCGCGGCCGAAACCATCACCGTCGGCGGCGTCGCCATCCCGCTCGGTGACAACCGCCTGCTCAAGGCCCGTTTCGAGAAATACCTCAGCCAGCCGCCCGAAAGCGACGATGCGGCCGTCCGCTACCGGGAAACCATCGCCGAGATCCTCGGAAGCGTTTCCCCCTTCCGCGAGGGCGGCCCGAACCTCTACTCCGGCTTCAAGCTCCTCCCCACCGCCTCCTCCTACCCCGGCGACGCCAACCTCTGCATGTCCCTCGCCGAGTCCATCTACATGGCCCTGCTCGCCAAACAGGACGTCAACGGCCTGAAAAAACTCAACGCGACGATGGACACCGAAAAGCGCGCCATCATCTCGGACGGCGATTGGAAGGCCCGCCATGAGCGGGACAGCGACCTCGGAGCCGTTCGCTCCCCGGGCGGTGGCCAGGGTCAGGGCCAGGGTGGCCAGGGAAACCGCAACAACCGCAGCCCGATCACCCAGACCCCCGGCACCGGCAACAACTCGCTGCGCTACGCCGACATCCTCCGCCGCATCGCGGAAATCGAGGCCCTCAAGAAGGCGAACATCGCCCGCACCGAGGCCCAGACACTCAAAACCAAGGCCCAATACCAGGTCAGCATGATCCAGTGGTTCGTCCAGCGCCGCTACGAACACGTCCTCATGGCCGCCCGTTTCTACAACCAGATCTGGAAGGACGGAGACGCCACCCTGCGCGTTGATAAAAACTCGGACGTCTCCAAACTCTTCTCCGAATCCGTCGGCGTGAGCCCCACCGTCGCCTCGCTCGATTCCCTCTCCAACGAGGCCATCCGCGAGGTCGCCAAATACATCGAGGCCTTCGACCTCCTGCTCGAACGCGACGAACTCCACTCCGCCTCCCAACGCCTCATGGAGGCCTACGCACTCGGCGAATACCTCGCCCCCGTCGCCACCTTGCCGCTTGGGAAGAAACGCCGCGTCCTCGAATACGTGCGCAACCTCCACGAACTCTACGGCACCCTCCAGGCGCGCGACTACACCAAGACCAAGGAACTCGCCGATAAACTCAAACAAACCGCCAAGGACTTCCCCTCCTCAAAGGTCGATAGCGCCATCGCCGCCTACACCCTCGCCTCCGACCTCGCCATCGAGGAAGCCAAGGCCCACCTCCTCGCCAAGGAAAGCGACAAGGCCGCCGAGAAAATCAAGGCCGCCACCGAAATCTGGCCCACCAATCCCAAACTCACCGAGTTCCGCAACCTCATCACCAGCGCCAGCGGCCTCGTCACCATCCGCAACGACTTCGACCGCCTTCTAACAGAAGGAAACTTCCGCGAAATCGCCCGCCGCCAATACGAGATCGCCCCCTCCATCCAGGGCGACGCCACCCGCGAGGACGCCTTCAAGCAAATCATGGGCAATCTCGTCAAAATCGAGACCGCCCTCGGCAAGGCCTCCGAGTTCTCCAAGGTCGGCCAAAACTACGCCGCCTGGGAACAACTGGCCGAACTCCGCGAACAATTCCCGGACGATCCCAAACTCGGCCGCGAACTCGAACTCCTCGCCCCCAAGGTCGCCGACTTCACCAAGGCCCTCGATAAGGCGAAACAATTCGAGGACCGCACCCCCAGGCAAACCGGCTCCTCCCTCTCCTGGTACCTCAAGGCCCGCAGCATCCACCCCCAAAGCAAACTCGCCGAAGACGGCGTGAAACGCCTCACCCAGGACATCCTCCCCGCCGAGAACAGCACCGCGGGCGTCGGCAGGGAATCCGAATGACATCACGATCATGAAACGCAGAACCTTCCTCGCAAGCGTTGGCGGAACCGTCGGCGCCAGTGCCATCGCCGGTGCCGCGGACATCGTCGCGGCCGGTAAAAACGGAATCGAACGCCGGCCGCTCGGGAAAACCGGACGCACGCTGCCGGTTGTCGGCTACCCCTGCCTCGCGCTCAAGAACGGCGATCAGAAGGCCGCCAATGATGAAGTCCGCAAGTCCCTGGACCTCGGTGTGGACTACTTCGACGTCGCCCCCGCCTACGGCAGAAACGGCGAGTGCGAGATCAAGACCGGCGAGGCCCTCAAGGGCGTGCCGCGCGACAAGTACTTCCTCGCCTGCAAAACCCAGAAGGACGACGCGAAGGAGGGCCGCATCGAACTCGAACGCTCGCTCAAGCGCCTCAAAACCGATCACTTCGATCTCTATCAACTCCACTGCCTCCAGCGCGAGGACGAGGTCAAGGAGGCTCTCGGCCCCGGCGGCGTGCTCGAAATGATCCTCAAAGCCAGGGAAGAGGGAAAAATCCGCCACATCGGATTCTCCGCCCACACCACCGAAGCCGCGCTCGCCGCCATGGAGGGATTCGATTTCGACTCCTGCATGTTTCCCATCAGCTTCGTCGAGTGGTTCAAGACCGGCTTCGGCCGCGAGGTGGCGGACCGCGCCGTGGCCAAGGGCGTTTCACTCATCTCCATCAAGCCCACCTCCCGCGGCCTCTGGCCCAGGGATGTGGAGAAAACCTACGACTGGTGGTATCGCCCGCTCGAGGAAGCCGCCGAATACCAGCTCGCCATGGACTGGGTGCTTTCCACGCCCGGCATGGTCTCCACCCTGCCCACCAGCTACTTCGATGTCTTCGGCAAAACCGTGGCCGCCGCCCTCAAATACCGGCCGATCAAGCCCGCCGAACTCGATTCCCTCAAGGCCCTCGCACAAAACTGCACGCCCATCTTCAAGCCCGGCCCGCTCGACGAAAAACGCGCCGCCGCCTTCCTCGATCTGCCCGAGGGCCAGGTCTATCCCGCCAGACCCGCCTGATGCTTTGAATGGAAATAGTCCGGAAGGAGCGCGATCCCGGTTTGATAAAACTTGGTGAATCCCCATGAATCCGCCACCTGACGGGCGAATGGCAGGTTTTCGGCCTGGGAGTCAGGTTGCGGGAGATCTGTCGGCAGGCATTCGGCACGGTGTTTCATGGCTCGGCAAACGCCCTTGGTCATTCCAAACGCCACTCGTTGGAACCTCTCCGCGAAGGTCCGTCGTGTCTGCAACGCCAGCCCGGTTCCCGCATCCAGATGGCGGAACTCGCCCCCCTCAAGGTCGTGCTTCCGTGCGGCACCCACGTCACGCTTGGAAAGGGAAACGTGTTTGCGGGCATCCGGGAAACGAACCCCGTGTTTCTCCGGATCGTGAATTTGCTCGAAGTGCGGATCAATCTGAAAATCGCCGTGAGACGGCGCATGGTGCCGATCGTCCTCTCCCCGCTGCGCGACAAGGTGTCCGGGATTCATCTCGATGACGCCATCGAACCATGGCTCGCCGAATACGGTTTTTCCAACAACTCCCATGAAGGCTTCGTCCTGGAAAGCGCTTGAGGCTCTCGGCGCATCGAGTTCGGCGCGTTGCCACTGGAAACGCCACCTCGGCGAGGATTGGGACGCGTGCGCACCATGGGAAAGCGAGGGGCATTTGCGGCGGGTTGACTCCGCGCAGGATGCGTTCGGACATGTCCGCGCCGTATTGCTATTCCTTCCGCCCGGCAATCTGGGAAACTATCCCTGTTTGTTCCGGTCTCTCTCGGCCCGGCCCGACAGCACGGTGCTGTTCCCTGCCACCCGGATTCCGTTGCCGGCCTCACGAAGTCGCCGGTCCTCCGATGTTTCCGGCGTCCGCGCCGCGATCCACGCCGGAAATGGCCTGACCTGGGATCAGGTCAACGTCAAGGTGACCGCCGGGCGAACCATCCTGCTCAAGGCTCCCGGTCAGGAGGGGAAATACCGTTTTCCGCCGAACAGCCAGCTTCAGGAGGACCACCCCATCGGGATGTTGATGCGACTGGCCGTCGATGGCCAATGGAGGAATCCATCCCTCGCCGACGCCGAATATTACCGCGTTAGCAAGGCATTCCTGCGCCTGCGCCAACTGCTCCAGTCGCTCGCGCCCCCGCCGGGCCAACCTTTCAAAAAGGTGCGCGGCGCATTTGTCCCGGTGTTCCGGATTCGCCTTCACCCCGACCTTTTGGCGGGAGTGGACAGGGATTCCGGCACCCCGATCCGAAGGCGTGGATCAAACTGACGATGAGGGCAATCGATGGGTTCACGACGGTTCTGAATCCTTGATCTTAGCCAGTTCATCCTCGATTTCTCGCACCAACCGCTTCGGTTTCATGCGGAATGCGGCGGCGAGTTTGAAAATGGTGTTCAGCGTGGGAGTACAGTTTCCTTGCTCGATCCGCGTCAGGTAGCTTCGTTCGATTCCCGAAACCCGTGCGAAATCCTCCTGGGTCCAGCCACGGGCGGAACCTCTCCTCACCAGCAGGGAAGACAGCGCGTGACGAAGTTCATGGGTCGTTGGCAGCAAACCCGGGATCGTAGCAAAACCGGCCGATTTGAATTACTGTGCATATATGCATAAAATAAATCAGGATATAGACTTGAAATTGAGTGGTTTAATCGCCAGAAACCTCTCTCCTGATTCGCACCCTTGACGCCGAAAACCTTGATAAATCAGCAAAACAAAATTTTAACGAATTTCAGTTCCGTGTCGTTGTTTGGCGGGATCGCGACCGAGCCGCGCGTCTTGCCGGTCAACGTGGCGGATTCACTCCGATTTTTTGCTCGAACGGCATCGACATCGGTTGATTCATACGGAAACTCCACTCAACCATGAAATTCCTGCCATTTGCCCTCGCCATGTTAGGAGGACCGGATTTCTCCGCCGCCGAGGAATCCCTCCCGGCTGTCAGTGCCGAAATCCCCGGCGAAATTTCGGACGGCAGGCAGTCACCACCGGCACTTCCGCCCGCGCCGCCGGACAATCCGCGGGCGGATCCCCGGCTCGCGGAATCCGCGG
>CAZKQK010000030.1:0-44709 GCA_964554865.1 uncultured Luteolibacter sp. | reverse complement strand
ACACCGCTCCCACCGCCATCCGCGCCTTCATCAAGGCGGGCGACCATTTTCCCGCCGCCTGCGATCTCTCCTCGCTGCGGCTGTTAGGCTCCGTCGGCGAGCCGATCAACCCCGAGGCGTGGAACTGGTATCACAAGCACATCGGCGGCGGCAAATGCCCCATCGTCGATACCTGGTGGCAGACCGAAACCGGAGCCATCCTCATTTCCCCGCTGCCCGGAGCCACGCCGCTCAAGGCCGGCACCGCCACCATGCCCTTCTTCGGCATTGACGCAGCCATCCTCGACGACGCCGGCAAGGAGTGCAAACCCGGCCAGGAAGGACGCCTCGTCATCCGCAAGCCATGGCCGTCGATGATCCGCAACATCCATGGCGACGAGGAACGCTTCAGGAAAACCTACTGGTCCGACTACCCGGGCCTCTACACCGCCGGCGACGGCGCGCGCCGTGACAAGGACGGAAACTTCTGGATCATCGGCCGCCTCGACGACGTGCTCAATGTTTCCGGCCACCGCCTCGGCACCGCGGAAATCGAAAGCGCGCTGGTTTCCCATCCCGCCGTGGCCGAGGCTGCGGTGATCGGCCGCCCGGACGACCTCAAGGGCCAGGCCGTCGCCGCCTTCGTCACCCTCAAGGGCGGTTTCGACGAATCCCCCGAACTGCGCGAGGAACTCCGCGGCCACGTCGGCAAGGTCATCGGGGCCATCGCCAAACCCGACGACCTCCACTTCGCTCCGGGCTTGCCCAAAACCCGCTCCGGCAAGATCATGCGCCGTCTGCTCAAGGAACTCGTCACCACCGGCACCGTCTCCGGCAATGTCACCACCCTGGAAGACTTTTCCGTGATCGAGAACCTGCAGAAACGCATCGCAGCCAAGGCCTGATGACCCCCTCCCGCTACGCTGTCGCCCGCATCGCGCAAGCCTTCGGATACTTCCGGAAGGGCCAGCGCATGTCGGACGCCGCCAGCGAGATGCACCTGCTGCGCGAGGCCGAGGCTTACCTCGGTGCCGCCATCTGGGAGCGCGTGGAAAACATCGAGGCCCTCTCCGTCGAATACTGGAACCTCCGCAAGCTGGTCAAGGAACGCGACGAGGTCCGCGGCAGGCTCGAAGAATGCCAGCAGCGCCTCGATCACGCCCACGAGGAGCGCGCCAACCTCCTCAACGCCACGCCGGAGACCAGCCAGGAACTCATCGACGAACGCTCGGAACTCCTCGCCGAACTCGAACAGCTCGCCATCCGCCGCGACCAGATCGTCGCCGATGCCCGCGAAGTGCGCCGCAGCTACACCGGACTGAAGACCAAACTCGAGGTCCTGACCACCGAAGCCGTTCCCGGCACCGACATCCGCGAGCAGGTCACGGCCGTCAAATCCCGCCTCATCGAGCTGAAAAAACGCTTCGACGTGCTGAAAAACCAACGCCAGGAAATCGCCGGCCTCATCGAGGAAGGAGACGCCAAGCTCGACCTCGTGGACGAGAAACTCCGCGAGCAACGCCAACTCCGCCGCGTCCAGGCCTCCGGCGCTTTCCAGATCATTGGCGAGGGCAACAAGGAAATCTCACTGCTCCGCGCGGAAAGCGGCGTGCTCGACACCCAGATGCGCCAGCTCTACGCCGAGATCGGCCGCTACGTCAGCCGCCACGCCAAGCACGACCCCGCCTGCGCCGTCGCTGCGGGAAACCACGGCGGCTTGGTCGATGTGATGCGCGCCCTCCGCCGCTCCATCGCCCTGAATCACAAGCTCGCCGGCACCGCCTGAGCGGAGCGGCGGGCGAGTGAAAAAAGAAGAGACACAAATAATCAATCCTCCGCTTGCACCACCGTTTCCTCCGAACCGGGCGATGTGGCCGGGCTTTGGTGGCTCTTGTGCGGACACGACAACAGGGTCGCGCCCCCCTCCGGGCCGATCCGGATGATTACGCGCGGTTCATGAGATCCTCGATCTCGTCGGGCTCGATGGGGATGCCGGCCATGAGGTCGGCGTTTGAGTCGCGGCCGATGAGGACGTCGTTTTCGAGGCGGACACCGAGTCCTTCCTCGCGAATGTAGATGCCGGGCTCGATGGTGAATACCATGCCTTCGGCGTAGGGCTCGTGCGGCGGCGCCACGTCGTGGACATCGAGCCCGAGGTGGTGGGAGACGCCGTGCATGAAGTATTTTTTGACCAGCGGTTTGTCGGGGCCCTGTTCGCGGGCCTCCCTGGCGGTAAAGAGGCCCAGGCCGACGAGTTCCTCCTCGACGAGTTCGACGGCCTGTTTCTGGTAGTCGAGCGGATTGTTGCCGGGGCGGAGAATGCCGTTGCAGGCGCGGAAGACGCGCAGCACGGTGCCGTAGACCTGGCGCTGGCGTTTGGTGAAGCGGCCGTTGACGGGCACGGTGCGGGTGAGGTCCGAGTTCCAGCCGGCGTATTCGGCGGCGACGTCGAGGAGGAGCATGTCGCCATCACGGCAGACTTTGCTGTTATCGACGTAGTGGAGGACGCAGGCGTTCGCGCCGGAGCCGATGATGGGGGGGTAGGCGAAGCCGCGGGACCCCCGGCGGACGAACTCGTGAATGAGTTCCGCCTCGATCTCCCACTCGCCGACGCCCGGTTTGATGAATCCGAGGAGTCGGCGGAATCCCGCCTCGGTGATCTCGCAAGCCTTGCGGATGGCGACAAGCTCCTCGGGCTGCTTGGTGATGCGCAGCCGGTGCATGAGCGGCGCGAGGCGCTCGTAGCGGTGAAGGGGATAGCGGGCCTGACAGTCGCGGATAAGGCGGTCGTTGCGCGTCTGCACCACGGCCGCGGCGCGCAGGTGTTCGTTGGTGGTGAGGTAAACGTGGTCGGCCTGCGGGATCAGGCGATGCAGGAATCCCTCGAAGGTGTGGCTCCATTCGACTCGCTCGATTCCGGAAGCGGCGCGCGCCTGCTCCTTGTTGAGCTTTTCCCCTTCCCAGACGGCGATGTGCTCGTTGGTTTCCCTGACGAAGAGGATTTCGCGCTCCTTCGGATCGACGGCATCGGGCATGAGGACGAGGGCGGTTTCCTCCTGATCGATGCCGGAGAGGTGGAGGAGGTCGCTGTTTTGCCTGAAGCCCATGGTGCCGTCGGCATTGGTGGGCAGCACATCGTTGGAGAGGACGATGACAATGCTGTTAGGCCTGAGAAGGGCGCGGAGCTTGTCGCGGTTGCGGATGAAGAAATCCTGGGAGACGGGTTCGTAACGCACGGCGGGATTGCACGTAATCCGGCGGCGGCAGGCAATACGGTTTTCCTCCGATCATGCGAAAAGGATGGGATGTCATTCGATTTCGGGTTCCGCCCGGAGCAGCGGATCGGAGGGTGACATCACGGCGAGGCGATTGCGGGCGACTGCCAGATTGGTCCGGGATTTGGTGAGTTCCTTGCCCAGCCGGGAAGCGCGTGCCTGCCAGGTCTCGAGCGATCCGGGCACCGATGCGGCGCCATAACTTGCCCGGGAAAGGGCCGATTGGTGCTCTTTTCTCAGGGAGCGGGTGCGGGTTTGCCAGTGAATGACATCCGCCCGCAGGCGGCTCGCCTGATCCTCGGCGGGCGTTTCGCGGCGCGAGGGGCGGGCGCGGGGTTCCGGTGCCCGCGGTTTTTCCACAACCTGCGGCGCGGTGCGGGTGATTTCCTCGTGACTCCGGCGCTCCTCGCGCAGCGCCTTGGTTCTCCGCGCGTCGTCCCACTGGAAGCGGGCGCGCAACTCCGACGGAAGGTCCGGAGCCTGCACTCTGGCGATGCCGTCCTCGTGGCGGATCTCCAGACCCACTTCGGTGACCTTCGAGATGCGCGCGCTCCGGTATTCGCGTCCGCCGCGAAGCGCCAGGGTGCCAAGCGATTCGCCGACCGCCCCCGCCCACTCGGATTGGCGGTAGCGTTCGCGGTATTGGGCAAACGTTTCCTCCAGCGCGGGAAGTTCGGGCTTCAGCGCCTCCAGGCGGCGGCGAGAATCGGCGAGGCGTTTTTCCAATTCGTCCGCCCCCGCCTTGAGGGAGGAGTATTCCCCGGCCGCCAAGGTTCTGGCGGATCCGCCCAGTTCCAATTCCCTGTGAAGCTCGTTTCTCCGGGCGCTCAGGTGCGCGATATCCTCCCCTCCCGCGCGGATGGCCTTCTCGGACTCGGCGGTGGCCCGGGAGAAATCGAAGCGCCGGTCCACCAGCAGGGACAAGCCCAAGCCAGCCAGCACCAGAACGATGATGCCGGCAAGAAACGTGATCAATCCCGAATGGTCTTCGGCCGATAGCATGGTGTTGCCGTTAGAGGCTTGATCTGAGGCGGTCCACCTTCTCCCTCAGCTCGGCGCGCTCGCGTTGTTTCGCCGCAAGTTGCTGCCTCATCTGGGGAGCGCGGCTCAGGGGCTTGCGGACTTCAAGCACAAGCGCCTCCTCCATTTGGCGGATTTCCTCGCCGAGCGCGATTACCCTCGCCTGCATGGTTCTGAGCGCGGCGGCGGCTTTCACACGCCTGGCGGCGGCCTCCTGCTCCTTCTGCTCCATCAACTGCGCGCCCACCGCCTCCCGGACGGCGACGACGGCCGCGTCATGCTCGCCCCGCTCCGCCTCCTCGCGGGCGATCGCGGCCGCCTTCTGCGCCGGATCGAACTGATAGAGATCCTGCAACTCGGCTGGCAGATCCTCGAAGGGTATCCGTTTCTGGCCGCCATCATGGATGATCTGCATGCCCACGGCATTGACCTCGCGGACCGAAACATTCTCATACACCTCACCCTTGCGGCACTCCAGCCGTTCCATCGTGGCGCCCTTGGCCTTGGCACGGATGAAGGTCCGGTATTCGTCCTTGTAGGACTCGAACTCCCCGAGCTTGGCGGAAACCGTCTCCCCCGCGGTGACGATTCCTTTCCGGAGGCTGTCGATCTCACCCTCGCGGTATTGGTTTTCCCGCCTGATGCCGGAAAGTTCGCGCGCGGTGTTGGTGCGCGCGGGAGCGTCGGCCAGACGCTTGGTTCCCGCATCGATTCCCAGCTTGAGGTCGTCGAGTTCCTTCTCCTGATGGCCGATGAGCGCCTCAATGGACTGCTCCTTGCCCTGGAAGCCCTCATCGAAGGCAAACAGGAACAACACGCCGAAGCCGACCAACACGACCATGGCCAGCAGCATTCCGATCACTCCGGGCCCGCGCCCGCTCGACATCATATCCGTAAAGCCCATGGTGAGTTGAGGGTTTTGGGGTTGTCACTTCAGTTGATACTTCGCCCGGTAGCTGTCGAACTCGGACTGGATCGCACGTTTCCTCGCTTCGAGTTCCGCGATTTCCTTTTCGAGTTTCTCCACCTCCGCGGTCTGCTCGGCGCTCCGCTTGCGCGCGGTTTCCAGTTCCCCGCTGACATCCGGCGGCATCGATTTGAGTTTCTCCTCAATGAGGGCGATTTCACCCTTGAGCCGGGTGATTTCGGCCCGCTGCCGGTCGCGTTTTTCCACCAGCTTGGGATCATCGCCGCAAGAGCAGCACAACATGGCCGCGACAAGCGTGGCGGCGACCGGGAATAGGGGTGTTTTCATGAAACTGTTGCGAGCCTCACCGAGTGATGACGCTGCCACGGTTCGGCGTGTATGACGGGAGATCCTTCAGGGTGTTGACCCGGGGGTAGCCGGAACGCGGAGTGTAGGACTGGTAGTAATAGGCATTACGGTACGTGGGGCGGGAGGACCGGTAGCGGCTGGAGCCATAGATCGATCCCGAGCCGAAGGTGCGCGCCGGCTGTGACAGCGCGCCGGTGCGCCGGCTATCATCCGGGGCGGATGCCGGGCCGCGGTCGGCGGCGGCCGAAGTGCGCCGCCGCGCCGCCAGGGCGGCCCCGCGCCTCTCGGTTTGCCCGGACTTGGCCGTCTCGGCTTCGTGCCATTGGTCGTAGGCGGCGATTTCCTGACGCTCGCGTTTCTCGGCGGCGGCTGCGAGGGCGGCGTCCATGCCGAACTTCGCCTGTTGCTCGGGAGTCAGATCCGCGTAGCGCAACCTTGCGGCGCCTTGCTCATGGCGGATCGAAACTCCCCCGTCGTCCACCGAAACGATTCTCACCTTGTCAAAGGATCGCCCGTCACGGACGACCAGCCGTTCGGTCTCGAGTCCGATCGCCAGGTCGCGGCGGTCCCGCATCACCCGGGCCTGGGTCTCGGCGAACTGTTTCTCCAGATCCGCGTCGCCACCATGCCGCGAATGCGGCCGGCGGCAGAGGCCAGGGTTTCCTCAAGTGTCCGCAGTTCGCCGAAGGAGCCGGAATCCGCCCGCCCGGCGCGGAATCCCAACAGTTTCAGACGATGCTCAAGTTCTATTAATTGATGTTCATTGGCGCTGATCTCGGGCTTGAGCCCCTTGTCGCCACATGAGGGAAGCAAGACGGCAATTGTGCCCAGAATCATCCGCAACACACTCACCCTTCGTTCCTGTTTCATTGCAAGCGGAATTAAGCACCCGTCACCCGCATATCGTCAATGATATAAATGCGGTTTGTTGGCGCGCTCCAGGGCGTTTGGCCGGACGCGGTCCGGGAGACCGGCTCTGTCAGTTCACCCTCCGTCAAGACGAGATGGTGGCCGTGCTCGTCCGGTGTGCCGCCGCCTGGCATCTCGAGGAACCGGCGCGAGCGGGTGGGGAAAACCAATCCGGAAAACGGGCGTGAGCACGCGCGCCGCTTCATTTCGGGTTTGAGTCCCGACGAGGCGGAGCGCCCCGGGTGGGCGGCGCGAAACCATTGGATTGTCGAAAACAAAAACCATCACAAGCGTGACCACCACGTCTGGCGGGAAGACCGGCGCCGCTACCGGCGCGCCAACGTCGCCCTGAACCTCGTTCTCACGCGCAACACCCTTGCTTGCCATCATCCCATTCGGCGAAAGCAACAACCGGCCACCGCCCCCTTGAAAGAAGCCAGCTTCCCAAAGCGAACCATGTTCATGCGCGATCTCACCCCCGTATCCGTAGTGGCATTTTTCGCTGCGGCGCTACTTGAATCCGCGAGCGCCGCACCACTCGTCATCAAGGTCGGTGGCGCGGATGGCTTGCCCTTGGAAAAGGCTCCCGAAGCCTTGCTCGATGCCAGGCGCAAACATCCGGACCGCCCGGTCGAACTGGTGCTTGCCGATGGCGTCCACCGGATCGGCGGGCCGCTTCGCCTTGGGCCGGAGCACTCCGGTGGCGAAGGCGCGGGAATCGTTTGGCGTCCGGCGGAGGGCGCGCGGCCGGTGATATCGGGAGGCAGGACGCTGCCGCCATTTGAAAGCGGTGAAGGCGGCGCATGGACCGTGAAACTTCCCGCAGGCACCCGTTTCGACCAACTGCGGGTGAACGGCCGCCGCGCCACTCCGGCCAGGCATCCGAACCAGGGCTCCCTAACAGCCCGGACGATTTCCGAGTCCGCCATCGATGGAAACAGGAACCGGGCGCGCCAGACCGTCGATTTCGATCCGGCGGCTTTGGCCATGCTGGCGACCCTGCCTGCGGCGGACCTCCCCTCGCTGAGGCTTCTCGCCTATCACAAGTGGGATAACACCCGCCGCCACATCGATTCCGTCGATCCGCAAAGCGGAAAACTCATCACCTCCGGCAAGCCGATGAAGCCATGGAACCGCTGGGACACAAAAACCGGCTTCGTGTTTGAAAACCTCCGCGCCGCCTGCGATTCGCCGGGCGAGTGGCATCTCGGAGCGGACGGCATTCTCATCTATCAGCCGCGAGAGGGAGAAACCCCGGAGTCCACCGTGGCGGTGGCGCCGGTGGCGGAACAATGGATCGTCATCAGCGGAAGGCCCGATGCCAAGGTCTCGCATGTTTCATTCCGCGGCATCCGCTTCGAACACACCGGATGGGTCTGCCCGCCGGAAGGCTTCGAGCCGATGCAGGCCGCCGCGGGAATCGAAGGCTCGGTGCAGGCCGATCACGCATCGGACATCCGTTTTGAAAACTGCGTTTTCACCGGCACCGGCGGCTATGCCGTGTGGTTCCGCACCGGCTGCCAGCGGGTGGAGGTGTCCGGCTGCGAGGCCACCGACCTCGGAGCGGGCGGATTGCGGGTCGGTTCGATGTCCCCACCGGCCAACACCGCGGATGAATCCGGCCACGCGGACTTTTCCGACAATCGCATCATCGATGGCGGCCATGTGTTTCCCTGTGCGGTCGGCGTCTGGATCGGCCACAGCGGTGACAACCTGGTCTCGCACAACGAAATCGCGCGGCTCGCCTACACCGGGGTGTCGGTCGGCTGGCGCTGGGGATATGATGCCAGCGCGGCCAAACGGAACCGGATCGTCTTCAACCACATCCATCACATCGGTGACGGCAGGTTGTGCGACATGGGCGGGGTTTACACCCTGGGGCCATCCGAGGGCACCGTGGTCTCCAACAACCACATCCATCACGTCACCGCGAAACACTACGGCGGCTGGGGGCTTTACACCGATGAAGGCAGCACCGGCATCGTCATGGAAAACAACCTCGTCCATCACACCAAGACCGGCGGCTTCCACCAGCACTACGGACGCGACAACGTCATCCGCAACAACATCCTCGCCTTCGCCAGCGATCACCAGATCCAGTTCACGCGCGCCGAGCCGCACCTCTCGTTCACCTTTACCCGCAACATCGTGCTCTGGGAAAAGGGACCGCTGCTCGGCGGCAACGCATGGAAAACCGCGAAGTTCGGGTGCGATCACAACCTCTACTGGCGCACCGACGGCACCCCGCCGGATTTCGCGGGCATGGATGCCGGCGCATGGACGCGATCAGGTCACGACCAACACTCGATTGCCGCCGATCCCCTCTTCGGCAATCCGCGGGAAGGAAACTGGAAACTCCATGCCGAAAGCCCGGCCAGCCGTATCGGTTTCGTGCCCTTCGAACCGGCAAAAGCCGGCCCCAGGAAATGAGGGCGGTCCATCCCGAGTAAACCATGCGGAGAATCGGGTCGCATATGGGGAGGAAACCCGTTAGCCCTTGTCCGGCGACCGCTTCCGAAAACCCACCCGTCGAGATGACTTTCCCCGTCCGTTTCATTGCCCTCCTGCTCCCCTGCCTGGCTCCTTGCGCGCGGGCGGCGGGAAACAACTGGATGTCCCTGCTGAACGGCTCGCTGCCGCTCTCCCAGTATTCGATTCCCGGAACCCACGATTCCGGCGCGCGTTTCGAGCCGATCGGCGGCACCGCCAAGTGCCAGAATCTCACCATCGCCGGCCAGCTCGAAGCGGGCATCCGCTTCCTCGGCATCCGCTTCCTCGACATCCGCTGCCGGCACCTCAACGACGCCTTCACCATCCACCACGGGGCGATCTATCAGAATATCAACTTCGCGGATGTCCTCAACGACACCATCGGTTTCCTCAACGCCAACCCCGGAGAGACCGTGATCATGAGCGTGAAGGAGGAGCACACCCCTTCCGGAAACACCCGTTCGTTCGAGGCCACATTCGATGCCTACGTCGTGCAAAGCCCGCAGAAATGGCACCTTGGCCCGGCGATTCCGACCCTTGATTCCGTCCGGGGCAGGATCGTCCTGTTCCGCCGTTTCGGAGCGAGCGCCACCCCCAAGGGCATCAACGCCTCGAACTGGCCGGACAACACCACCTTCAGCACCGGCGGCACCCTGCGCGTGCAGGACAATTACAACGTCTCCAACAACGACACCAAATGGGGCCAGATCCTCGCGATTCTCAACGAGGCCCGCCATGGCGGGCCAAACACCCTCTACGTGAATTTCTCCAGCGGCGTCCGCAGCGGATTGTTCGGCCTTCCGGACATCACCGGCGTTTCCAACAACATCAACCCGCGGCTGACAACCTTCCTCAACGCCAACCCGAGCGGGCGCTTCGGGGCCATACTGATGGACTTCGCCGACGCGGCGAGGGCCGGCCTCATTTACAACACCAACGCTCCGGCGGGCCGCGCGCCGCGTCACCCGGCGCACTTCATGATCGTCAACCGCAACAGCGGCAAGGCCATCGATCTCATCAGCGGAAACACCGCCAACGGTGCGCAAATCAACCAGTGGACATACGACTACAACGGACCGAACCAGCGCTGGGCGCTCGCCCCCACGGAAAACGCGGACCACTTCCGGCTGGTCTCATGGGTCAGCGGCAAGTGCGCGTGCATCGAGGGCGACTCCGCCGCCGCCGGCGCGAAGCTTCACGCATGGGACTACACCGGCAACAACACCGCGCAGCAGTTCGACCTGACGGACGCCGGCAACGGCTACTTCAGAATCCGCAACGTGAAGAGCGGTCTCGTGCTGGAAATCGCCAACGCGGGCACCGCCAACAACGACCGCATCCAGCAAAACACCCAGAACACCTCCATCAACCAGCATTGGAGGCTCCAGCCGTGGGGCGACTATTTCATCCGCCCGACCACCGGCAAATATGTGTGCATAGAAAACTCGGGAAACTCCAATGGCGACCGCATCGTGCAGTATTCCTGGGAAAACAATCTCTGGTTCCATTGGCGTTTCGACGCGGTGACAAACGGCCATCTGAAAGCCTCCAGTCGCAACGCGCCGGCGCGCGTGATCGGCGTGCCGAACGCCTCCAACACCGCCGGAGCGGATTGTCATCTCCTCGATTACAATATCTCGAATCCGGGCGACCAAAAGCTGCGGATCCTGCCGAAAACCAACGGCCGCTTCAAGTTCCACTTCGTCCACAGCGGCATGGCCTGGGACATTCCCGGCGGTCAAACCGGCAATCTGCTGCCGCTGGAACAGTATCCGGACAACTCCAACGCCTGGCAGGAATTCGAGCTGGAGCGTGCCGTCGTCCCCGGCTCGCCGGCCAACCGGATCGTTCCGCGGGTTTCCATCAACCGCACGACGGGCGCCTCCACGCTCGTCTGGCCGTCGCAGGTCGGCTATCTCTATCAGCCATTGTGGTCGCTTGACCTCGTCCATTGGCGGAACCTGACCGTCTCCCCGCTCGCGGGCACGGGTTCCTCGCTGACGGCCGTCGATTCCGGCATTCCGGCAAGACGCTTCTACCGCATCGCCATCACGGCCGCGCCATAGCGGCATGGAATATGATATCAGGACCCGCCGTCCGCCTTGTCCGGCGGGGTGACCTCGGGCCAAGCGTCATCCGTCCAGCGGATGGGCATGAGCCCGAGGGTGGCCTTGCCGCCCATGCGGTCGTCCGCCTCGAAGTGGCAACTGAACCATTCCCTGCCAGCCTTGGAAACAATGCCCGCGTGACCGGGGCCGGTAAGCGTCCCGGTTTTCACGTCCAGCACCATGGTGCCGCCGCCTTCCAGCATGGGCGTGCCGTCCCGCGCGATGTATGGTCCCATGACGCCATCGCCGCGGCCCACCTTGATGTGGTAGGTGCTCCGGTCGCCGCGGCAGCAGTCGCCGCGGTTCAGGAAAAGATAATAATAAGCACCGCGCCTGAAGATATAGGCGGCCTCGATGGATTTCCCGGCGGCGATGGGAGTCATCGGCGCGGCGGGTTTCAGCATCATGCCGGTGGCCGGATCCAGCTCCACCAGTTTCAGGCCGCTCCACTGCGAACCGAATGAAAGCCATAGAGAGCCGTCGTCATCCTTGAAAACCGCCGGATCGATCGCATTGAAGTCACCGCCGTCACGCGAGCGCACCACCACTCCGTGATCGGTCCAGCGAAACGCCGGGTCCGCGGGATCGAGGGTCGGGTTTGTGGCGAGCCCGATGGCCGAGCGCATCGCGCCGAAGCTGGAAACCGAATAGTATAGCAAATACCGCCCGCCGACCTTCATCAGGTCCGGAGCCCAGTAAACCCCGTCGTTTGCCGGGACTTCCTCCTTGATCCATGACGGCGCGGCGGCATGCACGGCGGGTCCGCGTTTCCATGTCACCAGATCCTTCGAGTAAAGCGAAGGCACGCCGCGCCCGGTGAAAAATGTCCAGTAGGTGTCCCCCTCGCGAACAATCGTCGAGGGATCTCGCGCTGTCACACCACGGCTGGCGGTTTCTTCAAGCGGGCCGCCGGGCAAGGGTTTCACCCCGCCGCCGACATGCCAGCGGGCCTTGTAGATTTTCGCCTTCGCGGGAGATATCCTCGCGGCGGGGTGCAGTTGCTCGACATGTGTCGCCCACCAGTTGCCGCCGGATGCCTGCACCACGAGTGTCCGGCCGCTCACGGGGTGGATGTCGATGCCCTTGACCTCGACGCGGTCCCCCAGATCGGGGTCTTTTCTGAATTCGCGCGTGTCGCGGTGGAAACGGAAAACATGCGAGTGGGTGGACAGGATCAGCTCGGCCGAGCCGGGAACGGGCCGGAGATCGTGACCGTCTTCGTCGGGAAGCGGATGCCGGGATGCGACTCGATACGCGAGAGGGGCGGCGTCCCTGGGCAAGGTGAGGAATAGCAGTTCCTTGAAACCGAGCGCCCACAGCCCGTTTCGCCCGGCGTCCCAGACCAGGCCGTGCGCGGACGGCAACGCGATTTCCGCCACCGGCTTTTCCGGCACGGCGGCATCGAAAAACACCACCTTGTTGCCAGTCCCGCCCACCGAGGCGGCGACGGCGATGCCGTTGTCCGGCAGGCTTTCGATCGAGTGGGCATTGGTCACCCTGGCCCACCACAAGGCCTTGCCGGAAGGCATTTCGAGCAGCGCGCAACCACCGCCCGAGGAACAAACCAGCATGCGCCTGCCGCCATCGGCCGGCTTGCACTCGTCGGTGGTCGAAAACGTCCCCCTCAGCGCTTCGGGAATCTCGGGCCGGTCCTTCGCCCGCCACGACCACAGCCGCGTGTCATGACCGGCCGCCGGGTCGATCTGATAGATCTCATCACCGCCGCAAATCGTCACGGGGTCGGCCGCAAGCGCGGAACGGATCGACACCAGAAACACAAACAAACGGAACGGCATGATTCCGGATACGCGGCGGCCCCGCCGGACTTTCACGCCCGCTTATGGGGTTGCCGCGAATGGGCGGAATCCCCACGAAACCCGGGTTTTGCGCTTCCGTTCGCAACCGGACGGATCGCCCGGTGTTTCATGAGCCGAAAAACATTTCCATCCCATGTATCGCACGAAAGCCGGCGCTTTGCTCGCCATCGCCATGCTCGTCATTCCGCCCGTTGCGGCCAGCGCCGGGGCACCGGAGAAACACGGAGCCGTGGAATGCGCGTACGGCAAGGATCCCTTGCAACGTCTGGACTACCGGCGTCCCGAAAAACCGGGCTCGCCGCTGGTGGTGTTTGTCCACGGAGGCGGCTGGAAACGGGGCGACAAGAACCATGCGGCGGAGCCGAAATCCACCCACTTCCACGATCAGGGTTATGCCTTCGCCTCGCTCAACTATCGGCTCGTTCCGGATGCCACGGTGGAACAGCAGGCGCAGGATGTGGCGGCGGCGCTGGCGTTTCTCGTGGAACGATCCAAACGGCTCGGCTTCGACCGCAACCGGGTGGTGCTGACGGGGCATAGCGCCGGGGCCCACCTCGCGGCTCTCGTCGGCACGGACATGACCTATCTGAAAAAGGCGGGACTGGGCCCCAAAACCCTGCGCGGCGTCATCCCGCTGGATGGGGCCTGTTATGATGTTCCCAAACAAATCACAGATGGCGCCGGGTTGATGCGTGAAACCTATATCCAGGCCTTCGGCGATGAACGGAAACGCCAGATGGCGCTCTCTCCGCTCCATCATGCGGCGGCACCCAACGCGCCGGAGTTTCTCATCCTCCATGTGCGGCGCCCGGATGGCACCGCACAGTCCCGCGCTTTTGGCGAGGCTTTGCAAAAGGCCGGCGCCAAGACTGAAGTGCGCGGTTTCCCCGGTTTCGGACTCAAGGGCCACGCGGAAATCAACCGCCGCCTCGGCGACCCGTCTTATCCCGCGACCCCTGTTGTGGACGAATGGCTCAAGCGCGTGTTCACGAAGTGAATCACGGAAAAGCCTTGTTCAGAAATTCGGTATTTCGGCAACTTGTGAGCCCGCTTGGAGTCGGTGCGGATCCATATCGTCAATGAGGGTCCTTATGGCCGGTGTCTTCGCGCCCGGAAGCATATGGATTGGCGGATTCAACGTCAGGAATGTGCGGCCAGCCGTCCGGGCGCACGCGAACGCGAACGTGCGCGGCTTCGAAACCGGCGATCCATGCCCGCCCTCGGACATCGCCGGCCCGGGGAAACACCTGGAGGAAGTGACCGGGCCCAACACCGCCATCGCCTGCACCTGTGCCCGGCGTGTTCCGACGATCGGCCGCCTCTACCTTCGGAATGCCCGCAGCACCACGGATGCCATGGCCTTCCACGGTCCCACACCGGGTTCCACCGACGATTGGCAAACGGGCCGCGCTTTCGCGCCTTTTCTCCGCCTCCCGGGTTGCCCGGTGGCGGTGGCTCGTTCAGAGTCGCGGCATGTGGACGACCAAACGCGTATTCGAGGACATCCGTTTTGAAACGACGGACGGTGGAAGCATCGCCAAAATCACGATCAACCGCCCCGAGGTGCGCAATGCCTTCAGGCCGAAGACCGTAAGCGAGCTGCTACAGGCATTCGATCTCGCCCACGAAGACCCGAAGGTGGGGGTGATCATCCTCACTGGCGAGGGAGAGAAGGCGTTTTGCTCGGGTGGAGACCAGAAAGTCCGCGGTCACGCCGGATACGTCGGCGAGGACGGTGTGCCCCGTCTCAACGTGCTCGATTTGCAGAAAAAAATCCGCTCCCTGCCCAAGCCGGTGGTCGCCATGGTGGCCGGTTATGCCATCGGCGGTGGCCATGTGCTGCACGTCGTGTGCGATCTCACCATCGCCGCGGACAACGCGCGCTTCGGCCAGACAGGGCCGAAGGTGGGTTCCTTCGACGGCGGACTCGGATCGAGCTATCTCGCCCGCATCGTGGGCCAGAAAAAGGCGCGGGAAATCTGGTATCTCTGCCGCCAGTATGACGCGCAACAGGCGCTCGAAATGGGCCTGGTCAACACTGTGGTGCCGCTCGCGGAGCTGGAAATCGAGACCCTCGGGTGGTGCCGCGAGATGCTCGCCCACTCGCCCATCGCCCTGCGCTGCCTGAAGGCCGCGCTGAATGCCGACTGCGACGGCCAGATCGGCCTGCTCGATCTCGCCGGCAATGCCACCCTGCTTTACTACATGAGCGAGGAGGGCAAGGAGGGGAAACAGGCGTTCATCGAGAAACGTCCGCCGGATTTCTCGAAGTTTCCGCGCCTTCCCTAGGAACCCGATCTCATGAGCGAACCCGAAGTCAATCCCTACGCCGCGCCCGCGGACCTTTCCGTGGCGCCGATGATTGCGGATACGCTTCTGTTTTTCCGCGACGGCAGGTTTCTAATAGTCCGTGACGGGGCGGAACTGCCGGACTCATGCATGGTCACCAACACGCCGGGTCGGGCGGATCACTGGCGGAAGCGGGTGCGCATCGTCTGGACTCCGTCCTGGGTGTTCATCACCATCTTCGTCCACATCGTGATCACGCTGATCCTCTCGCTATTGCTGAGGAAAAAGGCCAGGATCACCTATAGCCTGAGCCGCAGGGTGAGGGCGCGGATCGTCCGCCGCCGGATCCTTGCCACGCTGCTGCTTCTGGCTTCGCCAGCCCTGCTCGTTGCCGCGTTTCTGGACGAATCCACGGAAATGACGGGCATCATGATAGCCGCTGGAATCGCCTCCCTGATCGTCGGTTTGGTTATCCTGTTCATTGCCAATCCGATCAAGGTCCTGAAGCACAAGAACGGATGGTTCCGCATCAAGGGCTGCTCGGCCGGGTTCCTTCAGGAGCTGCCTGAGCACCCCTCGCCGTTTTGAAACGCCGGCAAATCCGGCTGGCATCCCGGGCGGCGATGCCCTAGACTCGCATTATCGCCAGAAATCCGGGCGATCTTCCGTAAGAGGAAAAAACCCAACCCGACCCAACATATAACCCGTGCCCCCCCGCAGCCATGGACTCGCCAGCGCCTGCCTCGTTCTCGGGGCGGTCGTCGTCTGGCTGTCGCTCGCGCCGGAGCATCCGGATTCATCCGGTCCCTCCGCCACCTACTTCCCGCCGCAGGCCGTGGAAGCGGCGCCTCCACACCATGCTCCGCAAGCGGACTTAAGGTGGGCCACCCTGCCCGCGCCGGAGGCCGGGGATGGTCCGTCCAGACCGCTGCCTGCGGATTTTATCGATCGCATTGTTTCCGCCGATGGCAAATCGGTGACCGTCAGCCTGCCAGACGGAGGCCGGGTGAATGGCGAGGTGTCCTCGCTGAAACGCGACGACAAGGGCGTGCTCACGGTCGAGGGCAAGGTGACGCATCCGGAGCCCGGCCGTTTCATGTTCCAGCGCCAAACCGTTCCGGGAAAGACGGGGCCTCTGGCCGGCTTCATCCATTATGACAAATCCGACACCGCCTGGCAGGTCCGGCCGACCGGGGCGAAACGGGAACCCGTGCTGGTGAGGACCACCGTGGACCGCGTGATGTGCCGCACCCTGCCGCCGCGCGGCCCCGAGGAGATTCCGGACACGCATCCGGACGACTACCCGATTCCTCCGGATGAAAACGGCATCATCCAGCTTGAAAGCCTGCCGGGCGCCGACGCCGTCGTCTATCTGGACTTCGATGGCGAGGAGAGCGTCTTCCCGCTGTGGGGATATATCAAGGCGCTGCCGTCCGGAGCCAGCAACCCGCAGATATATGATGTCTGGCGCGGTGTGTCCGAGGATTATCTTCCATTCAACATCAACATCACCACCGTCCGCTCCGTCTACGACCAGGCCCCCAACGGCGCGCGCATGCACGTGATCGTCACGCCCACCAGGACAGCGGCTCCGTCGGCTGGTGGAATCGCCTACAACGGATCCTTCAACTGGTCCGGAAACATCGTCTGCTGGGTCTTCTCGACCACCGGCAAAAATGCCGTGGAAGCCATTTCCCATGAGGTTGGCCACACCCTCGGATTGTCACATGACGGACGCACCAGTCCCGCGGAGACCTATTATCTCGGCCACAACGGCTGGGCCCCCATCATGGGTCTCGGTTATTATCAGGGCCTGTCCCAGTGGTCGAAGGGCGAATACGCGAATGCCGACAACACCGAGGACGACATCCAGATCATCGCCACCGCCAACAACAACGTGGACCACCGTGCCGACGACCACGGAAACGCCGCCGCCGCCGCCACCTGGCTCGATGTCACCGACCTCGGCGCGGCTTCCGGCGAGGGCGTCATCGAGAGCGCCGCTGACGCCGATCTTTTCCGCTTTGTCACCGAGGGTGGAAACACGACGCTCGCCATCAACAACGCCACCTTCAATCCGAACCTCGACATCAAGGCGGAAATCCTCAACTCGGCGGAAACCGTCATCGCCACCAGCAATTCCACCAGCACCCCGGACGCCTCGTTCAACTCCCTCTCCCTCGCGGCCGGCACCCACTATCTGCGCGTCACCGGCACCGGCAAGGGCGACCCGAACACCACCGGCTACACCGGTTACGGCAGCCTCGGGGCCTACACCATCACCGGCACGATCAACGGCGCCATTCATGAGGAACGGCTGGCCGTGGACGAACACGCGTCCGTCGGCGCCATCGCCGGAGCCATCACGCCGCGCGCCGACCACGGTGCCGGCACACCCGGCTTTGCCATCCTTTCGGGCAACACCGGCGGCACCTTCGCCATCGATCCTGTTTCCGGAGAAATCACCGTCGCAAACAACACACCGCTCGACTTCGAGACGCTGTCCCCGCAATGGGACGCGCCCGCCCGCTTCGAGTTGTTCGTGGAAATCACCGACCATCTCGCCATCGCCACCGAGACCCTGCGCGTCGTCATCTCCGTCAACGATGTGAACGAAGCCCCGGATTTTCCACCGCCGGACACGGTCCTCGTGCCCGAGCGGCTCACCATTGGCACGGAGATCGCCACCATCATCGCCACCGATCCGGATCGCGGGGATTTCATCACCTGGTCGATTGTTGACGGCAATGTCGGCGGAGCCTTTGCCATCGATCCCGTCACCGGCGTTCTCAGTTCCGCAGCGGCACTCGATTTCGAAACACTCTCCTCCTACACCCTGACCCTGCGCGCCACCGATTCCGGCACGCCGCAGCTATGGACCGGGGAAACCATCACCATCGACTTGCTGGACATCGCCGAAGATCTCGATCCGGGCGGCGTCACCCGCACCGTCTTCCGCGGAATTTCCGGCGCGGATGTTTCCGATCTCGCCTCCCATCCGAATTTCCCGGATAAGCCTCACTCCGAGGAGGTCCTGCCTTCGTTTTCCATCAGCGCCACGGACGGGGCCGACTACGGAGCCACTTTCCGCGCCCTGGTCATCGCCCCGGTCACCGGCACGTATGTCTTCCGGATCACCGGCGACGATTCGGCCGAGTTGCTGCTTGGCGACGACGCCACACCCCTGGACGCGGCCACCATCGCCTACCTGGGCACCCGCGCCGATCCCGGTGACTGGGATCTCCAGCCGACGCAGGAATCCAACGGTGTTTTCCTAACAGCGGGAGAGGCGCGTTACATCGAGGCGCGCCACAAGCAGGCGGGAGACGCCGCCCACCTCCAGGTGGCGTGGCAGCCGCCGGGAGCCACCGATTCATCCGTCATTCCCGGCCGCTGGCTCGTCGCCTGGCAGGAGGACTACGCGCCATGGGCCGCTGAAACCACCGCCATCACCCGGGTTTTCGCCGCAAACGGCCAGGAGG
The DNA here is from genome assembly GCA_964554865.1 of uncultured Luteolibacter sp. GTDB lineage: Bacteria > Verrucomicrobiota > Verrucomicrobiia > Verrucomicrobiales > Akkermansiaceae > Luteolibacter. Next base: position 26,064 of record CAZKQK010000030.1, on the reverse strand, counting down.
TCACGCGTGCGAACTTCATCGAGCCGGACAACGGCCAGCAGATCGTCTCCCACACCATCATCGCGGGCAACGAGGCGGGAATCTTCGCCATCGATTCCTCCTCAGGCGCGATCACCATCGCCGATGCGGACGCCCTCACCGAGGGGGCGAGCCATGCTCTCACCATCGAGACCACCGACGACGGCTCGCCCGCCGCCACCGGCACGGGCACGCTCGGCATCCAGGTGATCGGGCTCGGCGATCAACTCCACGCCTGGTGGAAGCTGGATGAAACGGCCGGCCCGCTGGCTTACGACAGCTCCGGCAACTTCCGGCACGGCGAGCTGACCGGAGACACCCAGTGGACTCCCCGCGCCCCGGCCAATGGCGCGCTGGAACTGGACGGCACCACCGGCCGCATTGAAAACGCCTACAGCGCCGGCCTCGCGGGCGCCTCATCCTTCACCATCACCGCATGGGTGAAACTTCCACCCGGTCACGATGCCGACGGCGTGCTGGTGCAGCAGCAGCAACCCGGCGCGGGCGGCGACATCGGGAGTTATGTCATCACCGTGCGGGCGGACGGAACCATCCGCTTCCGCCTCCATGGTTGCGAAACGGGCGGCGGTCCGGCCGATGATCAATTTGATATCACCAGCGCGGCCTCCATCAGCGATGGGAACTGGCACCACGTCGCCTGCGCGCGCGATGGCGAATACGGCAGAATCTTCGTCGATGGCTCACTGTCCGCATCCGGCCAGGGCGCGGTGCGGGCGCTCGATCCGGACTTCACCCTCGCCGTCGGCGCGGATGTCCGCAACGACTCGTCGTTTCTCGCCGCCGAATTCGACGACATCCGTTTCTATCAGGACGCGCTGGCGGCCGCGCAGATCCAGAAGGTCGCCGGCGCGCCCAAGGTGGCCGTCACCCACCCGGTCGCCGGGACGGTGGACATCCCCGCAGGTGTCGGGATTCTGTTGGAAACCGCTGCCAGCGATCCGGACGGTCCCGCGCCGGCCTTGTCGTGGTCCCTCGTTTCCGGTCCCGGCAGCGTCGCCTTCGATCCGGCCGGACCGGGCGAGACCGCCGTCACCTTCACGGAAAACGGCAACCATCTGCTGCGGGTGACGGCTGACGACGGCGACCAGACCGCCACCGCGGACATCGCCGTCAATGTCGGCCTCAGCGCCAGCTCCGCCTTCGGGCTTTCCGCCTATGGTTCCGCCTCTTCGGGCGGGCACCTCAAGACCGGGCAGAAGTCATATGTGCTTTACGGCGCGGCCGAAGGCATCGATCCCTTCGCCACATCGGATTCCTTCCATCTGTTAGGCCAGGCTTTCACCGGCGACTTCGATGTCCGGGCCCGCGTCGCCGGCTTTGATGACGTGCCGGATACCGATGCCGAGCGCGCCGGACTGGCGCTGCGCGTGGGCACCGCCGGAAACGCGGACGAGGTGGGCGGCTTCATCGGTTTCACCAGTGGCGATCTCGGCCAGTGGATCCGCCGCCCGACCGTCGGCGGGGCAAACCTGGAATCAAATTATCCCTCGATGCCGCTGCCCGCGTGGTGCCGCATCGAACGGTCCGGAGGCATCATCCGTTATTATAACTCCACGGACGGTGACAACTGGACCGAGCGCGGCCTGGTTATCAACTTCAGCGAGGTGCGCGTGGGTCTCTGCTGGGCCTCGGGCAACTCCGGGGAATCCGGCGCCGCCATCTTCGGGGAGGTCACCGGCTTCTCTCCGGAAAACCTCGGCCCTTATGTCGAGGTTTCCGCCGGGGAGTACGCCTATGTCAACTTCCCCGCGGACCTGAACGGTCTCGCCGAGGATGACGGACGGCCCGCTCCATCCGCGCTCAATCTCGAATGGCGTCTTGCCAGCGGGCCGGCCGCCCCGGAGTTCGACGACGCCACACAGGCCTCCACCACCGTCAACTGCGCCGCGCCCGGTCCCCACACCTTCCGCCTGGTGGCTGATGACGGCGCGCTGCGCACCTTTGCCGAGGTCTCGCTGGAAGCGGAAACCATCGATCTCGTCGGTGTGACCGCCACCGACCCGAACGCCGCCGAAACCGGGCCGGACACCGCCACCTTCACCTTCTCCCGCGAGGGATCGATGTCCGGCGATCTCATCGTGCCGATCATCGTCACCGGCACGGCGACGCCCGGCGAGGACTACGGGGAGTTTCCCGAATCCGTGCTCATCCCGCACGGCGTGGAAACCGTCACGCTCACCCTTGTCCCGCTGCCCGACGATCTGGTGGAAGGTCCGGAAACGGTCATCGTCTCCATCGGCCCGGGGGATTTCACCATCATGGACGATACCGCGGAAGCCGTCATCGCGGACTCGAACCATGCGCCGGTATGGACCGCTTCCGTCATTGCCCGCGAGGATGGCGATGAGGACGAGCCCTACACGGCCACCGGCATCGGCATGGAGGTTTCCGACCCGGATGGAAACGATATGACCATCTCCAAACTTTCCGGCCCGGCATGGCTGGAAATCGATGAGGACGGCTCGCTCTCCGGCACGCCGGGCGCGGGCGACGTCGGGCCTAACAGTTTCACGGCGCGCGCCACCGATACCGGCGGCCTCCATTCCGATGTCACCTTGGAGATTCTCGTCAATTTCATCAACGGGCCGCCGGTTTTCACCGTCGATCCGGTGCTGGCCCCCGACGCGATGGCCGGGCTGTACCACTTCGCAAGCATCCCGGGCGGCGCCGCCGATGATCCGAACCTCGTTCAGGGCGACACGCTCGAATACTCGAAAACCGGCGGTCCCGCGTGGCTCGATGTGCTTGCGGACGGTTCTCTCGTCGGGACTCCTCCGGCCGGCGACTTCGGTGATCATGATTTCGTGATCCGCGTGACCGATGCCGGCGGCTTGTTCGCCGAGGCCACGCTGCGGATCACCGTGATTCCGGCCACTCTTTATTTCGATGCCAACGGCCTGGAAGCCGGATCCGGATCGCCGGAGACGGTCACATGGGACTACTCGTCGCTGTGGTCCGCCTCGCCCGCCGGCGACATGATTCCCGTGCCCTGGATTGAAGGATCACACGCCGTCTTTTCCGCCGGTGGCGACACCGGCTCACTGGTGGTCGCCATGGACGGCATCCACAGCATCCGGAGCCTCACGGTGGGCGAGGGGACGGTTTCCCTAACGGACGGAGGCATTCTGTTGGACGGCCCCGCCACCGCGTTTGTGATCGATGGCACGGCGATCGTCTCCACGGCGCTCGATGGTGGCGGCGTGTTGAAAACCGGCGGCGGCACCCTGGTCATCGAGGGCGCCCAGGACTTCACCGGTCCGCTCGCGGCGGAAGCCGGCGCCGTCACCCTGCGCGGCTCGCTCGATGGGGCGTCCGGCGTCACTATCGGTGCGGACGCCACCCTTGACGGCGGCGGATCGACCGCCGGGCCGCTCACGGTTTCCGGAACCCTCGCCCCAGGCGAGGGCGTGGGCATGATCCAACCCGCATCGCTGGAATTCGAAAACGGAGCGGCGCTCGAATGGCAGTGCGGTGATTGGGACGGCCTCGCGGGAATCGGATTCGACACGGTGGAAACCGCCACGCTGGACCTCGCCGGCGCATCCTCCTTCGAGATCAAACTCATTTCCTCCGCGATCACGAATTTCACCGAAACCGCCAGATCCTTCCCGCTGGTCCGGACCACCGGCGGCATCACCGGGTTCGTGGCGGAAAACGCGGCCATCGATGCGTCGGCTTTTCCGGAGGCGGCCGGAGCATGGTCCCTGCGGGCTGACGGTGACGATCTGGTGCTCGACTACACCCCGCCGCCGCCCTTCGTGCTTTGGCAGATCGCCGAGTTCGGCGGGGATGCGGATAACCCGGCCATCGCCGGTCCCGCCGCGGACCCCGATGGCGACGGCTCCGACAATTTGTTGGAATACGCGCTCGGCATGGATCCCAACACCCCGGACACGCCGACCTTCACCCCGGACATGGTTGACGTTTCGGGCACCGATTACCTGCGCCTGACCATCCCACGCAATCCGGACGCCACAGACATCACCTTCCTCGTCCAGACCAGCGGCGACCTTGCCACATGGTCGGCCATCGACACGGTCATCGAAACCGACACGCCGTCCCTGCTGGTGGCGCGTGACACCGTGGGCGGCACCCGGCGGTTCATCCGGCTGATGGTTGAGCGGTGACCCACCCGGCCAACTTGAAATTTGTGGATGCGGAAACGTGGCGGCGGATTGCATCCGCCATGCCCTGAAAAAACCAAAATCCGAAGCTACCCGTCAGGTGAGCCCATTCCCGGCGCGATGGGCTTGGCGGATAAAACCCGCCGCCACGCCGAGGTCCTTCGACGCTTCCTGCGACCCCACCGGGATCAGGACTCAGCGCGCCACCACCTCATGCATGCGCGGATCCTGGCGCAGGATGTTGGCGAGCATTTGCTTGCAGTGGCCGTGTTTGTCGCGTTGGCGGAGAACGGTGGCGCTGCGGACGAAGGAACCCCATTGGACCACGGTGATCTCGACGTTTCTGCGGCCCCAGAGGTTCATGACTTCCTTGTTGGGCTTGTAGAGATCGACGGTGCCGGTGCCGGTGAGGGCGGAGCCGTAGTCGTCCACGACGTAGAGGTAGGGCAGGCCCTTGATGCGGAAGGTGGTGCCGACGGGATAGAATGACCAGTCGGCGGCGGCGCTGCGGACCCTGTCGGTATAGCGGAGTTCGGTGCCGGTGGCGTTCTTGTTGCCGTAGATGAGGTGGTCGTCCTCGGTGCAGGTGTAGGCGGTGGTGCGCACGACGCGGTTGCGCTCGCTGAAGGAGTAAACCGGCATGTTGTGCTTGTCGCGCGGCTTCGAGGTGGCTGCGGCGGCGAGATCGGACGATGGCGCGGAGACGTGGAACATCTCGGTGCGGCCGGCCATGTGGCCGACTTTCGATTTCGGAACCACGGCGATGCCCGGACCTCCGCAACTGGTGAACAAGGCGGCTAGGGTGGCGGCTAGGGCGAGGGAAACGGAACGGAAAGGCATGGTCTGGGGATCGGGAATCGCGGATGGTGGCTTCGCTTGCGGCCCGCAGACTCGCAAACGCGGCCATCGGATAGGCAAAGAAGGGCGGCTCCGCAAACCGAAAATCCTTGTGTTAGAGGCACTTGTGAATTCCGCTTCTGGTTTTCAGCGACTTAGGGGCGCAACAAATTTTCCATTCCCCGGCGGCCGGGGTTACCATGTAAGGACAGGGCCTAGCGCGAAAACGCCGCCGCCAGCGAGGCCAGATCCGCCGGGGCGGCACGGTCCGCAGTGAGAATGGCGGCTTTTTGCTTGGAGATCATGTCGGCGATGCCGCGCCGGGAAAGGTCGAGCATGGCCGCCATTTCCTCGCCGGTGAAGACGGCTTCCTCGCCGCTTCCCTGAATCTCGACGAACTCGCCGGTTTCGGTCATGACGACGTTGAAGTCCACGCTGGCGTCCTTGTCTTCGAGGTAGTTGAGATCGAGCACCGGTTCGTTCCGATAGACCCCGGCGGAAACGGCGGCGACGAGTTTGCGGATGGGGAAATCCCTGATTTTTCCCTGGGCGAAAAGCTGGTTGAAGGCGATGGCCATGGCCACGCAGCCGCCGGTGATGGAGGCGGTGCGGGTGCCGCCATCGGCCTGGAGCACGTCGCAGTCGATCCAGACGGTGCGCTGGCCGATCTTGGTGAGGTCCACGGCGGCGCGCAGCGAACGGCCGATGAGGCGCTGGATTTCCGACGAGCGTCCGTCGATCTTGCCGCGGGTGATGTCGCGCGACTTCCGCTCGAGGGTGGAGTAGGGGAGCATCGAATACTCCGCGGTGAGCCAGCCGCCCTCGACCTTTTGCACGCGCATCCAGCGCGGCACGTCGTCCTCGATGGTGGCCGAGCAGATGACGCGGGTGGAGCCGAAGGAAACGAGCACCGAGCCGGTCGCGTGCGGGGCGACGTTCGGGATGAAGGAAATCGGGCGGAGTTCGTGGTGCTGGCGGCCGTCGGGGCGGGTCATGCGCGGAGTGAACGGCAGAGGCGGCGGACCGGCAAGCCCGGAGGATGCCGCGAGGGAGATTCGGGGGACCGCAAACAAGCGGGTGATCGCGGGACACGGCCCGGGTTTTCAATCCTCATCATCCTCATCCATCGGAGTGTCCTCGAAGTCCTCGTCGGTAATGATCGGCGGCTCGGGTTCCGGGCCTTGGACCGGTTGGGGGGCGCGGTTCGCACGCATGAAATCGATCACCGCCTTTTCTTCGGCGATGATGGCGTGGAGCTGGCCCATTTGCGCGGGAGTGAGCACGCCGTCATAGCAGCGGAGCTTTTCCTCGAGCACTTGCCGCTGCTGGATGTTGTATCGGTCGTAGGCATCCTGCGGAGTCGCGCCCGGCGGCGTTTCGGAGAGTCTGGCGATGGTCAGGACTCCCTCCATGGTCGGCTCCTGGGGGCCGGTCGGCAGCACCGAGGTCCGCAGCAGCAGCGTGGCGGAAGCGGGCACCGCCTGGACGCGCCCTTTCTCCGCCTGGCGCAGTCGCGCGAGGGCGTCGTCCCGTTGGCCCGGTGACATGTCGATCTCTTCCATCAACTGGCCCAGCGCCAGGAACGCGCGTGCCTCGATGCGGTTGTCGCGCTCGCGCACCCGGAGTTCCTCCAGCTTGGCGAACTGCTCCGGGGTGAGTATGGCCTTGAGGGTTTCCTCGACCTTGCGGCCGCGGGTTACAAGATCATCCAGCAGCGGCTTGTCGGCATCCGCGGAGATTTTCGTTTCATCCACGATGCGGATGATCTCCGCCTGCTGGTCCATGCTGAGTTCGAGCGCCTCGGTCAGCCGCAGCATCTTGGCCTCGGATCGGGTCTTGGGACCTTTTTCCGCGAGTTCCACCAGTGGAAACGCGCTGGCGTCCACTTCCCTCGGACGCTTCTCGCTGATCGCCGAAGGACGCGGGCGGGGATTGTCGCCACGGGGGCCGCGCGCGGTTTCCCCGCCGACTTGTCCGGTGTCCGAGACGCCGGAATTCACCGGCTCGGGCGTGGGTTTCACCACCCAGGCGAGGGCGAATCCGAGGGCGCCGGCGGCGAGAGGAAACAGGTGCTGGCTTTTCATGCTTGGCGAATGCTGGTGATGGCGGCGGCCATGTCGGGCGCGCGGAAGGTGGAGGAACCGGCGACCATGACGTTCGCCCCCGCCCCATAACAAAGCGCGGCGGTGGCCGCATCGATCCCGCCATCCACTTCAACGTGGAAATCCAGGCCATTTGTCTCCCGAATCGCCACCGCGGCCCGGATTTTATCCAACACCTCCGGCATGAAGGCCTGCCCGCCGAAGCCGGGCACCACGGTCATGCACAGCAACAGGTCGATGTTTCCGAGAAACGGCTCGACCGCCGCCAGCGGTGTGGCCGGGTTCAGCGCGAGTCCCGCCAGACGTCCCGCCTCGCGGATTCGGCCCAGGGTGGCGGCCACGTCATGATCCGCCTCCGCGTGCACCGTCACCAGGTCCGCCCCGGCCGCCAGGAAACGCGGCAGGTAGTGGTCCGGCCGGGAAATCATCAGATGCGCGTCAAGGAAGCCTGCCACGGATTTGTCCACCGTTTCCACCATCGCCGGGCCGAAGGAAATGTTGTCCACGAAGTGGCCGTCCATCACGTCCAGATGCATCCAGTCCGCACCTGCGGCCACGGCCCGCCGCGCCTCGTCGCCGATCCGCGAAAAGTCCGCGGCAAGCAGGGACGGGGCGATGATTCGTTCCTTGTATCGCTTGTTTGCGCTCACACGGGATTCGAACCACAGCCAGCCCGGCAGAGCACGGAAAAAATTGGCATTCGGATTGCGTACTTTGGCGCGCTGGCTTGCCAATCCATCGTTTCGGGAGGATGGCGATCAGGATCGCGGCAAGCGGCACTCCCGGAATGATCCGGAAGAGACGGTTTTTGCCATTTTCATGATGTGCCTCTTCCGCTTCCGGCACGGGGCATGCGGAACATCTTCCGCGTGGATCACCGGTGGCTCCTCAGCTTTCTTCCCGTGTTCGCCGATTTTCTCCAATGCTTGATTGATCCGCCCCCGCATGGATCCCCTTCTTTTGCCGGAGGTGCCACCGGTTTGCTGTCATCGGGGGTGATGCTGGCGGGATCGACTTCGGCGTGGTCGCATTCCAGTCCCGGATCCGCCGTCGGATTGAGGGGGATGCGGAATTTCATGTGATCATTTTCTTCCTCCGGAACCATGTGCCTAGGACAAGCAAGGTGGATCCGCAGATCCCAAGCCACCACCATGTGGAGACAAGAGATGGTTGCGGCGGATCTGCCCGGACGGGTTCGGGCTTTTCCACCGAGCGGTCCATGGCGGACTCCTGGGCAGGCTGCGGCGCGTCATCCGGCGGATTGGCGATGGGGATGGTTTCCCATGTGCCGTCCGGCTTGAAGCGGTATTCGACGTTCCCACCGACGAAGGAGAAGGCGAGTTCGCCGGATTTTACCTTGGCATACCATTCCCGGCATTTGGGCAGGGTGCCCTCCCAATAGGAAGCGTTGCTACCACTGTAGGAGGAGATGACGGGGCATGGGGCGTCGCGCAGGCCGATTCTCGAAAGGGCATACACGGCAAGCCGGGCGTTTTCGGGAGGAAAGATCTGGAATTCCGGCGGTTTTTCGAGCGATTCGACGAATTCTTTGTAACCCGGAATCCGGTCGCGTGGAAGATCCCGCTCGTCGTCCAGATAATGACCCAGCACCTGAATCGTTTCGGGGCTCGGGAGATGCTTCAACGTCTCCGCGAGATACCATTGGCGCATGCGCCAGTAGTCGCTTTTTGGATCAAGTCGAAGGCGCTCCAATTCATCGGCGAAGTATCTCGCGTGGCCGGGAATGGAGAGAAGTGTGGATTGCGCTGCCTCGAAAACGGGACGTTGCGGGCGTTCACGATGGGAGGGAAGAGAAAGCTTTTTGACGATTCCACCCAGCCTCGATATGGCCGCTTCATCTCTTTCCGTCGAGAGAATTTCAATTCTCTCCAGCATTCGCCTCCTCCATTCCGGGTCAGATGTATAGTGCTCCTCTCCTAGCAGAATAGTCTGCGAACAAAATATCAATACAGCTACAAATAGTTTCATGAAATTCATGGGTCTTCAGTTTCTCCATCTACAACTGTTTTCAACCACTCCTCCGCCTTATCCCATTCAGCTTTCACCAGAAGGCGTGCTCCGGACTTCCGGGTATCACGTCCGCACATCAGGCGGATGGTCGTGTCCGTTCCGGGAAGGGGAGCCCGGCCGCCGTGTTCTCCTGCAAAAAACGGTTCAAGGTAGTACTCGTCGGGATGACCCGAACCGAGCATGACATGGCCGATTTCATGAGCGACGGTTCTTCCCGACCTTGGATCGCCATATCGCTGCTGCGATGAGAAGAATGCCTCCTGCCGCGAGCCATGGCCAGAGCGGGGATGATGAGGTGGCTTTGCTCTCGATAGCATCGAGCGTGTCTTGCGGGGCGGGGGATTCCACGGATGGGATTGCGGATTGCTCCGGTTGTTCGGCGGGCGGGGGATCGACAACGTCAATCTCCGTGGTTTCCCATGTGCCGTCCGGCTTGAAGCGGTATTCGACGTTCTGGCCGATGAAGGAGAAGGCGAGTTTGCCAGACTTCACCTTCGCATACCAATCCCTGCATTTTTGCAAATTCTCCTGCCAATAATCGGTTCTGTTATCGTTGTAAGAGGTTATACGATGGCATGGGGCATTTTGCAGACCGATTCTAGAAAGGGCGTAGGTGGCAAGCCGGGCATTTTCAGTATAGGAATCCGGATAGAGCCGAACTTCGCGGTATCGCACAGGATCGTCGAACCCCGGCACATGATCCCTTTCGTCATCCAGATAATGGCCTAGCACCTGGATCGTCTCGGGGCTGGGAAGGCGTCTCAGTATGCCTGTAAAATACCGTACCCGGAGACGGTCGTATTCCCGGCTTGGACCAAGGCGCAGACGCTCCAGTTCATCGGCGAAATATTTCGCATGGCCGGGGATCTGGAGAAGGGAGCTTCTGGCATTTCCATATACATCGGACCAGCGCGGACCGGGAGTTCCGCAACCGCCAATCAACTGTCCGAACAAGCCGACGTATTCGCCCAGGTTTTTTATCCCGTCATGATCGGCGGCCGCAGCCCATCTCCCTACTTCTTCTTCCCTGGATTGATACCAAGATTCAGAATACTGGCTATCCCCGGTTTCGGATATTGTCCGCGAACTGAGAAGAATCACAAAGAAAATTAGATATGCGATATGGATTTTCATCAGAGCATTTGGTGGAATATTGTGGCCGCTGCTTTTCCGGGGAATAAACGGTTGGCGGATTTTTTGGCGAAAAATACTCTAACTCAACAGGTTTTCATCGTTTGCTTCCGGCCTTGAACCGCCATATCGCTGCTGCGATGAGAAGGATGCATCCTGCCGCGAGCCATGGCCAGAGCGGGGATGATGAGGTGGCTTCGCTCTCGATAGCATCGAGCGTGTCTTGCCGGGCGGGGGATTCCACGGATGGGATTGCGGATTGCTCCGGTTGTTCGGCGGGCGGGGGATCGACAACGTCAATCTCCGTGGTTTCCCATGTGCCGTCCGGCTTGAAGCGGTATTCGACGTTCTGGCCGATGAAGGAGAAGGCGAGCTCGCCGGATTTCACCTTGGCATACCATTCCCGGCATTTGGGCAGGGTGCCCTCCCAATCGGAAGAATTGCTATTGCCGTAGGAGCGGATGACGGGGCATGGAGCGTCGCGCAGGCCGATTCTCGAAAGGGCATACACGGCAAGCCGGGCGTTTTCGGGAGGAAAGATCTGGAATTCCGGCGGTTTTTCGAGCGATTCGACGAATTCTTTGTAACCCGGAATCCGGTCGCGTGGAAGATCCCGCTCGTCGTCCAGATAATGACCCAGCACCTGAATCGTTTCGGGGCTCGGGAGATGCTTCAACGTCTCCGCGAGATACCATTGGCGCATGCGCCAGTAGTCGCTTTTTGGATCAAGTCGAAGGCGCTCCAATTCATCGGCGAAGTATCTCGCGTGGCCGGGAACGGAGAGAAGTTCTTCTTGTATTTTTCGGTATATTTCATCTACCGCCGGACTGCGACTTCCAAAGCTTTTTCGATGACCCATGTTTGTCAGTCCAAGTCTGAGTTTCGCAGGCCGGTTTGCGGGAGGCTGGTGTTGTGCTTCAGCTAGCTTGGATGTCCAAAGTGCAACTTGTGCAGCTTCGATCCGGCGGAATTCATCAGACGGTTCTTTGGCGCAGCACAGTTGTATCCCAATAATGTATGCAAAGATAATTATTTCATTTTTCATTAGTTGTCTCCATTAGGTCTGCCTTTCAGCCACTGCTCCGCCCTATCCCATTCAGCTTTCACCAGAAGGCGTGCTCCAGACTTCCGGGTATCACGTCCGCACATCAGGCGGATGGTCGTGTCCGTTCCGGGAAGGGGAGCCCGGCCTCCGTGTTCTCCTGCAAAAAACGGTTCAAGGTAGTACTCGTCGGGATGACCCGCACCGAGCATGACATGGCCGATCTCGTGAGCGATGGTATCCACCATTGCTTGAGCGGTATAGATGCCTTCCGTGGGATTGCCGGCGTTCGCGACCGCCAGTCGCTCGTCGAGCTTGGCCCATCCGTAGATTTCGTGTTGGATGTCCTTGGGGAAGTCCTCCGGACTGTTACGGATGTGGATTCCATCGACCAACAACAAGCGGATGTCGGCACTCTCATCGCTGAAATCCGGCGAAGCGTACATCTGCTTGAACTCATCGCTATCCGATACGACATAACCATCGTTATCGGGATCGTAGTCGTAGGTTTGCTGGGGCTTGTAGTCCACAACGAACCAGGCGTTCAGTTGGTAGCCGAAGGTTTCGTCGAGTTTGGTCTGCAACTGCGCGGGCGTGGGCATCGGAACGACGGGACGGGTGTTCTGCGGATCTCTCACCGGGAATACGGTCAGTTTCACGACACGATGTTTCATGGTTTTGACCCGGACGGGCAGCTCCACTTCGTCCTCGTGCCCGCCGATTTTGAAGACCGGCGTGTTGTCGCTGGTCTCATTGTCGCCGGCTCCGCGCCAGAGGACTTCCGGTTTGCTGTTGTCCAGGGTGATGCTGTCGGGATCGGCTTCGGCGTTTTCACAGTCAATGAGGCAGGTGGCGGGCGGACTTAGCGGGATGTCGAATTTCATCAGGTTGCTGTAGTCTGCGGGGGGCGGGGGGCCGGCGATGGGGGCCATGATCCAATATTTGTCCTGGTAACCCCGCAGTTCCTCGTCGGTGGAGGTGATGGAAACATCGTCCACGCCGGTGGCGACGATGTTGTCCTCGATGGCGACGGGGACGAGTTCCGCCCTGAGCCCTCCGGCGACGTTCGTCTCGTGGGAATCGATATGGGAGGTCAGGAGTCCTTGCCTGTTATCCACCAGCCAGTGCTCGCCGACGGCGAGGAAATGGCCGCCCTCCAGCCGGTCTCCGACCTGCCATTCGCCGGTTTGTTCGAATGCCTCGCTGCCGGGCAGGCCGTCCACGGCGGCTTCCCAGCAATACCAGCCATCCACTCCGCCGGTGCGGTGCAGGGTGATTTGGTAGCGGTTGTTTTTCCGCAGTTTGAAGGCGCGGGTTTCCGTGGCGCCGGGGTTCGGGCTCGTGAGGCGGAGGATTCTGGCGTCGCGTGGACCCAGTCCCTTGATTTCCATCCGCCATGTGGCGAAGTCTCCGCCTACCGAGAAGGGGACTTCCACGAGCGGATCCTCCGGGGGATTCCCTCCGTCGGCATCGTCCGCGGGGTCTCCGCCGTGGGCGGCTTCGTCGCCATCGTTGGTTCCGTCGCCATCGGTATCGGAATCGACGGGTGATGTGCCATGCAGGTATTCCTCGAAGTTGGACAGGCCGTCGCCATCCGGATCGGCCAGGGGATCGAATCCGATTCCGGTGGCGAAGTGTTGGATGATCCAGGCGTCGGGCAGGCCGGTGAAGGTTTCGGGGTTGTTAGGGTTGGTGCCGGCCAGCCATTCGCCGGCATCGCTGATGGAGTCTCCGTCCGTATCGGTATCGGAGATTCCGAGCCGCCAGAAGCCCTTTGGAACCGGGCTGCCATCCTCGTATTGCGGTATTTGGTAAATCGATTGGTTGGTTCCAAAGCCGGGAAAGGCTTCGGAAGCGTCTGTCCACTCGACGAGATTTTCGGAATACAGGGCTTTGTAACTTTTCCCCATAACCGTGGGGGCGCTGATTTCGTAGGCCTCGGGGCTGAGGAGGACGGGCTCTTGCTCTTCCGGACCGCTATACCAGACGGCGGGAATATGCCGGATGTCGTTTTTCGGGTGGTCGCGGGGATTTGTCGGATCGGTGCCGGCGGTGCTTTCCGTCAGGTTGGTCCATCCGTCCCCGTCCTGATCGTCGCCGGGGAGGAAGGAGGGGGGGAAGAGTGCGCCGCAGTTGAAGTGGCGTTCCCAGATGTCGCTCATGGCGTTTTCGTTCATGTCGGGCGCGGCATGGGAAACGCATGGATACGCGGCGAGGCAGGCGAGCAGGAGCCAGCGGCTTCTTGCGTGTGCCCGGATCACCGCCCACCTCCTTGCTGTCCGGCGGTTGGAGGTTGAACACGCCAGTGGTTGAGGATGATGTTTTTCGGTTGTGGCGGGTTTTTCCCCAGTTCCTCTTCTCTCGCGCGGGCGGCCACCATGCGCTTGGCGGCGGCTTCGCGAAGTGCGAGGTTTTGTGTGGGGTCGGCGAGGATTTCATGGATGGCTCCGATGGCGGCGAGGAGTTCGTCATCGGCCTGACCCTTGCTGATGACGAAGGTGGTTTCCCCATCAGGCAGGGCGGGCATTTCCGGCGGGGTGAATTGCCGGTTGCGCGCGGCGGAGGCTCGGGTCAGGCGGGGGATGTCGATGACGCTGTGGATCATGAAAAGGGCGCGGGTTTGGCCGTGCCTGTCGGTGAAGGCCCCGATGCCGGCAAGCAGTGAGAAATCGCCGGATGACCAGAAGGAAACGGGGGCTTCTCCGCCATGGCCCCAGATATGGAAATGGGTGCGGGTTTTGTTGTGATCGAGCCGATAGACCGTGGCTCCGAGGCTGATCGTCTGATGGCGGGGATGATTACGACGGTATTCTTCCACGCGCCGGCGCAGCTCCGGAGAGACGACCGGAGGCGGCGTGGGACCGGGCGGTGGTGGGAGGGCAATGGGTTTGATTTCGCGGACGGTGATGGTCCTGCCGCCTTGCCGGTGGTTTTTTTCGGAGAGGATGTCGGAGGGGGCGACGCGCCAGACGGGTCTGGGAGATGGTGGCGGAGGCGGGCTGCCATCGGGGATCTTGTGGGGGATGTGGGCGCGTCCGGCGGCGGGCGGCATTTCCCCGGCGTGGAGGAGGGCAAGCGGTAAGGCCAGCAGGAGCGGGCACAGTGGATGTCGTTTCATGATCGTGGCCATGGAGGAGAGTAGCTGATGGAGTAGAGGTAAGCTGGAGGCTTGTAGACCCGTTCCGGATTTCACGAATGAAGTTGCGAAATGAGCGCGGTTGGTCTCAGGCGAAATTGGCTTCCGTATGCCAGTTGCGCGGGTGGGATATTTTGCGGGGTGTGGTGGCGCGGATCGAGGGGGGAGTCAGGTGGGTGGCTGATTTTGAAATCCTCGAACTGGCAGTGTCACTGAAGGTGCCGGTACCGGATCTTTATCCGCCGGAAAACCGGGCCTTGTTTCGATCCGGACGGTAAAGGCCGCAGTACCGGAATTCACCGGCCCGGGCGTGGGTTTCACCACCCAGGCGAGGGCGGCGGCCACGTCATGATCCGCCTCCGCATGCACCGTCACCGGATCCGCCCCGGCCGCCAGGAAACGCGGCAGGTAGTGGTCCGGCCGGGAAATCATCAGATGCGCGTCAAGGAAGCCTGCCACGGATTTGTCCACCGTTTCCACCATCGCCGGGCCGAAGGAAATGTTGTCCACGAAGTGGCCGTCCATCACGTCCAGATGCATCCAGTCCGCGGCAAAGCAGGGACGGGGCGATGATTCGTTCCTTGTATCGCTTGTTTGCGCTCACACGGGATTCGAACCACAGCCAGCCCGGCAGGACACGGAAAAACTTCCGCCCGCCGCCGAATCCCCCCACACTTGGCGCGTGGACGACTCCAGCCCGATCATCGATCTCCAGAGCGACGCCCATTTCATGGGTCTTGCGCTGCGCGAGGCACGCAAGGCCCATGCGGCCGGCGAGGTGCCGGTCGGTGCGGTGGTCGTGCGCGGCGGGAGGGTCATCGCCCGCGCATGGAACCAGGTCGAAACACTCCGCGATGCCACCGCCCACGCCGAGATGCTGGCACTGACCGCCGCCCAGCAGGCTCTCGGCGACTGGCGCCTTGAGGAATGCACGCTCTACGTTACCAAGGAGCCTTGCCCGATGTGTGCCGGGGCTATCGTCCACTGCCGTCCGGTGCGGGTGGTTTTCGGCTGCCCGGATGCCAAGGCCGGCGCGGCGGGCGGATGGATCAACCTGCTGGAGGCGAATCCGCCGCTCAACCACCGCTGCGACATCGCATCCGGTATCCTCGGCGAGGAGTGCCTGCAGCTGCTCCAATCATTTTTCCGCGAGGCCCGCGTCAAAAAACGGAACGAACGCGAAACCGGTACCGGCCGCCCCGAGACGCCCCCCCCGGCCCTCGGGTAAACCGCCAAAGCCCGGGCAGTGCCGGATTCGAGCCGCGGGAGACGGGAATCACAAGAACCCATCCGTTAGTGGGTTTTTAGCGGGTTTGCGGACGGCTTCTTGTTGTCCCGCCGGTTCACCATTTGAGCCGGGAGGCCGGGAGGCGGGTCGGGTTGCGTTGCTCGCTGATGATTTTGCCGTCGGAGAGGTGGAGGACGCGGTCGGCCATTTCGGCCATGACGGCGTTGTGGGTGATGATGACGGTGAGGGTTCCCAGTTCGCGGTTGATGCGTTCCACGGCCTCCAGCACGGTGATGCCGGTGGTCACGTCGAGGGCCCCGGTGGGTTCGTCGCAGAGCAGCACCTCGGGGCGCTTGGCGATGGCGCGGGCGATGGCGACGCGCTGCTGCTCGCCGCCGGACAGTTGGGAGGGGAAATGGTCCATCCGCGCGCCGAGGCCGACCATTTCCAGGGCTTCGTCCGGTTTCATGGGATCGCGCGAGATGCCGGTGATGAGGGCGACGTTCTCGCGTGCGGTCAGCGAGGGAATCAGGTTGTAAAACTGGAACACGAATCCCACGCAGTTGCGCCGGAAGAGGGTGAGCGTCTCCTCGTCCGCGCCGTCCAGCGCCCAACCCTTGTAGGACAGCGCGCCGGAGGTCGGCGCATCGAGCCCGCCGAGGATGTTCAGCAGCGTGGATTTGCCGGAACCGGACGCGCCTAACAGGCAGACAAGCTCGCCCGAAGAAAGTTCGAGATCCACGCCATGCAGCGCCACCACGTCCACTTCGCCGGTGTGATAGACCTTCCGCAGCCGGCGGGACTCGAAGACGACACCCCGGGAAACGGGCGTGGAAACGGGAGCGCTGCTGTTCATCGGCGCGCGGAAGATAACAGACACCGCCCCGATCACAACCCCGCCCCCGGAGAGGTCCGGAGTGTTTCCAACCGATCCGGAAAGGTGTGCGCGGATTCGGTTCAAAACCTTTGCCCTTCGGTCTTTTTCGGGTTTTTCGTTGTCCGCTGGACCGGAATCCGGGTTGAGCCGCGGCGGCTCCGGTGTTGCAATGCCGGGGATGAGCGCTCCATCGATCGTGATCCTCACCGGCGCCGGTATTTCGGCGGAGTCCGGGCTTTCCACCTTCCGCGACAAGGACGGGCTGTGGGAAGGCCACCGGGTGGAGGACGTGGCCTGCCCGGCGGCTTTCCGCAGGAATCCGGAGCTGGTCCATCGTTTCTACAATCTCCGCCGCGCGGCGCTCGAAACGGTGGAGCCGAACGCGGCCCACCTCGCCATCGCACGGCTGCAACGCGAACACCCCGGCAAGGTGACGCTGGTCACCCAGAATGTGGACGATCTCCACGAGCGGGCCGGATCGCCGGATGTCATCCACATGCATGGGGAACTGCTCCGGGCGCGTTGTGAAAACTGCGGCGCGGGCATGCCTTGGCCGGGCGCGATGGAAACCTCCACGCCCTGCCCGCGGTGCGGCCGCCACGGCGGATTACGGCCGGACATCGTGTGGTTCGGCGAGATGCCGCAGCGGATGGATGAAATCGCCGACGCGCTCCGGCATGCGGATCTGTTTGTGGCGATCGGCACCTCGGGCCATGTTTATCCGGCGGCGGGTTTTGTCAGCGAGGCGCGCCTGGCCGGAGCGCACACGGTGGAGATCAACAACACGGGCACCCTGGTGTCCGGGCATTTCCACGACCATCCCACCGGCCCCGCGACCATTGAGGTGCCGAAGTGGGTGGCGGCGATCCTGCCCGCGCCAAAGTGAATCTCCGTGCTAGACGACGGCTTGCCCGCGGGGTGATGCTCGCGCCATGAAACAGCGGTTTTCCGGACCCCGCCATGAGCATGGCAAACAGGCGCGCGAGAATCGCCATGTGCGGGCGGTGGAGAAATGCGCACCCTCCCTCGATGAGGACGGGATGATGGAAATCATCGCCGGCAAGGCCAAGCCATTGGTGCTCATCCTCGATTGCGTGCAGGATCCGCACAACCTTGGCGCGATCCTCCGCACGGCCGACGCCGCCGGGGCGGACGTGGTGGTCGCCCCCAAGGACAAGGCCGCTGGCATCACCGAAACGGTGCGCCGGATCTCGGTGGGCGCTGCCGACCATGTGCCCTTCGCCCAGGTGACCAATCTCGCCCGCACGATGGAAAAACTCAAGGAGGCGGGGCTGTGGATCGTGGGCACCTCCGATCACGCGAAGTCCAGGTCCATTTACGAACTCGACCTGCGCGGCCCGCTGGCGCTGGTGATGGGCGCGGAGGAAAAGGGCATGCGCCGGCTCACGGAGGAGAGCTGCGATTTCCTCGCCTCGATCCCGATGGCGGGCAAGGTCGAATGCCTCAACGTCTCGGTGGCCACCGGAGTCTGCCTGTTTGAAGCTGTTAGACAGCGGGGAACATCCGGGTGATTCCGGGGTTTCCATAAACCGGAGATCCCCGTGCGACATGAATCACACAACACCCGGTTGCCAAGGCGGCCCAGCCATGCCAGTAGGCGTTCAGGCCATCATCCGATGAAGGAACCAGTCCGCATCCTTTCAGATCTCCACTTGGGGCACCAGGTGTCGAGGATCGGGAGTGTGTCCGCGCTGCGTCCGCTGCTGGAAGGCGCGGGGACGGTGATCTTCAATGGCGACACCTGGCAGGAAATGCCCGGCCCGTTTCTCGAACGCTCGTCGGCGATGCTTGCCGGGCTGCGGGCGCTGTGCGCGGAAACGGGCGTGGAAACCTTGTTTCTGCCCGGCAATCACGACCCCGGATGGGATGGTCCCGGCTGGGTGGAACTCGCCGGCGGACGGATCATCGTCACCCACGGCGATGCGCTGCTTTTCGACGGTTCGCCCTGGAAACGGGAGGTTCTGGCGAGCAACCGGGAAGTCCGCGAGCTGTGGGACCAACACCCCCGGGCAAGCCATGACATCCGCGAGAGGCTGTATCTCGCACGGCGCATCGCCATCGAGCTGTGCTCGGTGGATTACCCCGCCGGAAGGCGCTTCATTCAGCGGGCCTGGGACGCGGTGGTGCCGCCCAAACGCGCCCTGCGCATGATTGAAAGCTGGTTGGAGCGCGCCGAGGCCGCCAACCGATTCTGCGAGCGCTATTTCCCGCGGGCCGAGGCCCTCGTTTTCGGCCACTTCCATCTGCACGGCTGCTGGAACCACCGCGGCAGGCTGGTGATCGACACCGGATCGTTCATGAACCCGGGCCGCGCCCACTGGGTGGAGTGGGCCGATGGCATGCTCACGCGCGGCGTGATCGACGAAAAACCCGACGCCTGCACCATCGGCGGCAAATTGGACGTGTGGCGGTTCTGACAAACAAAACGGGGAGGGTGCGAACGCCCTCCCCGGAAAGTGATCGGAATGATTGGTTCGGTTATTCCGGGCCGTGCTTACTTCGGCTCCAGAATGTAGGTGACCATGCCCGTGGTCTTCACGGTGCGCCCCATGAATTTCTGGGACACCTTGCGGGTGAAGGACAGCTCCACGGCAATGACCTTGGTTTTGTTTTTGCGCACGGTGGCGGTGTCCGACTTGCCCTGCTTGGGAACGCTCTTGTTGTAAACGTCCGCAGCCGCCGACTTTTTCTTGGACGGAATCGAGATCTTTTTCGGACCGGTGACCTTCTTCTTGGTGATGTTGAGTTTCACGATGGCTCCCTTCTTGAAGGAAGGGGCGCCGGTGGGGAACTTGTTTTGCGGGCTCATAATGTTCACGCTCTTGACGACGAACGTCCGGGCGACGGCCTGGACCGGAGCGGCGGCGGCAACGAGGGCGAGTGCGGCTAGCAGGATGGTTTTCATGTTTTTTCTGATGGGGTTCTGAGGGGGCGTCATTGACGACAGCGCGTGGAACGTGCCACTCCCCCGCCCCTGCCGCAAGCAGGAAATGCACGATGTATGCGATAATACGCGCAGCCGGAAAAACGCCGCACCCGCAACGCGGCCGCTCAGGGCACGCGGAAGATTTTCTTGTTAGACGGATCGCGGGCAAGCTCGCCGGACTTGAAACCCTCGACGTCGATCACGTTGTAGGGCTCGTAAGGGCTGATGACCTGGTTCGGATCGGCGGTGCGGCGGGCGAGCGGGTAATCACCCGGGCGCACGGGCTGGGGGTCCGGATATCCCGGCGGCTGGCGGTAAGGATCCGGTCCCGGGTTCGCCTGTCCATAAGGATCGGCGGGCTGGCCGTAGGGATCGACCGGCGTGGGCGCCCCCGGCGGATTGGGCGTGAAGCGCGGCGGCGGGACCGGTGGCGGAGGTTCGCAAGCCGCGAAAAGAAAGGCGGCGGCGGCGAGGATCGGCAGGGGTTTTGACATGCGCTTCGGACGGGTTCGTAACGGATTGTATCCGAGCCCGGCTCATCCGGCAACCATATGCTTGGCCAGAATGATCAGCTTGCGGGCGCGGCTGATGCGGTAGCGCTTTTGAAACACCCGGAAACCGTCGGCCTCCATGCGCGTGAGCAGAAGCTGATAGATGGAGCCCATCACACGGGCGGGGGCGAGCGCGCGCCGGTCGGCGGCGGGGAGCAATGCGTCGGCCCTGTGATAGAACTCCCCGGCGCGGCGGGCTTCGTGTTTCATCAGATCGATGAAGGCCCCGCCGGTGGGGCGGGAGGCGAGTTTCCCGGCGTCCAGCCCGAAGCGTTCGAGATCCTCTTCGGGCAGATAGATCCGGCCGCGGTCGAGGTCCTCGCCGATGTCGCGCAGGATGTTGGTGAGCTGGAGCGCGCGGCCGAGTGCTTCGGCGTAGGGTTCCGCCGCCGGATCCTTGCAACCGAAGACGCGCACGGAAACAAGGCCCACCGCGCAGGCGACCTGCCAGATGTAGGCGTCCAGTTCTTGCCAGGTGGCGAAGGCGCGCGGCGAGAGGTCGGCCTCGCAACCATCCGCGATGGCGGTGAGCAGACGGGTGGGGATGCCCAGGCGGTCGCGCAGAGAGAGCACCTCGCGCTGGAGCGGTGTGGGATGGCCGAAACCGGATTCGAGTCCCCGTTTCCATGCGCGAATGGCGCTGAGGCGGACATCGCCGGGAAGCGATGGATCATCGGCGAGGTCGTCGATGGTGCGGCAGTAGGCGTAGAACACCTCGGCGTCCGCGCGGCGTTCCGGCGGCAGGATCCGCAGGGCGAATGCGAGATTCGACTTCGCTCGACGGGTGATGTCCGCGGCGTCGGACACGGCGGATCAGCGGATGAAACCCCAGTGGCCGGTGGTGATGGGCCAGAGGGAGAACAGTGCGGGACCGACGAGGTTGAACTCCTTGACGGGGCCCCAGTAGCGGGAGTCGAGCGAGTTGCCCGTGTTGTCGCCCAGCGCGGCATACTCGCGCATGCCGGGACGGGCCTTGTCCCTGAGGGTGAGCGTGTCTTCGGGACGGGCGAGATATTGGCTGAGAGGCTTGCCCGCGCCCTCCATGCCGGCGAGCCCGTAGCCGTGCGGGTTGATGGCGTATTCGCCCTTGCCTTCGATCACGCGCTGGATCCCGGGTTCCTTGGCAATACGTCCGTCCACCAGCAGATTGGGGGAGTTGATGGAAAGGGTGTCACCCGGCACGCCGCAAAGCCTTTTGATATAATGCGAGCCCGCCGCCTGGTCGCCGCTGCGTTCGTGGATGCCGCGGACGCCCATGGTGTCGAAAACGAACACCTCGCCGCGTTTCGGTTTGCGGAAGTGATAGGAAAACTTGTCCACCAGGACGAGGTCGCCGGAATCCACGCTGCCCTCCACCACCACGGTTCCCTTGGGCAACACCCAGTTGTTTCTCGCGGCGATCCCCAAAGCGTCGACCATGCCCGCATTCAGGCACGGGTTGACCGGTGCCGGGAGGCGCAGCGGATTTGAATCGGAAAACAGCATTTCCCCGCGGCTGAAGAAGTGCAGCATCTGGGTGTCCCGGAGATCGCGTCCAAGAGGCCCGTTCGGGCGCTCCGCGATCCTGCGATCCTGATCGTTGACCACCTTCACATAAGATCTTCCGCGCACGACTTTTTCCCAAAGCCGAACCGGCAGCGAGGGCCATTCGTCCCGCGGCAGCGGGGTGCCGATGATGCCGTTGAGCGTGGGCTGCATCGACCCGGTGGGAATGCGGAATGGCTGGAGATAATAGGCGCGCAGACCGAGGGCGATGACGATGGCGACGAACATCACCTCGACGTTTTCCTCGAACCAGCCGAGCGGTTTATCGTAGGGCAGGGCGTTTTCGCAAACGGCGCGCAGCTGCTTGGAGGCCTCGTCCACCTTGGCGCGGTCGCCGGATTTCAAGGCGGCGAGCAAATCGGTGCGGCGCGATTCGATCTCGTCCACGCGGTCGGGCTTCAGCAGGTCGCGCTTGTAGTGCACGAACTTGCGCGCGCCCTTGGCCAGGTGTTTCGCCTCGTCCTTCCACTTCGGTGTGAACATGGCGCGGAGTCTCGCGGCGGATTTCCGCCAGCGCAAGCGCGGAGACGCGGCCGGAAAAGGCGGAAAACCGCTTGATCTTGCCCGCCGTCCGGCTCTCTCCGAGAGTCGCCGCGTGCCTGCCGATCCGCCATCCGTCCACCGCGAGAAACCGTGGACCGCCGGGCTGCGGGCGGCGCGGGCGAACGTGGCTCCGGGCCTCGTCGTGCAGGGGCTGATGCTGGCCATCCTGCTCGCGTGGTTTTTCCATCCGCCGACGACCGCCTGGCTCAATTCGCTGGCGGCCGTCAAGGAGCGCTGGGGTTATGCCTACTCCGCGCTGGCGGCCATCGTCGCCGGGGCCTTCATCCCGGAGGCGCTGCGCGTGCTGGCATTCCAACGCGGCCATGCCTCCCGGAAAAACCTGGCGAACCTGGGTTTTTCCATCCCGTTCTGGTGTTTCATGGGCCTGGTGGTGGACGCTTTCTACCGCATGCAGGCCGGATGGTTCGGAGCGGAGGCCGCTTTTCCCGTGGTGCTGCGCAAGGTGCTGGTCGATCAGTTTCTCTACAACCCGCTCTTCGCCGCGCCCTTCACGGCGGTGATGTACGATCTCAAACAGGGCGGATACCGGATCGGCCCGCTGCTGGCACGCCTGTCACCCGGCTACTACCGCGATGTGGTGGTCCCCACGCTCGTCGCCACCTGGGGCGTGTGGATTCCGGTGGTGTCCATCCTCTACTCGCTGCCGACGCCCTTGCAGGTGCCGCTTTTCGGACTGGCGCTATCGCTGTGGGTGATGCTCTACACCTGGATGAGCGAAAAACGCGGCGAGGCGGCCGGAAAACAAGCCTGAGTGCCGGAAAAAATCAAAGCGCCGGGGACGAGAGCGGCGAAGGAACCGCCATGACCTGCATGCCGGCGCGGCGCGCGGCGATGATCCCCGCGGGCGCGTCGTCCAGGGCCAGGCAATCCATCGGCGCCACGCCTAACAGTTCCGCCGCCCTGATGAAAACATCCGGCGCGGGTTTGCCCTCCGCAACGTCATCGGCGGTGACCACTTCGTCAAACCAATCGGAAATCCCCACGGCCTTGAGCGTCTTCTCCACCACCATCCGCGAGCCGCCGCTGGCGATCGCCAGCGGCATCTTGCCCCGCAGCGACTCCGCGAACTCCGCCACCTCGTCAATCAGCGTGACGCTCGAAAGCCGCTTGAGAAAAGCCTCGCGCTTGGCAAATGCCACCGCCTCCGGATCGAGCTTGAGATCGTACTCGTCGTTGATCTCCACCACGATGTCGCGGGTAGGCCGGCCGCCCATGGCGAGGAACACATCCTCCTTGAAAATCCCGCCCGCCCCGTAGAGCGACAGCGCCTCGCACCAGGCCTCGAAGTGGGCCGGCATCGAATCGACCAAGGTGCCGTCGCAGTCGAAAACCACGGCACCGAAGCCGTCATTTGGAAATGAAAAGGAACCAATGCTGGCCATGGCGCGGGAGGGCTTAGTGGCTGGGGCCGGTATTGGCAAGACCCGCATGCAAAAAATTCAAACGCCCGCTCAAACAGGCGTTTCAGCCTTTGAGCCCCCCTCCGCGAGTGGGAAACCACCCGCGTCCGACTCAGGATTTCCGTCGCGCCTTCTTCGGCTCGAAGGATGCGGCCTTGGCGTCGAAGGCCTCCGGATCGTAGCCGGGATTCATCCACTCGATCTCGCCGTGGAGCGCCTGCATGTATTGGAAAGCGCCGCCGAAGTCCTCCGGCGGACAGGCCCTCGCGCCGTCGATCATCGCCGGTCCGTCCTCGCCCGCCTCGCGTTTCTCGAAGACGATCTCGTGAATCCACTCGTCGGCGAAATCATACCGATACAGCATCCGGATCGGCAACCGGCGCTTGCCGAGAAACTCGCCCACCGTCAGCACCGCCTCGTCCTGGAAATCGCCGATCACCTGGTCCTGCAGGCCGACCGGGCCGATCACATCGACCAACCGTTTCCCCTTGCCGTGGCGAAACTCGTGCGGGTGCTTGTTTTCCCAACCCATCGCCGCCTGGATCGCGTCACTCAGTTGGATGAAGGTCACCTCTCTCGAAATCGAAAAACGCCGCCAAACCTGCGGCTGGATGCCATAGAGAAACACCTTCACCACCACACGGTTCTCGTCGCCGGTCTTTGCCATGCCGCAAGAATGAGGAAATCCCGGAGTGAAAATCAAACGGGAATTCGGCCGCCGCCGCTCATTTTGACCAATGGCAAAAATCCCGGGGAGCGTCCCGCGGGAAACCCCGTCACGGCCAAAACCCGAACCCGACGAATGGCCAGGGCGATCAAGCTAGGGAGAGGAGTCTTTCCCGGCAGGCGATGTTCATCAGTGCCTCGAAGCGCTTTCTTGGCACGGTTTTGATGACTCCGGGGTCGTCGGGGAGGATGTTGAGCACGATGCGGCGCATCGTTCCGAGGTTCTTCGCCGCATTGGCCGTGCGGGTCTGGTTGTGGTCTTCGCCAAAGGCCGTGTCTGGGATCCAGTGGCACGGGTTCCCGATGCTCCAATGCAGGCGCACGGCCCGCTGGACTTCCTGCGCGCCATCGGTGCGGCTGCCGATGTGGTAGCGGCGTTCGCGCTTGCGACGCTTGCCGCCGGCAACTTCGAGGGTGTCGGTTTCCACGACGCCCAGACTCGCCAGACGCGGCCAGCGTTCGCGGATTTGACGGTCCATCCAATCGAGATGGGTGGTCCTGGTCTCCGACCAACAAGGTTTGCTTGGGCACCCAGGCCGGTGAAGAGTGTGGTGCACCCAAGCCCGCTAGAACGGCCTGAAGGTCGTAGCCGCTGGCCCCAGATGGGAACGTCTGCGACTGGCCAGCCGCCACACTGGCCTGTTTGTAACTTTCAACTATTGCATTCGTCACGCTCGTCATTTGCGCTGTGATCGTGCTGTTTGTCTTCAGTGAACTCAGGGGAGAGGAGTTTGCGATCAGGCTCGAAATGCGCGTGGTAGAATCCCAAAAGTATTGCTGAACTGTAGTGACGCCTTCCGCGTTGAAGTTGGAGCCAGCATGATGTGTCAACCATTCGTTGAAATCACCGGGGGTTCCGAAGGCATTCAGACTCGCTGCGCCGGGTGTGGTGGTCGGCTGGCACTCCTGCGCCATGCCGGCAATCGCACCGTCGTAAAACAAGCGCTCCAGTGCCTGAGCATTCGGAACGAACCACGCTCCCAAAAAATTCGGCTTCCAGCCTGTGAAGCCAGAGCCGTTGGCCTGGCCTTGTATTGTTGCCTTTGCCGCATCAACAGCCGCAATACTGAAACCGCGAACCATCGGCGGAGCGGGTAAATCGGTTTCGCTCTTGGCTACTGTCAACTTAAAGGGCTCCTCATTCGCATCAATCAGTCCATTCTTGTTCGCATCGAAAGCCACCTTGATCACAAAATGCTCGCCACTCTGTGATGACCCGGTGGCGGGAATCTGCATGTCCGCAGGCTGATCCGCTGCGGCAGGAAATGCTTTGTCTGTGCCGCTTACTTTGGTGTTGCCGTCGTAGGCGGCACAAACGAACTGATCTCGAATTCCGCCAAGCTCACAATCCAGTGAGACGTGGTATTTGCTGTCCGTTGGATCGGCGGTGACATAAAGCGGATAACGAGGCGTGCCGTAGAGGTTGCCGTCTGCATCAGTGGTTTGCTTGTCATCTTTTGGATCATCGTGTTTGGCCTTCACGACGATCTGGTTCGCTTTGTTTTTGGTCTCCCAGAGTTTCTTAAACTCCACCGGGAGGAGGGCGGTATTGTTCGCCTCCTCGGAGTTGGTGCCGGCCGGCATCTCCGCTTCGATGGTCGCCCAGTCCGAGAACATTCCCCCTTTGGCGATCTCCAATTCAACAGACTCAATGTTTTGGATCTTTTCCTGGTCGATGGCATTCGACGGGTTTCCGGTGTATTCGATTTTCAGCCAGCTCGCCGCGACGCCTTCCTTGAGCGGCTTGCGGGAGGCGAGGCGCACGCGGTTGACCCTCTTGCTGC
>CAZKQK010000029.1:0-44813 GCA_964554865.1 uncultured Luteolibacter sp. | reverse complement strand
GTTTTTTCGAGGCGGCGCGGGAACGGTTCAGCGCGAGGCGCAAGGACGGCGCGCGCAGGATGCGCGGGAGCGGAGCGGCGGCGGCAGGCGTGCTTTGGAGCGCGCGGGATTTGAGGGAGAAGGCTTGAGGTGGCGGTTGGCCGCGGAGGCGTTTCCCTTTGCCCGAGGAGCCGGATCATTCATTGGACCATTCCGGGGCAAGCAACTCGCCGGGCTTGAGGGATCTGATCCTGACGTTTCTAACAGCTCCCTTGGTGTTGTAACTGGCGAATCCGAGCGGGGTGGCTTTGCGGATTTCCCCGGGGTGCATGCCGATTTTTTTTCCCTTGAGCGCGATGTGGAATTTCTCATCGGCGTCGATGAAGGCGCGGATGGCGTGCCGGTTCACCTGAAGGGCGAAGGCATACCATTGGTTTGACTCAAAGGGCAGGGAGCAGGTGGTTTCGTTTTCGTTGGCGAACAGGCCATCGATGCATGAGATGCCGATGGCCCACCCGCCCCAGCCTCCGGCGATGAAGGAGGCGCATTGTTCCTCGGAGCCGACGGGAAACGTGAGGGCGGCGAAGAAGTCGGAACCATCGAGCCGGATGCCTTCCCAGGAGATTTCATATTCGTCCGTGGGAAAGGGATGTTTTCCCTCGTATTTGGCGATGGAGAGCAGTTCGCCATGGCCGAGGACCAGCACGCCGGCCTTCGCGGCCTTTTCGCCGGGAGGGGCGGCACCCGGAGCGGGTTTGGCATCGGCCAGCTCGCGGAGGATGGCGATTTTGCCTTCGGGCGCGGTTTCCTGGAGTTTCCATTCGGACCAGTCCGAAACGGTCCATGGTTTGGGGGCGGGATCGGGTTTTGCCGGTGTCTTGGCGTCTTGTGCCGGAGAGAATGCGGGCAGGCATCCGGCGAGGGCGAGGGCGAGCGGCAGACGGGAACGGGGAAAAGTCATGCGGCGTAGAACGCGGCGAAGGCTGGCGGCCTGTCAGACGATGGCGGTGGGAAACCGGCAGGGGGCAAGGGTTGATATCAGGGGATCACCCTGACATTGCGGAAGGAGGCGGTGGAGGTTTTGCCTTTGCCGCCCGCGACGTAGAGACCGATGTGGCAGTTTCGACCGAATTTGGCGGTGGTGGCGCCGACTTTCGTCCATTTTTTGGCGTTGCTGCTGGTGTAGGCGGTGATGGTGTTTCCCGTGCGGACGAG
This sequence comes from uncultured Luteolibacter sp., assembly GCA_964554865.1. Classification (GTDB taxonomy): domain Bacteria; phylum Verrucomicrobiota; class Verrucomicrobiia; order Verrucomicrobiales; family Akkermansiaceae; genus Luteolibacter. The sequence continues at coordinate 43,619 of CAZKQK010000029.1, read as the reverse complement.
TTTGAGCCAGAGATGGCGTTTCTTTTCGCGGGCGGGGGCCTTCATGCGGCTGGGGCTCTGATTGGTGCGGCGGATCAGGCGCGGGTCGCCCTTGCCGTTGAGGCCGACGAAGACATGGCGTGATCCGGGATTGAGCGAATCGCGGATCATGAGGCCGGCGCGGGTGTTGGTCCCGGCGTTTTTCATGGAGGTGACGCGGGCGATGATTTGTCCGTCGCCGATGAGCGGGCGGGCGGCGAACGCTCCGCTGTCGCGGCGGCCGGAGAGCTGGCCGGCGGCGCGCAGGCGATAGGAGCCATTCGCGTAATCGATGTTGGCCTTGGCCGCGTTTCCTCCGATGGTGGCCCCTTTCCATTGGGGTGGCAGTGGCGGAGGGTCGATGGAGATGACGAGCAAGGTGGTGGCGGATGCGCCGTGCGGGTCGGACACGCGGATGGTGAAGCGGTGAATACCGGCGGATCTCGACGGAGGGGTGCCGCCGAGGGAGCCGCCGGATGAAACGACGAGCCAGGAGGGGCCGCCGAGTTTTCGGAATGTCAGTGAGTCTCCATCGGGGTCCGAAGCGTTGGCGGCGATGGTGTTTCGATAGGAGCGGTTTCCCACAGCGGCGGTAACGATGAGCGGGTTGGCGCGGAACACCGGCGGGCGGTTTTCGTTTTCCCGGCCGGTGGCGCGGACATCGATGGTGACGGTGGCGGGTGACGAGGCGGCGATGCCGTCGCTTGCGGTGAAGGTGAAGCTGTCCCTGCCGGTGAATCCGGAGTGGGGTGTGTAGGTCAGATGCGGAGCGGAGCCGGAGAGTGTGCCGGAGGAGGGAGGCGTGGAAATCCGGTAGACGAGCGGATCGTTATCGGCATCCGATGCGGTGAGGGTAAGGGCGATGGCTTGTTCGCGCGGGGTATCGAGCGTGGCCGGGAAGGCGACGGGCGCGCGGTTCGCGGGCGCGCCGCCTAACAGTTCGAGTTCCGCGATGGCGGCGTGAATGGAGCCGTTGGCTTCGGAGAGTGCGCGGAGGCGGATGAAGCGGGCGTTGCGCGGGCTGAAGGTGATTTGTTTGGGCGTGCTGTTGTTGGCGAAGGTTCCCGTGGCGGCGGCGGTGCCCCAGGAAGCTCCGTCCATGGAGGTGAAGAATTCGAATTGCGCGATGTTGCCGACAAGGAATCCGTCCTGTCTGGGAAGATAGCGGAAACCTTCGACCGAGTGTGCGGCCCCGAGTGAGATGACGATCTCGTGGGGAAGCGGGGAGCCGGCGGTTTTCCATTGGGTGTGCCAGAAGGATGAGGCATTGCCATCGAAGGCGGCGGTGGCGGGATTGGATGCCGGTTCCTCGCTGCTGACCGAGACGAGGGTCCATCCGCCGCGATTGATTAGGCCGGGACCGCCGCCGGAGGTGACGGTGATGGAGATGGTGGCGGAATTCGAGTTTGCGGAGCCGTCGTTGGCACGGAAGGTGAAGGAGTCCGCGCCGTGGTAATCGGCCTGCGGCGTGTAGGTGAGATTGGGGGGAGTGCCGGAGAGAGCGCCCTTGGCGGGCTGGGTGACGATCTGATAGGTGAGTGATGTGTTGTCCTTGTCCGTGGCGGTGAGGGTGACGGCTTGGGGGGTGTTTTTCGCGGTGGTGATGGATGCGGCGTTGGCGACGGGGGCATCATTCACCGGTGTGACGGTGATGGAGATGGTGGCGGGATTCGAGTTTGCGAAGCCGTCGTTGGCGCGGAAGGAGAAGGAGTCCGCGCCGTGATAATCGGCCTGCGGCGTGTAGGTGAGATTGGGAGGAGTGCCGGAGAGGGCGCCCTTTGCGGGTTGGGTGACAATCTGATAGGTGAGGGGATTCCCGTCGGCGTCGGTGGCGGACAGGGTAATGGTTTTAGCGGTGTCTTCGGCCGTGGCGACGGAAGCGGCGTGGGCGACGGGCGGGTTGTTGGGAGGGGGTTCTGTGACGGCGCCTTCGATGAGGTTGAGTTCTGCGATGTTGGTATCCGGAGTGCCGTCGAAGCTGGACAATGATCGCAGTGCGACGTAGCGGGCATTGCGCCCGGTGAAGAGCACTTCCTTTTCGGCCTGGCTGTCCGCGAAGTTTCCGGAAGCCGCCATCGACCATGTGTTTCCATCGAGGCTGGTGAGGAACTCGTAGGAGATGATGTTTCCGATCCGGAGTGAATCCTGGCGTGGGAGGTAGAGGAAACCCCTGATCGGCCTGATGGCTCCGAGGTTGATCCGGATTTCGTGCGGATGGCCGGTGGTTCCGGAGGAGAAGGCCGTGTGCCAGAAGGTGGCCGGATTGCCATCGAAGGCGTGGCTGGCGGGGTAAGCGGCTGTTTCCTCGCTGTCTACGGAGACCAGGGACCAGGAGGATTGTGGAATGAGCGGTCCGGGATCGGCGGCGGCTTGGGTTTGGTGGGAAATTTCCGTGGAATAGGCGCTCTTGACGCCTGAGGAGTTCACGGCGCGGACGGCGAAGTAGTAGGTGGTGCCGGGCAGAAGGCCCGTGAGCGCGGCGGACGGGGTGGTGCCGACGGTGATGGTTGTGGCGCGGGAGCCGGGGCTGGTGCCGTAGCCGACCTCGTAGCCGGTGACGCCGGGCTCGAGGTTCGGATTCCAGGCGAGATCCAGCGCGAGGGCGGAGGCGGCCAGCGCCACGAGGCAGAAGGCCAAAGCGACGGCGAGAAACCGCCAGGCGGCTCTCCGGGAAAGGGAATCTGGAACTCCGGCGGGCCGGTGGGACCCCGGGTCATGACCGGGGCGTACGGCATCGCGCGGATTGGCCGGGCAGGCCAAGCGGCTGAAGCTCATGGCTGGTTGTAAGGGTGGGGTCACCCGTCCCGTCGTGTTTCCCGGACGATGGGACGTCGCCGGGTGACGGACAGCCTGGGGCGGGGTGGTGGCGCGGTCCGGAGGGTGAATCCTGGTGGTCGCGCCGGGGTGGGACAGGTCCCGCTTCAGGCTGCCTGGGACGCGGAGGGAACCCGCGTCTCAGGTGATGGGTGGTGGTGGGGTGTGGACAGGTAGGTGATTTGGAACAGCAGAGTCGTGGGGTGAGTATTTATTTATTCGCCGGGTGGCAGTCGCGAATGCTTCTGCGGAGTAGCGTTTTTACAAATAAACAATTACGGTAACCCTTACAAGCTGAAATTCAAAAAATTTTTGAACGGTTTGCAATCATTGTTGTCAAACCAAGCGGGATGGGGTCGGTGGACACGACTCGAGCGCTTGTGACAGGGGGAAAAGAAAGATGCTTTTTCGGAGCGGTCAGCGGAGTTTCAGGAAGAAATCGGCGGCCGGGTGGGGCTTGCCGTTGATCCGTGGCTCGAAGCGGTGGAGTCCCGGGTGGTAAACGCGGGTGGTGACGGGGCGGATGGAGTGTTTGCCGAGGATTTCCCAGGTTTCCGAGGGGGGGATTTCCCGCACCCGCCCTTTGAAAACCTTGGGGCTGAGGCTGCCGTTGGCTTTTTGGTGATGGATGGCGTAGTCGAACATCACGGGAAGCGGGCGTCGGCCATTGTTGCGGATGATGATGCGGTAGGTGAGGAATTGGCCGAGGCGGATGGTGTTTTTTTCCAGTTCGAGTGAAACGACTTCGAGGGCTCCGCTTGAGGAGAAACCGTGGAGTTTGAGGGCTCCGGGGTGGCCTTGCTTGAGCAGGGTGCGGCAGGCGTGGCGGGAAAGTTTCACCAGGCGGGCATCGGCAGGGGAGAGGTCTCGCCAGCGGGTGAGCGTGGAAACGACGAGGTTGGGATGGCGTTTCGTGAAATCGTTGAGGTGATTTGAGACGGAGAGGCGCACGTAGTCGCTGGGATCACGGTGGAGTTTTTCCAAAAGTCCGAGTGTGGGACGGGGAGATTCGCAAAGATCCGCAAGGACGCCGCCCCAAGGGAGAAAGGGCCGGGAGCCTTCGGAAACGAGACGGCGGACGTGGTGATCGGGGTCGTCGCACCAGGCGTGGAGTTGGCGGAGGGTTTTGTCCCGATGTTCGCGCAGGAACGGGCGGATGGCGAACTCGGCGGTGAAGCGCCGGGTCATTTCGCGGAGGGCGGCCATGGATTCCGGGAAATGGCCGAGGCCGCGGCGGGCGACGATTTCGGTGAGCGGCCAGACGGAGAAGCCTCGCAGGCCTCCGGTGTCCTGTTCGTCGGTGGCGAGGGTCCGCACGAGGATGGGGAAAAGGGTGCGCGGGTCATCGGGGAGGCATGAGGCGATGCGTTCGGCAAGGTGGATGACGCGGGGCTTGAGTTCCAGAGGTTCGAGCGCGGCATCGAGTCCGCGGAGGAAGCCGCGCATGGGGAAATCCGGGTGGGCCAGCTTGAGGCGTTCGCCGATCATGCGGGCTTTGGCTGGGGAAAACTCGTTTTTGAAAGGTTCCACGGAGAGAGATGAAAAGGTGGCCGGGCCGCGGGCGCCAGCCGATTCGCGAAGCGTATCCTCTTCGCGGTTGAACCGTTGTAATCGGGTGATCATGGTGTGGGTGTTGATTGTGTTGATTGAGGTGCGATGCCACCGGGGCATTCATCTTCCGGAGCCCGGTCTTTGGCTTGATCCTCCGGTGGCGAGGTCGCGGGCGTTTGTCTCGCACGCCCATGCGGACCATTTCGCGCGCCACGAGCGGGCGCGGGCGCGGGCGCACGGCGGAACCGGTGGTTTTCCGGCAGGCGGACCAACTGCTGATGGAGACCACCTTCGGCCTGCCGCGCCTCGTGTTTCCGGCGGCGATCGGGGTGGATGCGGCGGTGATGCGGTTTGTGAACGGCGCAATCGCGGACGGGGAGACGCCGGTTCTGTTAGGTTGTTCGCCGGGCAAGGCGCAGGAGGCACCCGCGCTGCTGCATCCGCTCGCAGCTTCACAAACAGGGTGACCGCGCGGCCTTGTTTTCACGCGATCTGCGGCCGCTGGATTCCGAGTTTCCCGAGTTGATCCGCGCGGCACTCACACTGACCGGCGACTGCGTTCTCGATGGCGAGATCATCGCGTCTGCGGAGGGGCGTCGTTTCACGTTTCACGACTTGCGGAAACGCCCGGGAAAAACCGATACCTTCCAAACCGATCTCTTCACCCGCCCGAAAGAAGTGTCCCACGCGGCGCTGCCGCCGGTGCGTTTCGTCGCCTTCGATCTCATCTATCAGAATGGCGGCGGAGTTTGGAAACCATGACCGCCTGGCCGCGGGAAATCGGACCCATCACCGTGGAACGATTGGCGGCTGACACTTCCGCCGTGGGCGAGGCCTTTCGCCGGACCCGCGCCACGACTCCGGCCTGGCCATGCGCTTCCCCCGCATCCATGCCGTCCGGCGGGACAAGTCCGTGGCGGACATCGACACGCTCGAATACGCCAAATCGCCGGTCGGCGAGGGATGAGCTACCACTCCGGACCCTGTTGCCTCACCGCCTCGTAAAGCACGATGGCCACGGCGGTGGAAAGATTCAGGCTGCGTGTGCCTCCCGGGGCCATCGGGATGCGCAGCACCCGGTCGCCCGCCTGATGGACCAGCTCCTCGGGCAGGCCCTTGGTTTCGCGGCCGAAAACAAGATAATCCCCCGGCCTGAAATCCGTCGTCCACGGATTTCGCGCCGCCTTCGTACTCAGAAACCAGAACCGAGCCGCAGGTCCGGCGTCCTCCGTCAGTTCCGCCAACGACTTCCAGACCCGCAGTTTCACATCCTTCCAGTAGTCGAGCCCCGTCCGGCGCACATGCTTGTCTTCCAGCGAGAAACCCAGCGGTTCCACCAGATGCAGCGTCGAATCCGTGGCCAGCGCGAGCCGCCCGGCCGCGCCGGCGTTGTGCGGAATCTCCGGTTCGTGCAGCACGATGTGAAACATGTGGCTCAGGGGGATTCGCGCCTGCGGGCCAGCGTCAGGGACAGGCCCAGCGCGCCGATGAATATGAGATAACATGCGAGCAACTCCAGATAACTCCGGCATATTCTCGGAATCGTCGGGGAAAACGCCTCGCCCAGCGCCGCCTCCCAGAAACGCCTGCTGCCGATCACCCGGTTGAAAACATAAATGATCAGCAAGGCCCCGGCGATCAACCCTGTGCCCGCGTGATTGCCCAGCGTCGCCACGAAATGAACCATCACCCCGCGGTGGCGCAGCGCCGTAATCAGCGCGACGAGCAGAATCACCCCCACCACCCACGCCTCGGGAAACTTCCAGCCGAGAATGCCGGACAGGAAATCCTCGATCTCGCCGATGAACGCGGCCACCAGGCCCAAGCCCATCACCCGGCACACCGGGCGATACGGTCCGGCGTGCGCGGAAGCGCCGAACATCACCGCCGCCGCCGCCGCCAGCAGGACCGCCTGAAGCAATTCCACGGTCCCCCGCTCGATCGGCACATCCGGACGGTTCGGAAGCCAGGCCGGAAGCAGAATGGCCACGCATCCGGCGCAGATCATCAGCACCCGGATCAGGGTGCGCGACCACGAAGGTTTTCTCCGGGGCTTCGGCGGCGGGTCGCTCATCTTCGGACTGTCTAGGTTTTCCCCAGCCTCCGCGCAAGATTTGCCTGTGGCGGCGGCGGTGATTCCTCCGTCCGCCCCCCCACCTGATTTTTTTGGAATTCTTCCTTGCCGCCGTGCCTTCTTTTTCCAGAGTTTGCGCAGCATCACGCGTAGATCCGTCCACAATGATCCCCAAGAACCCGTCCTTCCGTTTCCGATCCCTTGCCCTTGGCATGGTTGCCACCCTTGCCTCCACCCCGGCGCTGTTTGCCCAGGCCCCTCCCCAGGAAAGCTCGCTGCTCCAGAACTGGGTGATCGATGGCGGCTGGACAATGATCTTCATCGGTGCGGCGATCGTGGCGTTCATCGCCCTCACCGCGTACAACTTCATGGCCCTCACCAAGGCGAAGTTCTGCCCGGACGACCTCAGGGCCGCGCTTATGGATCACATGGCCAACTGCCGGGTCCGCTCCGCCATCGAACTGGCCGCCACCCACCCCTCCTATCTCGGCCGCATGGTCGCCTACTCCTTCCCGAACATCGACGCCACCCGCCCCGAGGATCTCGGCCGCGATCAAGTCGAGGACGCCATGGCCGACTTCACCGTGAACGAGAACCGCAAGATCATGACCTGGGTCAACTACATCTCGGTCATCGCCCAGGCCTCCCCGATGCTCGGACTGTTCGGCACCGTCCTCGGCATGGTGGGCGCCTTCGGCACCCTCAAGTTCAGCGGCGCGGCCGACCCCGCCCAGCTCGCCGGTGATATCTCCGTCGCCCTTCTCACCACCCTGTGGGGACTGATCAACGCCATTCCCTGCATCATCGTCTATTCCATCCTGAAGAACCGTTTCGCCAATCTCGTCGCCGAGTCGGTGCACGCTTCCGAGGAAATGCTCAACGCCGCCGTGGCCACGGTGAATGCGGACACACTTTACGCCAAGATTCCCGAGGGCATCGCCGTTTGATCCGCCGGAGGATGACACGGTGGTCCGCCGCGCAGCCTCTCCGCAAAACGAAACCCCGCCCGAACCATGGCCGCCACGAAGCTTAGGAACGCCATCGCCGACAAGGAGCAGGAATGCAATCTGGACATGTCGCCGATGATCGACATGGTCTTCCTGTTGCTGCTCTTCTTCCTTGTCAACGCCACCGCGATCATCGTGAAGACCGACCCGGATGTGAAACCGCCGGTCGCGGCCAACGCGGTCAAGCAAAAGGACGGCAGCGGCAGGATCGTGGTCAACGTCCGCCCGGACGGCACCTTCACCGCCGAGGATTTCAACGTCATCCTGCCCGGTGAGGATGAGATCTACGAGATCGTCAAAACCCAGAAGGAGAAAAACGAAACACTTGGCCTGATTTCCAAGCTCCACCTCCGCGGCGACAAGGAGTCGGTCTTCCGCTACAGCCGCACCGCCATACGCGGCGCCGCCCGCGCCGGGGTGAACCAGGTGGTCTTCGGCGTCTTCACCCGCGAGCCCTAAGATCCCCTCAACCCGCTTACCACCATGGCCCGCCACAAGAAATACGAAGCCGCCGAGGACGAGGATCCCGCGTTGGACATCTCGTCGCTCATCGACGTTTGCTTCCTGCTGCTCATCTACTTCATCGTCACCTCCACGGTCACTCCGCGCGAGTCGGATCTGGGCATGGCCCTGCCCGCCGCCAATCCGAGCACCGAGCAACCCGAGATCGAGCCCATGTTCATCCGCATCGAGGCCAACGGCGCGCTTTACACCGGCGTCGGCGCCTCGCAATTGTCCATGGACAGCGACACCAGCGCCCGCGATGTCCCCCTGCTCAAGGCCCAGCTCGATCTGTATGCCGGTTCGGCCCGCGCGGCCAACTCCCAGCCGCTGGTTCAGATCTATGCCGACGGCCAAGCCACCCAGCAACGGGTCATCGACGTCCTCAACTCCCTGGCCGGAGCCGGCATCAACTCCGTCACCTTCACCGATCTGGTGGACTGAACGTCCGGAGCGGGCGCCGGCATTCCCGGATTTCCCCTTGCGGGGCCGTCCGGCCACGGTTCCTTTCATACACTCCCGCCCTTCGGTTCACCTCGAAAAAACCACCTCGCCATGATTCCCCGCTCACGCTCCGCCTGCCTTGCCCTCGGCGCCGTTCCGCTGGTCCTGCTCTGCCAGACCGCCGGCGCGCAGCAAGACGACCTCGGCACCCTCGCCAACAAGGGCCTGGTGGCCATGAATGCCGAGAAATGGGACGAGGCGCTCAAGCACCACACGGAAGCGGTCACCCGTTTCGGCGGCAAGAACGCCCTCACCCTTCACGGCCCGCGTTTCGGCCAGATCCACTACCGCAAGGGCATCTGCGAAACGAAACTCAAGAGATGGAATGAGGCCATGGCGTCCTTCGAGGCCTGCCACCGCGATTTCCCGAACTCCGCGAGGGAAGGCGGCGGAAATCCCTTCGAGAAAATGGCACTCCTGCGCTGGGGCGAGGCCGCCATGGGCGCGGAAAACTGGGAGTTGGCCATCACCCAGTTCCAGAAATTCCTCAAGGAGCGCGACAAGGAGCGCGACAAGTTCCCCCAGGGCACCTTCTACGTCCGCCTGGCCATCTGCCACTACCGCCTTGGCCGCATTCCCGAGGGCAATGAGAACCTTGAGATCGCCATCAGGAACAAGGAGCGCTTCCCCACCGCCGATTCCGGCATCGTCGCCGGTTTCCAGGCCCTGGTCAGCGGCGTCATCCTCAAGCGCAACGAGCAGGCGCTGCTTGACTTCATCGAAAAAAACCGCGGCGAACTCGTCATCGACCCCTTCGCCATGCAGGACTACTCCCGCGTCTTCATGAGACTCGCGGGCGAGGCCGTCGGCGCGGACATGCAGCGCGCCGCGTTCGCCCTCTATCAGTTCGTCCCGTCCACGGATGCCGCCATCGACGACATCCGCGCCCGCCTTCGTTCGATGGGCGAACTCAAGAGCCTCAAGGACGGCACGCTCGTGCTGGTCAGGGCCAAGCTCGAAGGCGATCTCAAGACCCTTGAGAATGACCGCCGCGGCAAGAAGGCCAACGAAATGGACAAGCTCGGCGCAATGGCCTTCCTCCACGAGAAAAACGGAAACGTCCGCGGGGCCCATGCCGCCTACAAGCAGTTGGAAGCCTATTACCCCGCCTCCGGGAAACGCGAGGACAACCTCTATCATCTTGTCCGCACCTCCTCGCTCATTGCCCCGGGCATGGAAACCCAGACCTACGGCGAGACCTTCCTCAAGAATTTCCCTAATTCCAAGCACGTGCCCGCCGTCCGCCGCATGCTGCTCTCCGCGTTGTTCTACGACGGTGAATACGAGACCTGCATCGAGGTGGCGGAACCGATGCTTCCGAAACTCGAACCCGGCACCCAGGAACACGATATCTGTTTGCACGTCCTCGGCGGATCCTTCTATTACACCGGACAATACGACAAGGCCCAGCCGCTGCTCGACCAGCATGTCGAGAAATACCCCAAGAGCCTGTTCGAGATCCCGGCCAGCTACTTCCAGTCGTCAAACCTGACCCGCCTTCAGTTCTGGAGCAAGGCCGCCGGACTGCTCGATGCCTTCCTCGGGAAATATCCGGAGCCGGACAAGAACATCTTCCTGCCCTTCGCCCTCTACGACCGCGCCACCACCCACTTCGCCGAAGACCAGGCGGAGCCCGCGCTGACCGCGCTCAACCGCATCATCACCGAGTTCGCGGACAGCAACATCATCGATCAGGCGTACAACCTGAAGGGCAACGTCGAGCAGTCGCTCGGCAACCGCGAGGAGGCCGAGAAAGCCTATCTCAAGGCACTCGAAATCGCCGAACGCCGCAACACCCGGATCATCGCCGGCGAATCCCTGTTTTCCCTCGTCGCTCTGCTCGGCGAAAAGAAGGCGGGCAAGGGGGAGAACCCGCGCATCAAGGATGCCGTGCCCTTCGCCGACAAGTATTGGAAGGACTACGCGGAGGGTTCGCCCTACAAGGCCCGCGTCGCCGTCGCCCAGCTTCCGGCCATGGCCGCCGTCGGCCGCGACGAGGAGGCCCTCAACCGCTTGCGCGATGTGGTTACGGAAATGGCCAAGAACCCCGAGGCCTCCGGCCTGGAGGAACTCATCAACTCCTACACCGGGGCCTATCTCGAAAAGCACACCCCCGAGCAGCTCAAGGAACATTACTATAACTTCCCCGGCATTCGCTCGGCTGACAGCGCCGCCCGCGCGCTGCTCCGTGTGGCCATCATCGGCGTGTTCGAGGATGTTCACAAGAAATCCGACGACGATGCCCGCAAGCGTTCCGCCGTCGCCATGATCAAGGTGCTCTTCCAGGAACTGAAGGCGGACTTCGCCCTCAAGGATCTCACCAACTTCATCCTCGTCAAGGTGGGCGACTATCTGCGCAGCAGCACCTCCACCCCGCGCGAGGCCCTTCCGTATTACGACGAGGTGCTCGGCCGCCAGGACCAATCCTACCGTTTCAACGCCCTGCTCGGCCGCGCCGACGTTTATGGCAAGTCACAGAACACGGCGGATCTCGACAAGGCGATCGCCGACTTTGAGCGCGTCTATGCCGACTCCCGGGAGAAATCCCAGCGCGAGTTCTCGCTCTATCGCATCGTCGAGCTGCACATGGCCAGGAAGGACTTCGCCAAGGCCGCGGACCAGGCCCGCGTCTATCTCGACCGCGAGAAGTCCGGTTTCTCCAAACAGTCGCCCATGGTCGGCTTCCTGCTCGCCAAGTCCTTTGACGAACGCAAGATGATGGATGATGCCCTTGCCATGTATGTGAAGGTCTGGTCCGCCCACATGGGCAACATCGCCATCTCCGCGCCGGCCATGAAACGCTGGATGGAACTCTCTTGGGAGCGTAACAAGCCCTCCGCCTCCGCCGGCACGCCGGCCGACCGCCAGGGAGCCTACGAGGGCGGCGCGCGCTTTATCGATCTGACCAGCCGCTTCAAGGATAAAATGTCCGAGTCGGATCTCGAGCTTTGGACCGAAGTCGAGCAGCTCGTCAAAACCTACGAGGCGAATCCGGAGATCAAGTCGATGGCCCAGATCAAGAAGGAGAAGGAAGCCCAGAGACGCTGACAGATCCCCGCCGCCGAACACGAACCCCGCCATCCACGCGCCATGAAATCACGTTTCGCCGCCGTTTTTCTTGCCACCAGCGCCGCCGTTTGCGCCCAGCAGGCCGCCCAGCCGTTCCAGATCGAGTCCCTGCTCATCGAGAAGGAGGGAGCCTTCCAGAAAGCCTGGATCGTCGCCGCCACCAAAACCTCCATCCGCTACAAGGAAGCCGAGATCGCGGTGGGGACCAGGGACGCCCGCATTTCCGATTACGGAGCCATCTACCTATACGAGCCCAAGGACTACACCGCCGCGCTCGATCTCTATCAGGCCCGCAAGTATGCCGAGGCCAAGGACGCCTTTGCCAAGGTCAGGGACCGCTGCAAGTCCATCTCCGCCCTGCCCGACAATCCCTCGACTCTCGCCGCGTTTTATGAAATGGAGTGCATGCGCCGCCTCGGTGATCTCGATGGCCTGAATGCGGCCCTTGGCAAATTCATCAAGGATCCGCTCACCCGCGAAACCAATCTCCGGCAGTTGGAGTTGTATGTCATCTGGGATGCCGTCCGCACCAAGAGCTGGGACCGCGTCGAGATCCTCGCCAAGGAGCGCGCCGCCACCAAGCTGCCCGGCGACCAGCGCGCGCAGGTCGCCTACTGCCATGGCCTCGCCCTTGAAGGCCTTGAGCGCCCCGAGGAGGCGCTGGGAGCCTACGCCATCGCCATGACAGCGGACGCCGCCGCCACCGAGGAACTCGCCCGCGAGTCAGCCCTCCGCACCCTCGCCATTCATAAGGCCGATCCCCAGGTCCAGCAGGCCATCAAGGTCTGGAAAACCAAGGATGAGAACAGAAACAGTCGCGGCTACTCCCATCTCACCGAGGCCGGAGCCCTGGCCGCGCTCTATGAGTTGACTCTCGGTGCTGGAAAACCACTGCCCGACGAATTCAAGAGCTTTCTGAAACACAAGCCCGAACTCGTGGACGCCGCCGCCCCGACTTCCTGAGAAGCTGCGGGTTTGACAAACTTCGGATTATTGAATAATCCGGAAACGTGAACGAGGTGGCGCAAACTCCATGGTTTTTCACTGTAGAAGGTGAGCGGTCCGGTCCGGTGTCCTTCGCCGATCTGAGGGTGAGGGCTGCCAATGGCGAACTCAGCCCGCGCCTTGACATGGTGTGGACCCAGGGCATGGACGATTGGAAACCGTCCGGCGAGATCGACGGACTCTTCGAGAAACGCAGCGAGTCTCCGGCTCCCGAGCCGCTCGCCCCGGCGGCCGATCCCTGCGTCGCCCCAATCCAGTCCGCCGTGCCCGAATCCCTGGGCCGCGATGGCGGCTGGCCTGGAGCCCGGCGGCGGATGTTCCTCATCATGACCGTCGTTTTCCCGATCCTCTGGACTCTCGGTTTCGGGTTTGGCGCGGCTTTTCTCGTCCGGCGGCTCGGCCCGGAAATCATGACGATCGTCTCCATCGCCGCAATCATCCTGCCGGTGATCGTGGCCATCTACTTCGGCCTCGAACGCCTCGCCAACCTCGGCATGAACCGCTGGTGGTACCTCGGCCACTTCGTGCCCCTCCTCAATCTCTGGGTCGCCTACCGCTCGCTCGCCTGCCCCGCCGGTTACGCCTACCACGGGAAACTTGATGGCATCGGCTGGGTACTCGCCATCCTCTACTGGCTCGGCGTGCTGTTGTTCTTCCTCTCCATCGCCGCGATGATCGCCGTCCTCGCCGGCGCGGTGAACCAGCCCGAACTTCGCCAGCAGATCGACGAATTGATCCGCCAGGCCGCCGCACGGAACCCCCAACCGTGATTCGCCACACCAAGCTCGCCGACGAACGCCGCGAATGCGGCCCCTGCGAGGTCTGGTGCCTGCACGGCGCCGCCGGCGCCGCCGGTGACTGGCGCCCCTTCGCCTCTTCGCTCGCGAAACGGGGCATCGGCTCGCGGGCGGTTGATCTCTGGCGTTTCCTGGATTGCGCCCCAATGCCCTTATCGGATTTCGGCCCCGCCCTGAACGCCGACGCCGGCGGCGAGGCGCTCCGCGGCGCGGCGCGAATTCTGTTAGGCTACTCGATGGGCGGCCGCCTCGCCCTCCACGCCCTGCTGGCGGACCCGCATCCGTGGCAAGCCTCCGTCATCATCTCCACCCACCCCGGCCTCGAAGACCCGCGCGAACGCGAGGCCCGCCGCGCGTCCGATGCCAACTGGGCCGCCAGCGCGCTCACCGCGAACTGGGCGGATTTCCTCAATGAGTGGAACGCCCAACCGCTCCTCGGCGGACAGCCCGTCCGCGACGACAGGGCCGACCGTTCCCTCGCCCAACGCCGCCGCGAGATCGCCCGGAGTTTCATCGATTGGTCGCTCGGTGCCCAGGAGCCCATCTGGGACCGCCTTCAGGACATCCGCGTCCCCGTCCTCTGGATCGCCGGAGAAACCGATACCCGCTATCTCGACCTCGCCCGCCGCGCAACCGCCCGGATCCCCCGGGCCCGCCTCGCCATCGCCCCCGCCACCGGCCACCGCGTCCCCTGGCAGGCCGAAGAATGGCTGGCCAACCAAGTCGCCACCTTCATCGCAACCGCGAGCGACTGACGCCCCAAATAACAAGAGACAGAAACTATCGGATTTGCACTTGCGGTCTCCGCCGCCTGCCCTGGCTTCAGGCTCAGGGCCCGGGCACAAGACAAAATCCCCTGCCCCCGTCGCTATCCATGCGCCATGAAACTTCGCGGCCTCCTCCTTTTGCTCACCCTTACCATCGCGCCCTTCTCACCGGGCCGTGAACCCGTGCGCTCGTTGCAGGACCTCACCAGACTCGAGACCAAGGTCGAGGCCGTTTCCAAATCCGTGCTTCCGGCCACCGTCGCCCTGCTCTCGGACAGCACCGGCTCATCCGGCTCCGGCGTCATCACCTCCGAGGACGGACTCATCCTCACCGCCGCCCACGTCGTTCAGGGCACAAACCAACTGCTCGTCGTTTTCCCCGATGGAAAACAAGCGCAGGGCACCGTGCTCGGCGCGAACTACTCCAAGGACATCGCCATGGTCCGCATCAAGGACCAGGGAAAATGGCCACACGTCGAGCTTGGGACATCCAAACCCCTCGAAGCCGGCGACTGGGTCGTTGCCCTCGGCCATTCCGCCGGCTTCGATCCCGCCCGCACTCCGCCGGTCCGCTTCGGCCGGGTCATCTCGAAGGGTCCGGGGAATTTCCTCACCACCGATTGCACCCTCATCGGCGGCGACTCCGGCGGCCCCCTCTTCGATCTCGATGGCAAACTCATCGGCATACACTCGTCCATCGGCAAGACCCTCTCCAACAACAACCACGCCGGCATCGACGGCTTTCGCGACGACTGGGACCGCCTCAGCGCCGGAGACACCTGGGGAACCCTCTCGCTCAACCCGTTCGCCAACCCCGAAATGCCCGTGCTCGGCATCGGCATGGACATGCGCCGCGGCATCAAGGGCGTCATCGTCGAATCCATCGTCCCCGGCTCACCCGCCGCCGCCGCCGGCATCCGCGTGGGGGATCTCATCCGCTCCATCGATGGCAGCGCCGTGGATGACGGCGGCCAACTCATCCAGTTCCTCGCGAAACGCCAGGCCGGAGACAAGGTGAGGCTGGCCATTGTCCGCGATGACCGGAAACTCGACATCACCGTCACCCTCAAGCGCCGCAACGAGATCTTCGAAGAACGATGAAAGCCAAAGTCCCGCATGCCATGAAACACGCCATCATTCTGTTAGGCGGCGCGTTCCTGCTCCAGGCGCCGCTCCCCGCCCAGGCCGATATCCCGCTGCTGGTCCCCGAGGAGCAAAAGGCCGTGGACGCCCAAACCGATGAGTTCAACGCCGCCATCAAGCCCACCCTCGCCGAGGCCGCCAAGTCCACCGTCCGCATCTGGTCCGGAAACCGCCGCCTCGCCTACGGCACCGTCATCGGCGAGGGAACCCGCATCCTCACCAAGTGGAGCGAAGTCGCCAGCGCCGCCAACGGCATCCTCGTGCAAACCGGTTCCGGAGAGACCCGCAGCGCCAAAATCACCGGCGTCCATGAGGACGAGGATCTCGCCGTGCTGGAAATCCCCGGCACCCCGCTGCCCGCCGTGCGCTGGACCAGGACCGATCCCAAACTCGGCTCCTTCATCGCCGCGCCGCAACCCGACGGCCGGCCCGCCGCCTTCGGCGTTGTCAGCGTGCCCGAACGCAATCTCCGCGAAACCGATCAAGGTTTCCTCGGTGTCGAGGGCGACATCAACCACCAAGGCCCCGGTGTGCGCATCCGCAGCGTCACCCCTGCGGCCGGAGCGGCTGCGGCCGGAATCGAACCCGGAGACATCATCCTCAAGGTGGGCGACCGCGATATCTCCGGCCTGCTGGAACTGAAAAACTCCATCATCGGCGTCGCCCCGGGAACCACCGTCAAGGTGCTGGCGAAAACCGGCGACGGAGAGAAAACCTTCGATGTCCTGTTAGGCAGCCGCCCCCAACTCCCGAGTTTCCCCGGCGACCGCCTGCGCGTCATGGAACGCATGGGCACCACTCCCAGCCGCGTGCGGGATTCCTTCTCACGCGTCATCCAGACCGACATGCGCCTCGAGCCCAATCTCGTCGGCGGCCCCGTCGTCAACCTCAAGGGCGAGGTCGTCGGCATCACCATGGCCCGCGGCGACCGCACCCGCTCGTTTGTCATGCCCGCCGCCGCCGCCGCGGACCTGTTAGAGAAACCGGCCACCGATCCCTCGCTCGCCAAGGTCCGCCAACCCGCCGAGGAAGCCGGCTTGCCGGTCCGCCGCCGGATGCGCCCCGCACCCCAGGGACTCACCCCGCGCGCCGAGGAACGCATGCGCCGACACCTCACCGAGATGCAGCGCCTCATGGACTTCATGCGCGAGGAAATGGAAGCGCTCGAAGGCAACGGAAGGCGCTGATTTTGCCGCTGCGGAGACCCCTTGCTCCCGCCTCTCCGCCGGACAGCATCCACGGAACCTCTCAACGAAGCCAAAACCCGCGCGCGACCCACCGATCCGGCCATTGGGGCGGTCGGATCGCCAGGCTCATGGTGGACAACCACCATGGGCGATGGCGGAAGGCAGGGATGCGGAAGGAGGATGCCCAGGAGTGTCCATCCTCCTTGTTTGGGGATTCACCCGTCGATGACGGGCAGAAGGAAGCTGCCTTCGCGGCGGTTTCCGGCGATCTCGACGCCGGTGCCGCGCAGCCAGTGGATGCCTAGTGCCATGGCTACCCAGGCATCGACGAAGTCCTGCATGCGCAGGCGGCTGGGCGGGGGCATGGGGAGGTCGTCGGTGCCGAGGTTCCAGAGGCGTGCGATCTGGGTGTGGTAGCTCCAGGCGTTTTCGAGGTTGTCGCGGTACCATGGGTGGCTGCGTCCGGAAGCGTGGAGTCCGATGGCGAGTTGGGGGCTCACCTCGGTGACGTAGAGTTCGCGCCGGGTGGCTGGCGGGCGCTGGTTTTCACATATCAATTTGGGCTGGAGCAGCGAGCCGCGGATGACCATGCCTTCATGGACGGGTAGGCCGAGTATGCGCTGGGTGGCGATCCAGTGCGGGCGGGCGGCGGCGGAACGGACGATGGGCCGGGAGAGGGTGTCCGGAGGAAACAGGTCGCGCACCCACTGGCGGGCCTGTCTCTCGATGGAGCGCCGCTGGAACTCGGCGGAAGTGAGCGGCGCGTCCCAGCAGAGGAGGGTGGGGCCGCTTTTGACGGTCTTGCGGATCCACTTGGCGAAGTTCCTGCCGCCGTCCACGCCATCGAGTCGGACGCGCGAGGTGACCGGGCCGTCGTCGCTAAGGGAGGTGTGGCAGGAGAGCAGGCCGCGATCCGTGATGGGGACCACGCCGATGACTTGCCATGGCAGCGGTGCGGGTTCCTCCTTGGCCGCGGCGGGCGCGTCTTGTTCTTCGGTAATGTTCATGGCTGGGCTGCGACTTGGGCGACGGCCATGGCGGCGATACCTTCCTTGCGGCCGATGAAGCCCATGGTTTCGTTGGTGGTGGCCTTGATGCCGACACGTTTGGGATCGAGGCCGAGGGCGGTGCCGATGTTGGCGCGCATGGGTTCGCGGTGGGGGAGGATTTTCGGGGCCTCGGCGATGAGGGTGGAATCGACGTTGATGATCCTCAGGCCGGCTTCATCGGCGAGGGCGCGGCATTTTTCGAGGATGCGGAGCGAAACGATGTCCTTGCAGGCGGGATCGCCGGGGGGGAAGTAGAAACCGATGTCCGGCAGGCCCATCGCGCCTAACAGGGCATCGGCGATGGCGTGGCAGAGCACGTCCGCATCCGAGTGGCCTCCGAGGCCGTGGGTGTGCGGAATGGTGACACCGCCGAGGACGAGCGGGCGGTTTTCCACGAAGCGGTGGACGTCGTAGCCGATGCCGGTCATTGGGATGATGGGGGATAGTTGGAAAGATAGTGGATGGAAGAGGGCGGGGCGAAAACCATGATCGATCATTCACAATCCACGATCTTCCATCTCCGATCAAAGGATCTCTTCTATCGGGAGTTTGCCGTTGGTGGCGACGATGGACCAGGCGTCGGGGTGGTTGGGGACGGGTGTTAGATCGACCTTGCCGCCCGCGGTTTCGAGGAGGAGCTGGCCGGCGGCGATGTCCCAGAGGGAGATGCGGGACTCGATGTAGGCGTCGAGGCGGCCGCAGGCGATGTAGGCCATGCCGAGGGCGGCGGAGCCCATCATGCGCATCTTGCGGGCCTTGAGCGAGGCCTTGCGGAAGCGTTCGATGCCGGTGCGGAGGGCCTCCTCGTCCTTGCCGCAGCCGACGAAGAGGATGGATTGCCCGAAGGTGTCGCGCTTGGAGGCGGAAATGGGGACTCCATTGAGGTGGGCGGGCGAGCCTTTTTCGCAGGTCCATGTTTCCCCGACCATGGGATCGTGGATGACGCCAACGGTGATTTCTCCGGCGGCGCGAAGGGCGATGGAAACGCAGAAGTGCGGGATGCCGTAGAAGAAATTCACGGTGCCGTCGATGGGATCGACGATCCACTGGCGGTCGGAGTCCTGGTTTCCGGCGATGCCTTCCTCGCCGTAGAGCGCGTCTCCGGGGCGCGCGCCTAACAGGATGCCGGTGATGAGTTCCTGGGACTCCTTGTCGAGGGCGAGCTTGATGTCGTGGTGGCTGGCCTCATCGACGGCGGCATCGAGGCCGAAGTTCCGCTTGAGGAGTTTGCCCGCTTCGAGCGCGGCGTGGGTGGCGAGTGCGAGGTCGGTCATGTGAAGATGGGAGACAGTGGATGAGGAGCCGGATGTTTATCTTCGAGCCGCGGTCTTCTAACCATTTGTCAAGCGGAGTTCGAGGATGGCTTGGACGAGTTGGTGGGCGAGTTGGTGTTTGGTGGCGGTGGGGAGAGTCTCGATGTGGTCCGGATAGACGAGTGTGACCTCGTTGTGATCGGAGTCGAAGCCGATGCCGGGTTTGGAAACATCGTTGGCGATGACGAGGTCGCAGTGTTTGCGGACAAGCTTGTCGCGGGCGTTGGCGAGGAGGTTTTCGGTTTCAGCGGCGAAGCCGACGAGGGTTCCGGTGAAGCCGAAGCCGAAGTCGGAGCGGGCGGAGCCGAGGATGTCGGGGGTTCTGACAAGTTCGAGGGTGAGGGTTTCCGCTGATTTCCTGAGTTTTTCCGGCGCGACGGCGGCGGGTGTGTAATCGGCGACGGCGGCGGCGAATACGGCCACTTGCATGCGTCCGATGTGGTGGCGGACGGCTGCATGCATGTCTGCGGCGGTTTCCACGGGGATGAAATCCACACCATCCGGGACATCGAGCGCGGTGGGGCCGGAGACGAGGAGCACCTGGTGGCCGCTGGCGGCGAAGGCGTGGGCGAGTTCGTAGCCCGTTTTTCCCGAGGACCGGTTGGTGAGAAACCGGACGGGGTCGATGGGCTCGCGGGTGGGACCTGCGGTGACGAGCACGTTCATGCGGCCAGTCTGGTGAACTGGCTGCGGCAGGCAAGCGGGAAGAAAAAACCCGCCCCGGAGGAGGCCCGGGGCGGGATGGATTGTGGCGGGAGTGCCGGGTGACCGGTGCGAAGGTCAGTCTTCCGAGCCTTCGACACGGAAGAACAGGCGATTGCCCGTGATCGGGATCACCGCGCGGAAACGGTCGTAATCCGTGGGCACGCCACCTTGGTCGGGATCGATGACCGGAGTCACGGCGCTTGGTGCCCAGGTTCCGGTTGCCATGGTGAGGCTTTCCAGGAGCGCGTAGGTAGAGCCGGTCTCGCGTTGCAGCCAGACGAGCACCAGGTTTCCGCCCGAAGCCGTGGAGGTGACGAGCGATCCGTTCCCAGCCATCGGATCGGTACCGAACAGGAATTCCTGAATATTGGTGAAACCGTCGGAATCAGGATCGTCGCCGCGGTCGCGCTCGTTAATATCCGGGATTTGGGCCGCCCAGGTATCGAATCCAGCGGGTGGGGCGGTGGAAACCTGGACCACTCCAGTTCCGGCGAAGTGAGTGTCGTCGATGTTGACGGCACCGGATCCGGTGGCTCCATAGCTTCCGGCGCCCATTTGGACTCCATTGATCCAGAGAGTGTCGATCAACTCGGTACCGGTCACCTCCACCTTGCCGCTGCCGTTGATGTCGAGGCGGCCGACGTCGGCGATCGAGTCGCCATTCACCACCAGCGTGCCGCCGGCGTTGACCACCGTGTCGCCCGTGTAGGTGTTGGCCCCACCGAGCGTCAACCTGCCCGCGTCCACCGTAACGGTGGTTCCATCCTGCATCACATCATTGATGGTCAGCGCGCCGGGGCCCGTTTTGCGGAACGGCTTGTTGACGTTGCCGCCAGTGCTGTTGAAAGTGATATCACCGGTGGCGTTCGCAACTTCGATGGTTTTGGTCTGTGTGCCGGTGTCTATCCACAGATAGCGGGTAGTGGTTTCCGCGCCGGTGCCGGTGTAGCGGAAGGTGGCGTCGTTGGCGATGCCGAGGTAGCCGGTGTCGCCGGTGCCGCCGTAGGTTCCGATGGAGCCGACCCCTCCCGCGTCCGCGATGGAAGAGATGACGAGCGTGCCGCCGGTGAGGCTGGTGCCGCCGGTGTGGACGTTGCTGCCCGTGGGCACCATGGTTCCGGCCCCGGTCTTGGTGATGGTGTTGATTCCGTCGATGTTTCCGGTCACGGACAAATCGTCGGCAACGTCCCCATCGGCCACGTTGAAGGTGACGGCTCCGTTTCCGGTGTTTACCGGGGCGTTGATCACCGAGGATTTGGTGGCATGGGCCGCCGTGGCGATGGTTCCGCTGCCGCGGACCTGGCCAGGTCCGTTGATGATGCCAGCCGTCATGGTGACCGCCGTGTTGGGCAACTGCTGCTCGTTGTTGAGCTTCCAGACGGCATCCTCGTTAATGACGATGTTGTCGGGACGGGTGGCGCCGCCCAGACCGCCGAGGTTGTGGGTCGCGGTGTCGAGAACCCCCGGGGCGTTCACCGTGATCGTGCGGTTGGCGGCGAAGCTGGCGGTCCAACCACCACCGCGGGCGGCCAGCGTCCCGCTGTTGATGACAATATCACAGGTGTTGCCCGCCGCGTTCATCGTCAGGGTGTTGGCACCATTCTTGACCAGCACGCCTCCGGTGCCGGTGACGGTGCGACCGAGGGATTGGGCATCCGAGCGGTTGAAGATCAGGCTGGCATTGCTGAGCGTGATGTTGCCCGAACCTCCGAGTGCGCCAGTGGCGCCGCCGTTGCCGACGGTAACGGAGCCGCCGGTGATGGAGGTCGCGCCGATGTAGTTGTTTTCGTTGAGAAGGACCAGGCCGCCTCCGGCGGTTTTGGAGAGGGCGGCCGTGCCGCCGATGGGGCTGCCGCTGAACGTGTAGACTCCCGAGTCGTTCCCCACGAAAACGGCACCGGGGGTGATGGCGCCTGCCAGCGTCACATTCGGAGTACTGATGCCGGTATCGTCGAAAGTCACCGTATCGTAGTCATAATATTTGCTGGAGGTGATGCCATCGCTGTCCAGAACCCAGTTGGATGTGTTGTTCACGTCCCAGGCGGCGCCGGCATTGCCTTTCCAGGTGAGGGAGTCGGCCGAAATGATATGGAGTTGGATGGAGGTATCGCCGACATCGTGGTAAAGTTCCCAGTCGATGTGCGGATTGCTGCTGGCCGTCAGGGCGAGATTGCCAAAGGCGGCGGGGGACAGGTCCTCACCGTTGTAGTCAATGAGGGTGATGTAGTCCCCGGGCAGGAGGTCGCCGGCGGGCTGCACGGTGATGGTGGAGGCCGACGGCACGGTGAAGGCGTCCTCACCGCTGACCACGATCCTGTCACCCGCGGTGTAGGTGCCGCGGAAGTGGGCGGTGCCGCCATTCATGACGAGACCGGCCACCGTTGCGGTGGCTGCGGCGGGGGGTGTTCCGGGTTGAATGGTCCCGCCGGGGTTCGCCGAGACGGTGGACGCCGAGGCCGTGCCCAGGTGGAGTTTGCCGGCATCGACGGCGGTCGGGCCGGTGTAGGTGTTGGCCGCGCTGAGGGTGAGCGTGCCGGCTCCCGCCTTGGTGAGTCCGCCGGTTCCCGAAAGAACCCCTGTCAGCGTGATGCTGCGGGCGGTGGTGGCGTCCACGGAGTCCAAGGTGTTCACGGTTACGTTGCCACCGGTGCCGGTGAGGGTCATCGGCTGTGCCGACGACCAGTTGGCGAAGGCTCCGACGGTGCCGCCGCCGAGGTTGATCGACTTGTTGCTGGCGTTGGTGATGCCGGTGGCGCCGAGGTTGAGCCGGCCGCCGGTCATGTTGTAGGCTGCGGTGAAGTTCCGGCCGTTGTTCAGGTTGATGCCGAGGAAGTTGGCGGTGCCGCCGGACTGGTCGAAGTTCACATTGGTCGAATCCCAACCGAGGGACATCACCGCTCCGGCCGCATTGAGGCTGCCACCGGAGAGGTTGTAGGTCGATGCGGAGCCGCTACCCCAGTGGCCCATGAGGAACGAGGCGCTGGTGGTGCTGGTGTTGTTGGTCCCGGTGAAGTTCACGGTGCCACCGGTCTGGTTGACCACCGACTGGGTGCCGCCGCCCTGGGACATTTCCAACATGTTGTAGGTAACGGTGGCACCCGAACCGATGTTGACCGTGGCGGTGGAAATCTCCAGCTCGCGGAAGCCGCTGGTTCCGGCGAGTTTCAGGATGTTGCCTTGTTCCGCGCGCAATTTCGCCTGCTCCGCGTCCCATGTCAGGGAGAGTCCCTGATTGAACTCGGTGGTGCCGTTGATCGAGGTGAAATTCGAGAGGGTGCTCGACACCGGCTGGTTGAAGATCACCGCGTCACCGGCGTTGTTGTTTTTCTGCAGGTTGCCGGTGCCGGTGATCGGTGAGTTGATGGTGAGCGTGTTGCCCGCGCCGGCAGCGAAGTTCAGGGCACCGGTGAGGGTGATGCCCTGGGTGGCGGAGCCGATGGTGGCGGAAGCCTGTGCGGAGATGGTGCCGCCCTGAAGAGTGGTGCCGCCAAGGGTGAGCACATCCGCGCCGGTTGCGGTGCCGATGGCGGCGGCGCTCTCGATGCGGAGGGTTCCGGCGGTGGCGGAGATTTTCCCCGAATAGGACCCCGCGCTGTTCTGGAGGGCGAGGATGCCCGCCCCGGTCTTGGAAATGTTTCCGGTCCCGGCGAGCGAACCGTCGATGACGAGGCTTCCGGTGGCGGTGAAGGTGGTGTTGCCGTTCAGGGTGATGCCTCCCGTCCAGACGCTGTTGTTGTTCTGGCTGATGAGGGTCGCGCCGGAGGCGGTGAAGGTCACGTCATTGGGAATCGTGCGGGTGACCGCCGTCGCCGCCCATGTGCCCAGAGTCCCGCCGTTGACCGTGATGGGGTTGCTGCCGGAGGCGGTGTCCCAGTCCTCGAAGATGAGCGTTCCCGAATTCAGCACGTAGGAGATGTCGGCCGCCGGGGCCCGGAAGACCATCATGTTGCTCCCCACCTTGGTGAGGGTGAATCCGCCGCCGTCGATCGCTCCGAAAACCCCTCCCGAGAGACCGACATCGAAGCGGCCGTTGTTGCCGCCGATTTCGGCGTTTGCGGACAGAACGAGGTTGCGGATGCCGGCGTTGGCTGCGATGTCGCCGCCGGTGGTGTGGATGGCGCCGAGGCCGCCCGCACCGTCGGTTCCCTGACCGGCGATGGTGTAAGTGTAGTGGCGCCCCTGGTTGGCGGGGGCGTGGCCGTTGAAGTTGAACGCACCGCCGGCGGCGATGGTGACACCGGAGTTGAAGCCGAGCGCTTCGCCGTTGTTGAGGTTGAGGAGGCCTCCGTTGATGGCGACCGGGCCGGTGAAGGTGCTGCCCGCACCGCCAAGGGTGAGGGTTCCGGTTCCGCTCTTGGTGATTCCCGTGGATCCGGTGATGCCGGTGCCGGCACCGCCGGTGACGGTGAAATCCTTGGCGGTATTGCTGAACGTCACGGCCGATGGCGTGAGAAGCGACTGCATGGCCACGGCGGTGCCGGTGGCCGAGTCACTGAAGGTGACGGCGTCGCCATTGTAGAAGCGGGTATCGCCACCGGTCCAGTTGGGAGTCGAGGTCGAGCCCGCGTCCCAGAAGGTCGGGTTTGTCCCGTCGGCGCCTGCCCAGGTGAGGTTGACATTGCCCACGGCGAGGGTGATGGACGAGCCGGTATCCGTGAAGGTGGCGGAGCGCGAGGCCGTTCCCCCGCCGGCGAGGACGAAGTTGTTCCCGATGTCGGAGTCCACCGGGTCGGTGGCGGTTCCGGTGTAGGTCAGGAGGGTGACGGTGCCGCCGACGGGCGGTTGGTTGATGAGGTTGACCGTCTGGGTGCCGCTTGCGGTGAGGTTTCCGGTGACGGCGAGCGTGCCCGTATAGTTGAGGGTATGGGCATCGGTGTCTGCGGAGCCCAGCGTGATGCCTCCGCCAACGCTTCCGCCACCGAGGCCGAGCGTGGTTGCGGTGGGCATGTCGAGCGCGCCGGTGACCGAGCCGCCGGCATTCACATTGACGGTTCCGCCGGTGACTGCCGGGCTGCCGATCGACGCTCCGTTGTTCAGGTTGAGGACGCCGCTGGCGATGCCGGTTGTTCCGGCGACCGCGCCGGTGACGTTCGCGGTGCCGACGCTTACGCCCAGTCCGCCGCCGAGGGCGCCCACGTTGACAGTGCCGCGGGAGAGGAGAAGGGTGCCGTTGAATCCGGACGCATTGGACAGGTTGACGGTGCCGTTGGCGTTTGCGTTTGCGTCAAAATTGATTTCGAGATCCCCCGAGCCCAACAGCGGGCCGGAGATGGTGCCGGTGGTGCCGTAGGCGACGATGCGCGATGGCGTGGAAACGGTTACGGATCCCGTGATATTGGCGGTGTTCTCCAGGCGGATCGCGCCGAGTTGGCCGCCGGTTTCCGTCCAACCGATGCCATTGAGGAAATAGTTCTCCGCATGGGCGCCGGCCTGCATCCATGCCTGTCCGCCGTCGAACACGGTGACGGATGAGGTGTTGTCGAAATCGCCGGGGTCGATGCGGAGCCGGGAATCATCGATGGTGACGGCACCGGTGAAGCCGGCGGTGGATCCCAAGAGGTCGTATTGGGACTGCAAGGACACATTGGTGCCGATGAAGCTCAAGGTTCCGCTGCCGGTGAAGGCATTGGCGATGGTGTGCACGGACGTGTCATTGCGGAAAAACTCCACCGTGGCATTGGCCTCGATGGTTCCGCCGATGGAGCCGGTGTTGCCACCGCTACCGAGGCGCAGGAAGCCGCCGGAAACCGTGGTGGCGCCGGTGAAGCCGGTGTTATTGTTGAGAAGCGTGAGTCTGCCCGGGCCGGACTTGCCGATTGAGGCGGTTCCGGTAAGGAGTCCCGCAAAGACCGAGTCCGTGTTGTCGCCGCCGACGTTCAGGGTGCGGGTTCCAAGGGCGAGGGTTCCGCCGCCCGCAAGACTGCCGAAGGAGTGGTTTGCCCCGAGCGTGGTGCTGCCGTAGATGGTGGCGAGACCGCTGATCGTGTTGGCGCTGTTGTTGAGCGTGACGGCGCCGGCGGTGGTGAGGCTGGTGGCGCTAACCGGAATATCGACGGTGAGGCCGGTGTCCCCGCGCAGGACGGCGGGACCGGTGAGGTTGAGCTGGGCGCCGAGTCCGCCGTCGCCGAGGGTAACGGTGCCGTTTCTGGCCCAGACTCCATCAGCGTCTTGCGCGGCCTGCACGAGAACCGTGTAAGCGCCGGTGGCGGTGGTTCCGGCGGAGAAGACGGCGGCACTGGAGGACGACCAGGTACCGGTGGCAACGTCACCCGCCGCGCTGGACGACCAGTTTGTGTTGACGCCGTTCCAAACGCCGGTGGGGGCGGTTCCGCCGCCGGCACCGGCCGTGTCGCCATCGAGATCCCAGTAGGCGAGCGTGCCGTCTTCATAGGCGTTCACCACCTGCAGGCCGGCGATGGACGCGCGTCCCCCGCCCGAGTTCGGCCCGGCAATCACAACCGCGGGCTGGGCGGCGACCTTGAGATAGTTGACCCCTTCAACCATGTCATCGGCGGTAGTCCAAGGCTCACCGACCCATGTTTGGCCGGGAAGCGCCGGCAGGGTGCTATCCGTGCCGTTGCCCCTGAAATACACGCCGTTGATCAGGAAGGGATCGTAGGAAGCGGAATCCGTGGCGGGAACCAGATAGATGTCGCTGATCAGGTAGGGGGAGACCAAGTTGATGACCGGACCGCCGGAGCCGTCATCAAGGTAGTTTTTCGTGAGGTCTCCGTTTTCGGAAGTGCCGGTCGCGCCAGGCGATACGGAACTCCAGATGTTGGCGGAGGTCCAGGTGATGAGGCCGGTGGGATTGCCGCCGCTGTCGTTCAACGTCACGTTGGTGCCGTTGTTTCCCGCGGGATTGTTCCACAGATTGCCGACCACCGGGAAGGCGCCGGTGTATATGCCGGCTTCGGACACCACGTTTCCGGCTCCGAAGTTCACGCTGATGGATTGTCCGCCGGCGCCGGCGCCGAAGGCCAGGGAGATCACGGCGGAGGCGGAAACAAGATTCTTGCGGAAGAATCCGGCGAACAGGGGGTTGGTGCGTTTGGGTTTCATGGGATGCTTGGGTTATGGACTCGGATTGGTATTGGATTGAACGGATGGATACGGAGTGGAGGAGTGGACGTTGGAAAACGGAAATGCCGGTGCGGCGGGGTGTGCCGGGTGGCGGGGAAAGGCCCGCGAGGGCAGGCGCCGAGGGCGGGAGTTCCGGACGGGAACTTCAACCGGCAAACAAAAGACACAATCTGGAAACCGAGACCCACCACGTGCATACGAAGTAAAGAACAGGGAACACCTAGGTCCGAAATCCGAGGCCGTGAAGAAGGATTGTTTGAAAACTTTTGTTCAATTTGGTTGTACAAATTGCCCCCGTTTTCACCCTTTTCCGCGCGCTTCGGCAAGTCCCGGTCCCAGGCGTTACGCGCGGGGTTGCAAGGCATCCGCAGCGGGCCATGGCATCAAACGCGCAAGCCCGCCGCGGTTCGATCCGCGGCGGGCCGATGATGAGATCACACTCTGGCGGCCGGGTCAGTTTTCCGCGCCTTCGACGCGGAAGAAGTTCCTTCCGGGGGTGATGGGAACGGTGGCGGCGCGCGGCTGGTAGTCGCCGACGGGAGCGCCGTCATTGGAGACCGGGGCGGCGCTCGGGGTCCATGGGGCGGTGAGCGTCGGGCTTTCGATGAGGTTGTAGGCGGCACCCGAGACGCGCTCGTTCCAGCGGATGATCAGGTTCGCTCCGCTGCGTTCGGTGGCGGTGAGCGATCCGTTCGCGGCCATGGGGTCGGTGCCGAAGAGGAACTCCTGGAGGTTGGTGAATCCGTCATCGTCGGCATCCTGGTTGCGGCCGTCCTTGCCGTTGGTGATCTGGGTCTTCCAGGAGTCGTATCCGCCGCCGGCTGTGCCGAGGGTGAGGATGCCGGTGGCCTCGTCGAAGGTCCAAACGGTTTCAGCCACGGCTCCGGGTTTGGTCCACTTGTTGCCTCCGGCGTCGGACCACGGCGTTCCATCCGGTGTTACGACCGTAAAGGTGCTCCCATAGGTGGCTGTGCTGACATTCTCGATGATCCATGCACCCGAGCTGAGCGCGTCGGCGGCGGTGGTATCAATGGCGAAGTCGCCCTTGAAGACAGCGGTTCCGGCGCCGGTGATGCGGTTGCTGTCACCTGACGCGGGGATGGCAAAGCGGAGGCGGGCGTTATCGGCCAGCTCGGTGGTGCCGGCGCTGACAGTGGTGGTGCCGGTGAAGGTGTTGATGCCGCTGAGCAGCATGAGGCCCGGCCCGGTTTTGGTGATTCCATTGCCGCCGGAGATGGGAGTGGAGACGACGAGGTCGGACGCGGCCGGGCCATCGGCGACATCGATGGTCAGAGAGGCGAATCCGACGCTTGTTCCCCCGTTGCACTGAATGACGGAGGGGGTGGAGGCCGGCAGGACGGTGATGACAGAGCCACCGGCGGCGTTGGCGCTGCGGATTTGGCCGGTTCCGGAAACGGTGCCCGCCTGCATCACGAGACGGCCCTCGCCGGAAACGTTGCCGCCGGCGATGTATTGGTCGCCATTGGCGACGTATTCGCCGCCTAACAGCCGTACCTGGCCCCAGGAGGTGCCCGCATCGATATTGTCACCGCCGAGCGCGTGGGAAGTGGAGGTGCGGAGAATGGCTCCGGGGTTTACCGTAATGGACAGCGCACGGAGACCGAAGGGGCTGGTATTGAAGTAGCCGGTGCCGAAGTTGACGATGCCTTCGTCGATGACGATGTCCGAGGCGGCCGCCGCGGTGCTGCCGGTGTAGGTGGCGAGGGCGAGGGTGCCGGCTCCGGTTTTGGTGAGGGTGCCGGCGAGGGCGAAGGCTGCTCCGGAACTGCCGAAGGTGAGGGTGGTGGCTGCGGGCACCTCGATGGTTCCGCCGGCGGCCCCGGTGGAGAAGCCGCGGTCGGTGGAGGCGGTGATGCCGGTGTAGGCGAGCGTGCCTCCGTTGAGGTTGAGGTTGGCTCCGGCCTTGGGTGACTGGCCGACTTGTGATGCGGCTCCGCCATTGCCGATGAAGCTGAGGTTCAACCGGCCGCCGGCGATGGTGAGCGGACCGGTGAAGGAGTTGTTGGCGGTGAAGGACCAGGTGCCGGCGCCGGATTTCACGGCGTCGGTGACGCCGGCGCCGTTGTTGGCGATGGTGCCCGCGAAGGTGTTGGCGGCCGTGCCGGTGCCGCCGATGGTGATCGTGCGGGGCTGGTCCGCGGTGCCGTAGTTAATGGCCACGGCGGCGGGGATGGTCCAGGCGCCGGTGCCGGAGGATTCGATGGTTCCGCCCGCGTCGCTCGTGCCGCTGCCGAGGGTGAAGCCGCGGTCGATGGAGACGTTTGCGGAGCCGATGTAGCGCAGGGTGGATGCGGCCGTGCCGAAGACGATGTTGCTGGTGGCCGCGCCGATGGATGAGTTGAACCCACCGCTGGCGAGGGCGGCCACCTCAAGCACACCGCCGTTGATGGTGGTGGCGCCGGTGTAGGCGCTATCGGTGCCGGAGAGCGTCTGGGTGCCGGTGCCGGTCTTGGTGAGGGAGATCGTGCCGCTGACGTTGTTGATCATGCCGGAGAAGGAGCCGTTGGCGTTGCCGGATCCAACGGTAAGGGAGTTGGCGCTGCCACCGTTTTGGCGGACGGTGCCCGCGCCGTTGAGGCCGCCGATGGTCTCGTTTCCATTCGTCGCCGTGTAGGAGAGCGAAAGGGTGGCTCCCGCGTTGATGGTGACGTTGGCGGAGTCCGGGATGGCGTTGAAGACGCTGCTGTTGGTACCGAGCTGGAGACCGAGGATGTTGGTGTTGTTGATGGTCAGGTTTCCGGCAAAGGTGTTCGCCGTCATGAAGATGGCGCGTCCGGTGCCGTTGACGGTAATGTTTCCGGTGCCGGAGATGTTCTCGAAGTCGGTGCGGTCGTTGGCGTTGGCGTCGAAGATGACATCGCGCTGGAGCGTGATGTTGGTGAACTGGTGGTTGTCTCCGGTGAGCGAGGTGGTGAGGCGGCTGCCGAGGGTCATGGTGCCGGTGCCGCTGTTGGAAATGACGACGGGCGTGTTGAAGTTCACGCGCGCGGTGTCATCAAGGTAGAGCGAGACGTTGTCCGCGCCGGTATTGGCGTCGCCGAGCGTGACGGTGCCGGTGCCGAGGGCGGCGGTGGCGCGCACCCGGGTCTGGCCTTTGCCGAGAACCGTTCCGCCGGTATGGGCGTTGGCTCCGCCCATGGTGAGAAGGGCGGAGCCCGTCTTGATGAGGCTGGTGCCGCCGGTGATCTGGTTGGCTCCGTTTGCGGTGATGGTGTATTCGGTGGTGTTCGCCGGGAGTGTCATCGACGCGGGAGCGACGGATGAGGCGATGGTGATGGCCGTATTGGACGCGCCGTCCGGGAAGGTCAGGTTGTCCGCCCAGAAGAAGGTGGAGGGCGAGCCGTCGGTCCAGTTGCTGGTGGAACCGACGTCCCAGGCGCCGTTGGTGGAACCGGTCCAGTCCAGGTTTTTGTTAGACAGTGACAGGGTGATGGCGTTGCCGCCGGTGCTCCAGTTGGCGGTGCGATAGCTTCCGGGGTTGGCCAGGACAAGGTCCGTGCCCGGGGCGCCGGTGAGGGTGCCGCCATAGGTGAGCACGGTGATGGTGCCGGTGGTCGTGGGCGGCTGGCTGAAGGTGAGGGCGTTCGCGCCGGTGAGGGTGACGTTGCCTGCGACTGCCAGCGCGGCGCCGGTGGTGGGGTTGATGTTGAGGGTGGCCGGGCCGGTGTCACCAAGTGTGAGACTGCCGCCGATCGAGCCCTCCCCGCCGAGGGTGGAACCGTTGATGGCGGAGACGCCGCCGCCGACGCTGCCGCCGACATTGAGACGGCCCTGCGGGATGGTGATGGGGCCGGTGAATCCACCTCCATTTCCGGAGATGGTGACGGTGCCGTTGTTAGCCGGGTGGGTGGAATTGATTTCGAGCGGGCCGGTGCCCGTGAGGGTGCCGGCCAGTGTGCCATTCGATCCGTTATGCGAGGTGATGCGCGCGCCGCCCGCATTGATGTTCACGTTTCCGGAAACGGTGGCCGTTTGCAGGCGGAGCGCTCCGAATGTTTCGCTGGTGGTGGGCTCAAGCCAGCCGTTTCCCGACAGATTGAAGCTGGCCGGATAGGCGGCCGCGGAGCTGGTGAGGAAGGCGCCCGCGCCATCGACGATGGTGGCTGTGCCGGTGCCGAGCGCGTTGGGTTGCTGAAGCTGGAGGCGCACACCGCCCGGAACGGAGACCGCGCCGGAATAGGATGGACTGCTGGTGTTGATGGTGTAGTTCTTCAGCCCGGTGGGGCTGTCGTTGAGGATGGTGAGCGGACCGGAGCCGGTGGTCACGCAGTTGTCGGTGATGGTGATGTTGGCGGTGGCGCTGCCGAAGGCCGCGGTAAGGCCGCCCGCGAGGATGGTCCTGGGGACGTTGAGCGTGTTGCCGGCGGTGGAGGTGATTTTTCCACCGTTGGCGACGATGGAGCCCTGGCCGAGCGTGTTCATGCCATTGCCACCGATCCGCAGGTCGCCGCCGTCAAGGTTCGCAACAGAGGCGGGGCCGGTGGTGTTGCCGTCGATGGAGACGGCGAGGGCGGTGATGGTGCCACCGGTCATGTTGAGGGTTCCCTCTCCGTCCCAGCCGATCACAAGGCGGCCGCTCGGTGTGGAGAGCAAGCCGCCCGACATGTTCAGAACGCTGCCGGTCCCGGTCCAGTGGCCCACGCGGATGGCGCCGGTCGAGTTGCTGCCCGTGGTGACGGTGCCGCCGCTCATGTTCACGATGCCGGCGCTCCCGCCGGAATCGCCGAGGTTGAGCGCGGCGATGGTGCCGGCGCCAAGCGTGACGCTGGAGCCCGCCTGGACGTTCAAGGTGCCGACATTGCCGGATGCGGCGGTGGTGTGGCCGACGGAGAGGGTGCGGATCTGCAGATCGGTGCCGGAGGGCAGCGTCATGGTGCCGCTGGTGACGCGGAGTTGGCCGAAGGTGTTGGCGGTTCCTATATCCTGATCAATGGTCAGGGTGTCCGACTGAATGGGACCTGAAAAGTTGATGCGGGCGTCGTTGGCGGTGAAGGGGCCGTAATTGTCTCCGGCCGCTCCCGGCAGGAGGCTGGACAGGTTGGTATTGCCCTCGCGCCGGATGCCAAGGATACCGGTGCCGTTGATGGTGAGGGATGCCGATGAGCCGATGGCTCCGGTGCTGCCGCCAAAACCAAGCTGTAGGGTGCCGGCGTCCACGATGGTGGCGGCGGTGTAGGTGTTGTCCGCTTCGAACACGAGCGTGCCGGTATCGGTTTTGCGGATAACGGAGGTGGCGTCTCCACCGGTGACGGGCTCGGTGACGGTGGTTGTGAAGCCTCCCCAGATGTAGAGGTTTCCCTCCTTGCCGGCGTTGACGGAAATCGGATTCGACCATGTTCCCGACACACCGGTGCCGGCCGCGTTGACGAATTGGATCCTCTGGGCTCCGCCGACGGTTCCATTGAGCGTGACTGCGGATGCGCCGAAGGAATCATGCCGGATTTGGAAGTAGCCGTCGTTGAAAACGGTGGTTCCGTCATGAAGGCCCGCGCCGCGATGGATGATTCCGACGGTTGTCGCTCCCAAGGCGCTCGACAGGCTGAGATTGCGGATGACGTAATCGTCATCCATCACACCGGTGACGGTGAGCGCGCCATTCCCGCCCGCGGTGCGATTCCATGACTGGTTGGCACCAAGGTAAATGTCCTGGCTGATGGTGATGCCGTCCGCCGCGGTGATCCCGTCGGCGCCGACGGTGAATTTCATCGAGCCGGAAACGGGCGCCGCAAGGGTGTGGTTGGTCGTGTTTCCGTTGTCGGCGACTTGCAATCCCTGAACGGAGATGTCCACCATGTCGGTGAAATCGACGATGCCGCCGACGCCTGAAACGGGGTTGGTTCCGATGATGGCCGTGTTTCCATTGGTCCAAGCAACATTGGTGGCGCCGTCCCACCAGTTGAGGCCGGTGGTGTCCCAGGATCCCGCGCCATTGGTGACATCCGCGGCGACGCCATTGGCGTCCCATGTCAGATTGGCGGCGGAGGCGGTGAACCCGGCCAGGGAACAGACGATGGCGGGAGCGAGAATGTTGCGGCGGAAGAATCCGGCAAACAGGGGATTGGTGCGATTGCGTTTCATGTGGTCGTTCTTTTCGGAATTTCAGGACTGGGGACGATGGTGGAGGAAAGGGGTTCGCTCATTTCGCGCGGGAGTGCGGAGCGACGGGTGTCCGGGGATGCCCGCCGGAACCGGGAAGGATCCCGTATGCCCCAATGCGCAACGCATCCGGGAGTCCGATATGGACTGCGACCGGAATGAACCTTGAGACGACCGTAAAATGAAACCTGCCACTTGCCACTTTTCACAAAAACCTTACCAAAGCAGGACTAATGCCCGTTCATCGAATACGGAAGCCGGACAGCCCGGAAAATTTTGTCTAGTTTTGTTGCACACTTGGCCGGGATGCTTTTCCGCATTTCACGGGATTCGGGTTGAATCCGGCCCCATACCGGAGAAAATAGGGGTGTGGATTTGAAACTGCGAAGGAGTCTTGCCGAGTCGCTTGCGGAGAATCTCCGCGAGCAGGTGCTCTCGGGAAAGATGGGGGCCACACTGCCCGGCGTGCGCTTGCTGGCGAAGAGCTACGGGGTCTCGGTTCCAACGGTTTGCAAGGCGCTGCACCTTCTTGCCGGGGAGGGCCTGGTGTCGGGCGGAGGCCGCCACCACTGGAAGATCGAAACCGCCGCGTCCGCGTCCGGTCTGACACGGGGAAAACCTGGGACCGCTGGCAAGTCCGCGCGGACATCGAGGCTGCTGTTCTTCTCGGCCCAGCCGCTGAGCGGCGAGCGCTTCAGCGGTCTTGAGGCCTTCGTCGGGATTTCGGATTTGTTAGGATCGAAGGGGTGGGAGGTGATGCACCGGATGCTTCCTTTCTCGGGCCGCAGAAAACCACGCTCCACCTGGAACGATCTGCTGAAGGTGACCCGCCCTGACGCGATCATCGCGCTGGCGGGCACGCCGGAACTGGCGATGTGGATCCGCGAGTCCGGAATCCGGTGTCTGTTTCTGGGAGGGGAACCCGGCGAAAGCGGCATCCCGGTGCTTGCGGTGAGTTCCGGGGAAATGTTCCGCGAGGCGGTGGGGCGCCTGGTGGAAACCGGACACCGGAGCATCCTGGCGTCGTTTTGCGAGCGTTCGCCCGGTTTTGTGAGCCGCTGCACGACGGCAATGACGGAGGCTCTGGACGCCGCCGGCCTGGACCGCCGCACGGTGGCCGTGGCGGAGACACCTTACTCGCGCCCGGACGTGGTGCAGAGCCTGATGCGCAAGCAGTGGCCGAAGCACCGGCCGGACGCGCTGCTGTTCATGGAATGGCGCGAGTTCGTGGCGGCCTGCGCGTTTCTCAAGTCCAACGGGCTTGAGATTCCGCGGGATGTCTCGGTGGTGATCCTGTCACATAACTCAAGCATGGAATGGCATATCCCGACGATCACACACTTCGAGCTTCCCGTTAGACAGATGGCGAGGATCGCGGCGACATGGGTGACCAGCGGCAGGCTGCCGAAGGCCGGTCCCGGAAACGCGATCCTGGTGGCTCCGCACTGGGTGGAGGCGGGAAGCATGGCGACGCGCAAACGGCCGGCGGGGTGAGGCGCGCCGGAAAAACGGCCCGCACCACGCGAGGCGGCCGGGCCGATTGTTTCCGCACGCGGGCGCGGAGATCACTTCGGCGATTTCGGGGCCGGAGGAGTCCCGGCTTCGGGCGGCTTGCCGGATTTGATGTTGTCCAGCTCCTTGACGGCTCCGGCCCGCTGTTTCTCGTCAAACGTCAGGCCGATTTCCTTGGCGAGGTCTTCGCCTTCCTTTTCACCGCGCTCCCCGGCAAGGGTGGCCAGGGCCCATGCTTTCGCCGGATCGGCCTTGGTGCCGATGCCTTCGTTGATGAGTCTTGCCAAGGCCAGCGTGGCGGGGCCGTGACCCTGATTGGCGGCGAGTGAGTAGAGCTGGCCCGCGTTTTCGATGTTTTGGGGAACACCGCCGAGTCCGCGTTCATACAAGGTGGCGAGGTTGTTTTGCGCCTGCGCGTTGCCTCCCTGGGCGGCGCGGGTGAGCCAGGCAACGCCCGCCGGTCCGTCGGCGAGGCCGAGCTTGCCGGACAAGTAGAGCAGGCCCAGTTCGTTCTGGGCCTGGGAAAGTCCTCCATTGGCGGCAGCCAACAGGTGTCCGTAGCCGGCCATGACCTCTGCGGGCGCGGCCTTCTCAACGGAAAGCAGGGCGGCCGCGACACGCAGATTGGCGAGAGGGTTTCCGGCCTCGGCGGCCTTGATGAGCAGGTTCCTGCCCCGGTCCTCGTCCTTCTCGACGCCTTTTCCTTCGAGATAGAAATCGGCGGCCCGCAGCATGCAATCGATCTGTCCGGCATCCTTGCCCCGCTCATACTCGGCGAGCGCGGCCTTCAGGTCCTTCCTGACGTTTTCCTCATAGTCACCAAGGGCGAGATAAGCCGAGTATTCTTTCTCCGCGATGGCCTTTTTGAGCCACTCGCGGCCCTTCTTCTCATCGCGGGATTTTTCGTCGCCGCTCAGCAGGCGCGAGCCCAGTGCCGCCATCGCCCCGGCATTGCCCAGACCTGCGGCCTTGGCGTAGTTGGCAAGCGATTCCTTGGTGTCCTTGAGTTCCGGAAATCCAAACTGCCCTTCGTAGAAACGGGCGATGAGCAGCACGGAAAGAATGTCGCCCGCGTCGGCGGCGCGTTTCCACCAGAACACCGCCTTGTCGGGATCGGCGGCCGGTGTGAGCATTCCGCGCAGATACGCCTCGCCAAGGATACGGGCCGCCACCGCCGGATCATCCTGCGCGGCTTTTTCGAGCGCCTGGCGGGCCTGATCGCGCTCGTCCTCCTTCTCGGACGCGAGCAGGATGAACGACATGCGGTAGATCGCATCCTTGTGTTTGCCCTCGGCCGCCTTGCGGTAGTATTCGAGAGCCTTCTCACGAGAGGCTTCCACGCCCTGACCCGACTCGTGGGCGAAACCCAGCAAATAAAGGGCCTCGGCATTTCCCTGCTCCGCCAGCGGTCTGGCGAGCTCCACCGCCTTGGCATGCCGCCCGGACTGGAATGCCTCCATCGCCTCCTTGGCCGGCCCCTCGACCTGCGCGGGCAGCGCGGTGGACGAGTCCGTCGGGAGCGAAACCGCCGCATGCAGCGAGGCGGAGAGGGCGAAAATCAACAGGGTCTTCGAAAGAACGCGGTAGCGCATGGCCCCAACTAGGTAGGATTTCCCCCGAAAGGCAAGCGGGATTCAGCGGCTCTCAACCGATGGAAACCCCACGCCCTCCTCCATTCGCAGCCGGTCGATGCAGCTTGCCACCACGGTTTCATCGATGCTGTGGACATCCGTGCCACGGCCGATGCTCTCGATCATCAACACCGTGAGATCCCCGCCCAGATGCTCGCGGAACTCGTCCAACCCATCCAACACCTGACGGCGGCCCGTTTCATCCCTCCAATCGAGTCCCGGATGATAAACCGCCAGGCCCAGCCCGCGGATCACGCCCAGCACCCGGTCAGCCACCACCGAAGGAGCAAGCCCGCGGCCCGCCGAATACAGCGTGTCCAGGGCCACTCCCACCGCCACCGCATGGGCATGCGGGAGACGGTTCGCCGTCAAGGCCTCCAGCTTGTGCGCGACCCAATGCCCGAAGTCCAGCGGCCTGCTCGACCCGCACTCAAACGGATCGCCACCCTCCGCGATGTGGCGGGCATGCAACAACGCGGAACGCCTCACACATTCCTCGATCACCCCGGGCTCCAACCGCGCCAAACCGTCCACATGACTTTCGATCCAGTCGAAAAACCCGGCATCCTTCACCAGGGCCACCTTCACCGCCTCGATCAACCCGGCCCGCCGCGTTTCCTCCGGCTGCGTGTGGAGAAACGAAAAATCGTTGATCACCGCGAACGGCACCGCAAACACCCCGATCCAGTTCTTCTTTCCAAACGCGTTGATCGCACACTTCACCCCCACCCCGCTGTCATCCTGGGACAGGGTGGTCGTGGGAAACCTCACCAACCTCACACCGCGATGCGCCGTCGCCGCCGCGTGACCCGCAGCATCGAGAAACGCGCCGCCGCCGATCGCCAGCACATACGAATGGCGGTCCAGATGCGCCGCGTCGATCAGCTTCCACACCTCGCGCACCAACAGGTCGTCCGCCTTCACCGCCTCACCTCCGGGCAACACGTGCAGCCCGCGCAGCTCGACTTCCATTCCCCGGAAATAAGCTCCGATCCCCGCCGGCAGTTCCGGCCACGCGGCCGCCACCGCTTCCTCGATGAGAACCAACGCCCGCCGCCCGCCACCTTCCGCCAGAATTTCCCCAAGCGCCGGGTTTCCATCCTCAAACGCCCCGCGTGTGAACACCACACGGTGCTTGAAGGTTACCGGAATCTGGAAATCGTGTCGTGACATCGCGCGCGCCTCGTTAGCCTGCATTACGCCGCCGCGCCAATGTTTCTTCTGGTAGATTCCGCCCATGTCCTCGCCCGAAACCCTCTTCGAAACCCGCTGGATCCGCATGCACCGCCTCGGCCACTGGGACTACGTCGTGCGGCCGCAGTCGGAAAACTGCGTCGGCATCCTCGCCATCACGCCTGGGGACGAAATCATCCTCGTCGAGCAATTCCGCATCCCGGTCGGCAAGCGCGTCATCGAAGTGCCGGCCGGCATCGTTGGCGACGAGCCCGAATTCCTCGGCGAATCCCTCGCGGAAACCGCCGGCCGCGAGTTGCTTGAGGAAACCGGATACCGCGCCGGACACATTGAGAAACTCATCACCACTCCCACGTCCGCCGGGCTCACCTCGGAAATGATCCACTTCTATCTCGCCACCAATCTCGTCCGCGAGCACGCGGGCGGCGGCACCGGCTCGGAGGACATCACCGTTCACCACGTTTCTCTAACAGAACTGCGCGGCTGGCTCCGCGACAAGGAAGCGGAGGGTCTCGTCATCGACTTCAAGATCCACGCCGCCCTCTGGCTCGCCGGACGCTGAAGCGGGAAACCGCGGCGGCAAGCCCGGCGGTCGCGTCCTGGAAACAAATATCGGGAAGACCCGCCGCGGATCCCGCGTAGGACGTCCCGTCCGTTTGTTTGTTTCCATCTTCCCGCACGCCATGCGCTACCGTCTCCTCTCCATTGCCCTCGGTATGTTCACCATCGCATCCGCCCAGGTCTCCCGGGCCGCGCCACCAAACATCGTCTTCATCCTCGCCGACGACCTCGCCTACGGCGAACTCGGCTGCTACGGGCAGAAAAAAATCCGCACCCCGCACATCGACGAACTCGCCGCGGGCGGCTCCCGTTTCACCCATCACTACAGCGGCGCTCCCGTCTGCGCGCCCGCCCGCTGCGTCCTCATGACCGGCAAACACCTCGGCCACGCCGAGATACGCGGAAACCGCCAGGCAAAACTCTCGTTTCCCGAATTCTCCGAAGGCCAGCATCCCATCTCCGCGCAAGTCCCCACCCTAGCCGCCACCTTCCGCCAGGCCGGCTATGCCACCGCCGCCATCGGCAAATGGGGACTCGGCCCCACCGGCTCCACCGGCGATCCTAACAAAAAAGGCTTCGATCTCTTCTTCGGCTACAACTGCCAGGCCATCGCCCATTCGTTCTATCCGAAATCCCTCTGGCGCAACGGCCAACGCGTCCCGATGAACGCCAGGCCCATCCCCGGCCATCGCAAAAAACCCGAAGGCGGTATCGCCATGGAGGAATTCATCGGTGAAAAATACGCCCCGGAGGCCATGCTCGCCGAAGCCGTCAGCTTCATCAAACAACAGGCCGCCCGACCCGGGCCAAAGCCTTTTTTCCTCTACCTCGCCTTCATCGAGCCCCACGTCGCCATGCATCCCCCGGCGGCCGGCGTCAACCTATACCCCGAAGACTGGGACAAAACCCCCTACCGTGGCGAATCCGGATACCTCCCCCACCCGAGGCCCCGCGCCGGATATGCCGCCATGGTCAGCGGGCTCGACCGCCA
Organism: uncultured Luteolibacter sp.; assembly: GCA_964554865.1. Classification (GTDB taxonomy): domain Bacteria; phylum Verrucomicrobiota; class Verrucomicrobiia; order Verrucomicrobiales; family Akkermansiaceae; genus Luteolibacter. The sequence goes on along the minus strand of CAZKQK010000029.1, from coordinate 5,026 downwards.
CGTCGGAAAAATCATGGAAACCCTCGCGGCGAGCGGTTTCGGCACCAATACCATCGTCATTTTCACCAGCGACAACGGCGGCACCCACGCGGGCCCGCCCGGCACCTCTTTCCACATCGGCGGCGCGGATCCCGAATTCTTCAACAGCAACGCCGGACTGCGCGGCTACAAGGGCAGCCTCCATGAAGGCGGCATCCGCGTCCCCATGATCGTCCACTACCCCGGCAAGGTCCCCGCCGGAAAAACCAACCCCACCCCGGGCTACTTCGCCGATTGGTTCCCCACCCTCTGCGCCGCCGCCGAAATCCCCGCGCCCGCGGACCTCGACGGCGAAAACCTCTGGCTCGCCATCACCGGCTCCCCCGCCCCGGCCGGGCGCCGGCCCATGGTCTGGGTCTATCCCGAATACGGCGGCCAGGTCGCCGTCCGCCTCGGTGACCACAAGATCCTCAAACGAAACCTCAACCGTAAAAACCAGCCCGCCGGCTGGGAAATATACGACCTCTCAAAAGATCCCGGCGAAACCACCAACCTCGCCCCATCCCGCCCCGACCTCATCGAAAAAGCGATCGCCATCCTCACCCGCGAAACCTCCCCCAACCCCATCTTCCCCCTCCAAATCCCCGCCTCATCCTCCTCCCCTCCTTGACCCATCCAGCGATTATAATAGGATTATAAGAGACACAAATAATCAGATTGGAATTGCGCCCTCCCAGGCCGGATCAGCTTCATGCGATCCGCCTAACCCTTTTTCCGCCGCAGCACGGACAACCACACCAGGAAACCGATCACGATTCCCGCGCCAACCACCGCTCCCACCCACGGCGTTTCCATCACCTCCGCCGGAGGGTTCATGCCGAAAACCGCCACCAGCGTGGCCAGTGGGAAGAAGAACGCGGCCAGGCGGTTGAGGCGTTTGGCCTCCGTGCCAGCCTCGAAGGATGCCCGGGCCTGGGCTTCCGCGTTGACAGCCATGGCGAAGTCCATCGATGCCTTGGCGTCCCCGGTGGCCAGGTCAATCGCACGCTCCAGCGCGATCGCCTCGTCGCGGGCGACCAGCAGCCGGCGGTCATCGGGACGGGCGTCGCGGGCTGCCTCGAGCACCGCCAGCAGGTTGCGCGCGGACCGCAGCAGCGGCTGGCAACGTTTCACCACATTGAAGGCGGCCCGCGGCGTGGTGGCCACATCCACGGCATCGTCCAGGTCGTGGATGGCCTTGCGGTAGTTGGCCAGATGTTCGTCGAGCGCGGCCCATCCGCTGGCCGGCTGGTTGCTCTTGGCGGTGCCATCCGGCTGAACCCAGACCAGCACCGGCCGCCTCACCTCCTCGTCCTCGGGCGTGGGTGCCTCGTGCAGGATGAGAAGCATGTGGCCGTCCTCATCCATCAGCCGCTGGCGTCCGGCGTCATCGCCCAGACGGCGGCGGATCGCATGCGGAAGATCCCAGGACTTCGGGAGAAACGGCGACGATGATTTGCGTTCCATACCCCGACGCTGCCGGAAATCCCCCGCAAATCACAGCTACAAATTCGCACCCCGCTTGGAATCCGGAATCCGCCGATAGCGATGATAAGAGACACAAATAATTTGATTCGACTTGCGCCTGTCCGATTCTTACCGCTTCCGTTTTGCCGTTTCCACGGATTCGGGATGAATCCCGCGATGAGCCGGTTGAATTCCGGTCGGATTGGCCTTATTTCCCGCGCCGGGAGATTGCCGCCGCCTTTTCCCACCGTCTCCACCGTCTCCGCCGGAGACTCCGCCACTTCACCAATCGCCATGCTCTTCCTCCAACAACTCCGCGGCGAACTCCGCAAACTGTTCTCCCGCCCGCGGACCTGGATGGGCTATGGGGCCTTTTTCCTGATGGAGGCGGTCGTCCTGTTTGTTTACAAGCTGGAGCGCGGCCAGCGCCACATGCGCGGACTGATCGAGCGCAACGGCCTGGAGTTCGGCACCTACTACAGCTCGCTGACGATCACCTTCACCATCATGCTGCTGAGCATGTTCCTGTTGGGCTCCATCTACTTCGCGCTGGTGGCCGGGGACATCGTGGCGAAGGAAAACGAGGACGGAAACCTGCGGCTCGTTTTCGCCAGGCCGGTCAGCCGATTCAGGCTTCTATTGGTCAAATACACGGCCGTGTGCCTCTACACGTTCAGCTTCGTGTTTTTCGTCGGCATCTCGGGCTACCTGATGGCGGTGGCGGCCGTTGGCCGGGAGGGAGGATTGTTCGTGATGGAGCCGAAAATGAAGGTCTTCGCCGCCTACCCGGACTGGTCGGAAGGATTCGCGCGTCTGGCGCTTTCCTCCGCAGGCATCGGCCTGAGCATGGTCACGCTCTCATCGATCGCCTTCATGTTCTCCTGCATGCGGATCAAGCCGGCGGCCGCCACGATCATCACGCTCACGATTCTGTTCGTGGACATGATCCTGCAGAATTTCCCCTTCTTCAAACCCTACGAAAGCTGGTTCGTCACCTGGCGGATGAGTGCGTGGGTTTTCCTGATGGAACAGCACCTATCGTGGCCGAAGCTGATCGAATCCTACGCCTTTCTCGCGGGCCTGAACGTGACGCTGTTCGTCATCGGCTGGCTTTCATTCCAGACCCGCGATTTCAAAACCTGATTCGCCGGGAGGAAACAAAAACGCCGCCGAGGATGACCCGGCGGCGTTTTGGAAGAGGGAAAACGGATGCCAACTCACCAATTGATGTTCTGGCCGCGGGCGTCGATGTGGGTGAAGTTCCAGTAGCCGCCCACTCCGCCCTTGAAGAGGCCGAGATCACGCAGTTCGCGTGCGGTCTTGGTGACCTGTGAGGCGCGGACCGGAAACCTCACGTCGGCGGCGATGTTCGCCTGGTGCCAGGAACCGGTGCGGCCGCCGCAGCGGGAGTTGTAGGCGGGGCTGCGGTAGGCGGAAATGACCTCCACTTGGTTCGCACCCATCTCGAGGGCGATGCGGTCCACCACCCGAAGCACGTAGCCCATGCGGTTCCACCACTGCTTCGGCGGCAGCGAGTTCCAAACGCCGCCTTTCTGCTTGGCGTGGGCGGCGATGACCTGCTCCGGGTTCACCCGTTTCATCCTTAGGCTGCTCAGATAGCGGAGGTATTGGTTTGCCGCCTGGCCGTTGGAGACGGCCCAATCACGCGGCACATCGGCCAAGGGCGAACGGGGAGCGGCGTAACGCATCGCCGGTGCGGTGGAGGTGGCGGCGGAGGCACCGGAAGAGGTTGGAACCGTGACCCGGGGTGTCGGAGCGGATTTGCCGGGGCTCGCCGCATGTGCGGTCGCGCCGACGGCGAGAAGACCGAGACCTGCCATGCCAAAGGTGCCAAGCGCACCGCGTCGGTCAATGATCTGGGCGGAGAATTCTTCGTGGATTTGCGCTTCGTCTGGGAAAATCATGGTATGGGAAAGGGAACGCTCAGGGTAGCTGGTGGCGTGCCGGTCAGTGGTTTTTTGTCTTCCGGGTGGCCGAAAACCGCGTGGACAAAAGCAAATGAACCAAGTGCGGCAAGAAAAAAACTCCCCGGAGTGCCTAACCGTTATGGCATTGTGCATTCACGACAACGATATTCCAACGCTCCCCGAGATGTATTTCGGGGCTGAAAATATTTAAAATGTATTGAATGTCAACATGTTTTCGTGCCCCCCCCCCCCGAAAACCACACACCAAAAGAATCGGCGGATGCAGCGGTTGGGGGCATCCGCTGCATCCGCCGACTTGGAATGGGGGGTGGCGGCCTATGAATCGGGGGGTATTTCAAAAGCCATCTCTGGCGAAGCACGCGCAGTGCCGAAGTTCTCAGCAAATCAGACCCGTCCCGCACCCAGAAACGGGTGACGCTTTCGTAACATCCGGCGTAAAGGAGGATCGGCGGATGCAAGAGGGGGGAACCTCCTGCGTCCGCCGACCTGTGCTTGGGGGGAGATGTGTCGTTTGCTCCGCTTCGCATGGGGGGCTTGCTCGCGGCGACAAACAACAAATATCCCGAAATCGGCCGCAGACCATGCCGTGATCGCGTAAAAAGCCCCCGGAATTCGGCTTTGCGGCGCACGTTTCACCCTCTAGCTTCCGCCCATGGCAGACACTCAGGAAGCGGACCCCAGATTCAGCGAGTTCGTCATTCTCCAGGCGCAAAACGCCGGATTGTTTCTCGGCCAGATCCCAAGCCCCCATGATGGCCGCAAAATGGTCAATCTCAGGGCGGCCAAATCCGTCATCGACTCGCTGGAAATGCTCGCTTCCAAAACCACCGGCAATCTCACAGCCTCCGAGTCGAAACTGCTCGATACCGCCATCCAGAATCTCCGCCCGCTCTACCAGGCTGCCCGCCAGGCCGAAGGCGAGTGACCCGCTCCAATCCCCGCGCCCATCGCCCATCATCTTCAAGCGAATGACCTTCGAACCTTTCAATATTGGCAATGTCCCGGTCGGCGGACCCGCCCCGTTTTTCATCCTCGGCCCCTGTGCGCTCGAATCCGAGAGTTTCGCCTGGGAAATGGCCCGCTCCCTCAAGGAAATCGCCGACCGCACCGGTATCCACCTCGTTTTCAAGGCCTCCTTCGACAAGGCGAACCGGACATCCGTGAAATCCTTCCGCGGCCCCGGCATCGTGGACGGCTGCCGCATCCTCGGTGAGATCGGCCGCGAACTCGGCGTGCCCGTCACCACCGACATTCACACCGCCGAGCAGGCGGACATCGCCGCGGAAAACATCGACCTGCTGCAAATCCCCGCGTTCCTCTGCCGCCAGACCGACATGCTCGAGGCCGCCGCGAAAACCGGCCGTGCCGTGAACATCAAGAAAGGCCAGTTCCTCGCCCCGTGGGACACCGTGAACATCGCCGGCAAAATGCGCGCCTTCGGTTGCGAGCGCTTCCTGCTCACCGAGCGCGGCACCACCTTCGGCTATAACAACCTGGTGGTGGATTTTCGCGGGTTGGAGATCATGCGCGAATATGCGCCGGTTTGCTTCGACGCCACCCACAGCGTGCAGAAGCCGGGTGGCGCAGGCGAC
>CAZKQK010000028.1:0-46071 GCA_964554865.1 uncultured Luteolibacter sp. | reverse complement strand
AAAGTGTGAGGATGAACGCTATCGCCTCCAGTTTTTAGGTTAACGCTTATGGCCCAGCGCGATCTCTTCGCTGTCGCCCAGGCCGTCACCGTCGCTATCGGCATTGTGGGGGCTGCTGCCGATTTGGCGCTCCTCGTAGTCCGTCAGCCCGTCGCCATCCGTGTCCGTGTCATCGATGGCGACGCGCCAGAAGAACCTTTCCGCATTGGGAAAGATGAAGGTGTATTCCGTGGCGCCGCCGTTTCCGACAAACGGACCGCCGACGGGAAGCCAGCCGCCCGCCGACATGTCGGGGGAGAACTGCAGGACATATCGTTTTCCGGAAATGGTGGGCCAGGAAACGGTGAACGCCGCGGGGCTGATGACATAAGTTCCCCACTCGTCCGCCCCCATGACGGCGGGAACATGGGCGATCCGGGCCAGGACGATGCCGTCCGGCGGATTGCCCTCGCGCGGGTCGGTGCCGGCGGCGGCCTCCCGGGCGTTGGTCCAGCCGTCGCCATCGGAGTCCGCCTGCGGGTCGAAGGTTTCGGGGAAAAGCTCGCCGTCGTTGTATTGTCTTTCCCAAAAGTCGCTGAGCCCGTTGGAGTTGACATCGACGATGGCGATGCCGCCCGGCGCGAGAATGAGGATGGCGAGAATGAACGAAAGGAGGCTTCTCACTTGGACGCCCCTTTCCCATCGGATGCCGGGGTCTCGGTGCGCCAGTAGCTGATGGTTATATCCTGTGGTTTCGGCGGATTGGACTTGATATATGCCTCGCGTTCGGCGCGGGCCCGTTCGCGGCCTTCGCGGGCGGTTTTCAGCCGCTCCAGTTCGCTGTTATAAATATCATGAAGCGACCGGATCGCGGTGAGGTCCCCGGCGGCGGGTTGCCCGCCCACCACCTGGAACGCGGCTTCGCCCCCGGGGAAAGCCGGCATCTCCGGGGGAACGCATCGCCCGCCCTTGGGGGCGAAGATATCGGACAGGCGGCCGACATGAATGTCCGACCAGACGATCATCAGATGATGCGATCTGCCGGCGGAATCCCTGAAGCTGTTGATGCCGCCGGCGATGAGGGCCATGTCGGCGCTGGACCAGAGTTCGACGGCCTCGCCGCCGCCCTCCGGCCAAAGGTGGATCAGGGTGCGCGGAGCCTGATCGCCGGAACGGTAGACCGTGGCTCCCATGAGCATCAACCCGGAGCGGGGGTGCCCTTTCCGGTAATCGTCGAGGCGCTGCCGGTATTCCGCGGAAACCGCGGCGGTGGTCTCCGCGGGCCGGGGCGGCGGCGGAGGAAGGGCGATGGGCCTGATTCGCCGGATGGTGATGGCGCGTCCGCCCTGTTCGCGGGTGGTGGTCTGGAGAACGTCGGACCCGGCGATTTTGTATTCCGGTTTGGGTTCGGCGGGAGGCGGCGGCGTGCCGTCCGCGATGGGGCCGAGGATGCGGGCGGTGGTGATGACCGCACCGGGATCGGGGGTATCGCCGGATGGTCCGTCCTGAGAACGGGCGAACGCTGTGACGGCGATGAAGGTTAGTATCAGGGATGGTATCGCTTTCATGGGAAGGAAGGCTTGAAGGAGTCCTTCCTGGTGGACGGGGAGTTCAAAAGCTGGCAAGAGTCAGCCGCAACGGCCTTTAGCCGACTCCCGAAGGTGGCGGCCTGGACATGCGCCGCCGCCCCCCCGGCCTTTCGGTCGGTTTGGCGGCACCGTTGCGGTCGATGCCGACCGCTCTTACCAGGGTTTTGAAGTTCCCATCCACCAAAGCGGACGCTTGGATCAGAGCCATCTTGTGATCAACTGACAATAAAAAAGCGCTGAGGAATTCATTCTGCGGCAGTTAGCCGCCTGCCGTGAGCCAAATGGTTCTTGACGGCCCGCGCCCCGCTCCGTGTCTTGATCGCCTATTGACGCGGACACGCGGCAAGCGAAACGAACCCACCCACAATCCATGCCCGACCCATCCCATGACGAATCCGACTTCGTCCACAGCGAGGAGTTTCTCAAAGGCCTGATGAACCGCCAGCTCAGGCTTTCGATTTCCTGCGCGTCGGCGTTTCTGCTGCTGCTCTTCGGGCTGCCGGTGATGAACTACCTCGCGCCGGAACTGATGGCGAGGCGCGTCGGCGGGTTCACGCTGAGCTGGCTGGTGCTCGGCGTGCTGTTTTTCCCCTACGTGTGGATCATCGCCAAGTGGTTCATCGTGCGCTCCATCGCCTTGGAAAACGCCGAGGTGGAAACGGCCGAGAGCAACAAGCGCCCCTAACCCCTTTCCGAACCGATGAACGTCGATCCCTGGATTCTCGCTTTCTCCGCCGTCACCGTGGTGGTGACCATCTGGATGGGCTTTCGCTCGGCGAAGACCTCCAAGTCCGCATCCGATTTCTTCGTCGCCGGCCGCTCGGTCTCGGTCGGCTGGAACGCCTCGGCGATCTCCGGCGAGTACCTGAGCGCCGCGAGTTTCATGGGCATCGCCGGCATGGTGATGTCTTCGGGCTACGACGCGCTGTGGTATCCGGTGTGTTATGCCTGCGGCTATCTGTTTCTGCTGTTGTTCATCGCGGGGCCGCTACGGCGCTTCGGGGCCTACACGATTCCCGACTTCGCGGAGGGGCGCTATGATTCGCCGATCTTCCGCAAGATCGCGGTATGCTTCGTGTTGTTCATCGGTTTCTTCTACACCATGCCGCAGATGAAGGGTGCGGGCACGACGCTGTCCTATATCTTTCCCGGACTGCCCTACTGGGTGGGCGTGGCGGTGGTGGGCGCGGTGATCACGCTGAACGTCGCGCTCGGCGGAATGAAGGGCATCACGCTGGTGCAGGCGGTGCAGTACTGGATCAAGATGTTCGCCATCTCGGTGCCGGTGTTCGTGCTCTTCGCGGTATTCGGAGGTTACGGGGAGAATCTTTCCCTGAATCAATCCGCTTACGACACCGGCCCGCCACCGGCGATTGAGCGCACGGAGAATCCGGAGAAAGGCCACCGGCTCGTGATGCCGGAACAAACCGCGCCCAAGGACGAGGCGTGGATCGCGCCATTCGGTCCGCTCACGACCAAAGCCGCCAAGGCCGCCGGCCTGTCCGCCGAGGAGGCGCGCCCGCTTTCGCTGCTTTACACCTTCTCGCTGATCGTCGCGCTGGTGTGCGGGACTGCGGGGCTGCCGCACATTCTCGTGCGCTTCTATACGAATCCGGACGGAGTGGCGGCGAAGAAAACCACCATGTGGGTGATGATCCTGATCGGCGTGTTCTATGTCTTCCCGCCGATCTTCGGCGTGCTGGGCCGGAATTTCCTGCCGGAACTCTATCAGGCGTCCGGTTCCAAGGGGCCGGACAAGGTGGTGCTGGAACTGCCCATCCTGATCCGCGAGAAATACGGCATCCTCGGCTCCATACTCAGCGGCATCACTTGCGCGGGTGCGTTCGCCGCGTTCATGAGCACGTTCTCCGGGCTGTTGGTCTCGATGACCGGCGCGCTCGCCCACGATGTCTATGGCCGCATGTTGAAACCGGGTTCCTCGCCGCAGGAGCGGATGCGGATGTTCAAGTTCGCCGCCGTCGGCGTGGGCGGCGTCTCCGTTCTGTTAGGCGCGCTGGTCGAGCCGCTGGAGATCAACTTCATGGTCGGCCAGGCATTTGCCATCGCGGCGGCGAGTTATTTCCCGCTGCTGTTCATGAGCGTGTGGTGGCGCGGCATGACGATGAAGGGCGCGGCCACCGGCATGCTCACCGGCGGACTGTGCGCCTTGTCGGCAGCGGCCCTGGTGAACATCAGCACCCTGGCGCTCGACAAGGGGCCGATGGGTAAAATCTTCGGCGGCTTTGCCGGAATCAACGATTTCTGGGTCCAATACCCGCTGCTCCGCATCCTCGCCGAACAACCGGCGATCTGGGCGGTGCCGCTTTCCATCGGCCTGATGGTCATCGTTTCCAAGGCCACCCGCAACTCGGCGCCGTCGGACGCCCGCATGAAGATGCTGGTGCTCCACGCGCCGGAAGCCCTCGGCCTCAAGCAGGAATACATCCAGGAACAGCAGGCGGGCATGGGGCATTGACGCGCCTCACCCCAGCTTGGGCTCCCAGCCCTTGCGATAGACGCGCTTGAGCATGGGCTTGGCTTCCGGCAGGTCGCGGGCATTGAGGGCCTTGGCGTCCCAGTCGATCTTCTTGCCGAGGCGCACGGCGAGGTTGCCTGCGAGCACCATCTCGGTGAGTGGGCCGGCGTGATCGGTGAAGTTGGAAACCGGCTTGGGTCCGTCCCCGCGCACGGCGCGGCAGAGTTCCTGGGTGGGTCCGCCTTTCACGCGCTCATAGACCGGCTTGATGGAGCGGGTCTTCTCGCGGAGTTTTTCCGGATAAACCACCGGCGCGGTGCCGCAGTAGGCGTCGTTGACGAAAATCGCGCCCTCGGTGCCGACGAAGACCTGGCCGAACTCGTTGTTGAGCTGGAGGTCGGCGGGAATGCCGGGCGGGCGGACGAAATCCGGATCGGTGTTCGGATTTCCCACACCGTCCTGCCAGATCACCTTGACGGCCTTGCGCTTGCCCTTGGCGGGGAAGCGATAGACGATGGTCGAGCGCTTGGGCGCGATATTCTCATCAAACTCGGAGACCTTGCTGGATTCGACGATGAAGTCGCCGCCGAGGTCGAGCGCCCAGAAGGCGGAGTTGAAGCTGTGGCAGCCGATGTCTCCCAGCGCGCCGCAGCCGTAGTCCCAGAAACCGCGCCAGGCGAAGGGGTGGATCTTCCGGCTGTAGGGACGCTCGGTGGCGCAGGTGCCCTGCCAGACGTCCCAGTTGACGTGGTCCGGGACGGTTTCGCTGGGGAAATCCAGCCCCGGGCCCTGCGGCCAGATCGGGCGGTTGGTCCAGTAGTGGACCTCGGTGACATCGCCGATGAGGCCGGCCTCGAGCCACTCGCGCAGCACGCGGGTGCCCTGCATGGTGGCTCCCTGGTTGCCCATCACGGTGAGCACCTTGTTCTTGGCCGCCATGTTGGCCAGCACGCGGGATTCCCACAGGTTGTTGCAAAGGGGTTTCTGCACCATGACCGGCTTGCCGAGGCGAATGGCCTCCAGCGCGATCGGGAAGTGCATGTGGTCCGGAGTGGAAACGGTGACCACGTCGATCTGGTCCGCCACGGTGGCGAACATTTCGCGGTAGTCGGAGAAGAACCTGGCGTCCGGGAATTTGGAAATCGCCTCTCCGGCCATGTTGCGGTCGATGTCGCAAAGGAAGGCGATGCGGTTTCCGGAGGCGATCTCGGAAATGTCACTGCGGCCCTTGCCACCACAGCCGACGGCGGCGACGTTGAGCTGGCCGGAGCCTTTGTTCTGGCCGAGCAGGAGGTTGGGGGCGATGGCCGTGCCGGTGATGGCGGCGGCGGACTTGATGAAGCGGCGGCGGGTGGAGGTATGCATGATTGGGACTGGATTTGGTATACTGGAGTGAGATTCCGATTTGTTCAGATTTCCGGGTTTGGGAAGGGAAAACCGGAATCCTCCCCATTCGGGGAGGGTTTCATTGGAGAGAGCCCGGACGGGCCCCATCGCGCGTTCCGGCGACCATGGGGAAAAGCTAGGCGCTTCCCGCCGTGACGGAAAGCGAAAACAGCGGTTTGAACGGCGGAAACTGCAAAACATATGAGTTTCATGGCAATACACTCACCCGGAAAAACTCCCGGGGCACGACGGCGCCGTTCGGAATCACGAGCCGGATGTCAGCACCGTCTCCCGCCACCGGCTCGCCGAGGTTTTCCCACGGCCCCGCCAGGGAGCCGCTCACATCACGCTGGATCTGATAAATATGACCCGAAAAACCGGGAAACGAGAGTTCCAGGTCCGGCCCCAAAAAGGTCATGCCGACGCGAACCGAGTGGATGTTGAGCCAAGTGCCGGTGTTTTCGAATTCCGTATCGATGGAACCCGTGAACCGTATCGTGTCGAGGATGCCCGCGTTCGCCAGGGTGCCGTTCACCAGAAGGTTCCCGGCGCCTTTGACGCGCAAGGTGCCGGTGTTTGTCAGATCACCGGCGACATGGAGGTTCGCGTTCGTCAGCTCTGTCAAACCGAGGTTGGTGATTTCCGCGGGATCGAGATCCCTGCCGGAGAGGCGGAAAATCCCTCCTTCCGGAATGACGAGGTTTCTCGCGGAGTAATGGGTTCTCCGGGCGATGACGGAGAGCGCGGAGATCCGGACCCGATCCGCATCCAGGGAGTCACCGGCCCGCAGGCCCACATGATCGAAGGCGTATGCCGACGGGTTCGTGTCCGTCCCGCTGAACGCGGCCAGCAGAACTCCGTCCGCCTGACGGACCAGCGCCGCCACGTAGTCGAGACCATCGGTGCCGTTGCGGGTGAGCGTGAGGATGAACCGGTAGGTCCCGTCCGTGAAATCGGGCGTGGCGATATGGTGAGATCCCAGCGCCACCAGATCCGAGGGATCATGCCACAGGCTGGTGTTTCCCGGGGGTTTCCTCCACACATGGCGGGAACCGGAGGTGTCATTGGCCGCGAGAATGCCCGTCCAACCGGTGTCGTTGGAACTGCCGTTGGAATTGAAAAGCCCCCATGCGAATCCATTGGCGGGGGATACCGGCGGATGCGCCATGCCGGTGAATTCCGCCGTGGCCGCCAGGGTGATGGAATCACCGGACTGTTCCAGACTCACCGGGGGAAACGCGGACTCGATGGCGGTGTGGTCCGCGCCATTCATCCCCTCCCCCCATTCGGGCGAATCGGTGTCCGGTCCGGAGATGACGGGTGCGCCGAGGGATGCGCGCCACTGGCGCGGCGCGAGCACGAGTTCATCCTTCTCCGGCAGTGAGAAATCGGCGGCGGTTCCCCATGCGGAGGGATGCGGCCCCATCACGAAGGCGAGTGTGGATCCGGCCAGAATGTCCGCGTGACGGATGAGCGGAGCATCCAGCGGGACTCCGTCCAGCGTGGCGGATTGCACGTAGAGATTCCCGCCGCCCGCGTTTTCCGCCGTGACGGTGAAGGTCTTGTTTTCCGAAACCCTGAACTCCAGCCGCGGCACGCGCGGGCCGTGCAGGTAGTAGTGGTCCTGTCCGGCGCAGGGGAAGAATCCGGCTGTCAGGAAAAAGTAGAGAGAGGACATCGCGCCCGAATCCTCGTCACCGGGAAACGAATAATCGCCGAAGCGCTTGCGGAGCTGGTCCGCCCAATACGACGCGAGGTAGGGCCTGCCCGCGTGGCAGAACTGCCAGATCGCCTGGAACGAGGGTTCGTTGGTGAAGTTGATATAACTGTTGCTGTTTTTCCCGAGGGCGAACTCCAGCCGCTCGATGAAGCGCGCCCCTCCCCCCATCAGCGCGATCATCGCGTCCCGCTCGTGCGGCACGTTGAAGGAGTAGTTCCAGCAGGTTCCCTGATAGAAATCCGAACCATCGCCGCCGGTCGCCGCCGTGGTGCGGAAGACGCCGTTCCGATAGCGGCCGCGGACGAAGCCGCCGAAGCCGTCGCCGCTGGCGGAGACGTCCCACACGTTTCTCCAGTTCCGCGAACGATCGAGCAGCGCGGCGGCCTCGCTGGCGTGGCCGAGGCTTTCCGCCACGCGGGAGACGCACCAATCGCCATAGGCGAACGCGAGCGTGGAGGATCCGGATTTCATGCGGCTGTCATAACCGCCGATACTTCCGTCGTAGGAAACGTATCCGAGATCCCGGTAGTCCGCCGTGCGCCTCGCGGTGTTGAACTGGAGCAGCGGCCACACTTTCCCCCAATCGATGCCGGGAATCTGTTTCGCAAGCGCGTCCGCGATCACGGGCTCCACCTCATCGCCCCCCTGCCCCACCTGGAATTCCTTGCCCTGGATGAAGGCGGTCTCGGCGCGGCCGTTGCGCGCAAAGCGTTCGGCGAAGGAGTTCACGTTCGCGGCCACCGCCTCCGGTTTCACGATGGCCAACAGCGGATAGAGCGACTGCCAGGTGTCCCACAGCGTGTATTGATCGTCCCAGAACGGCGCGTCCCACCCGGAGTCAAGGGTCCTGTCGCGCGGTTGCACCAGGCTGTGAAACAGGGCGGTGTAGAGCTTGCGGCCCTCCGCATTGCCGATGCCCGGCGCGTCCAGCACGGAGACGGCATCCGTCCAGAGGTTTTTCGCGGCGGTTTCCAATCCCGCCAGATCCCATGCCGGAATCTCGCCCTCAAGGTGGGCCCGCGCCTGTTCGACGGAGACGAAGGAGACCGCGATCTTCAGGTGCACGGTGTGCGAGGTGGTGGTGTCGAACCTCATCCATCCGCCGAGTCTCTGGCGGGTGGCGGTCGCCGCGGACAGCGTGCCATCACTGGCCGTGGAGCCGATCCATGTGCCGCCCGACTGGGGAAGCGTGTCGGTCTTCGCATAAAAGAAAACCTGATAGGGCGCGGGGTTCCAGTTTCCATCGAAGGTTCCTCCGCCGCTGATCGTTCCGGCGGCGGTGTCGATGTTCACGGATCCGCTGGTCATGCCGTCGGACCTGCCGAGCTTGCGGCCGACATCGAAGGAGATCCGCGCGTTGTCGGAGGATGGAAATTCGAAGCGGTAGATCGCGCTGTTCGCCGCGGGAACAACGGTGCAGAAGGTGTTCCAGGTGTTGAGCCTGGCCCGGTAGGAATACGGACGCGCGGTGACATTGGAGACGGGCGAGGCGTGCGACGTTTCCGTGATGCCCGCGCCGAGCCGGGGGGAGACGAGGAAGTTTCCATAAGACGGAGTGCTGGGACCGGCTCCCTGCACGTGGAGTTGGGCGAAGCCGACCACGGGTTTGCCGGAGACGTATCCGGACGGAGCCTTGACGACGGCGTCCGAGGCGTTGGAACCCGTCGTGTTGGGACTGGGATAGATGGAGGACTGCGGCAGGCAGGCTCCCGGGACGCAGTAGCCGGCGCCTTCCGCGCCGATGAGCGGATCGATGAGATCAATGGCGGCCAGATCCCCGGCCGGAGGAATGGAGTCAAGGGGCTCCCCCGGATTCTGATAGAGACTGGCGGCTTCGGCGGCCGTAAGCGCGCCTTCATATATCTGCACGTCGTCCACATCGGCGTTCAGGTCGTCGAGGGGGTCGTTCGCGCGGATGAAGGCCCCGACCGCGAAGTAGCGGATGGGGTTGGTGGTGATGGGGATCGGGGTGGTGTTCTCGCCGCGGAAGATTCCGTCCACGTAAACCGTGCGTTTTTCCGCCTCATAAACGGCCACGACATGCCGCCAGGAGCCGTCGCAGATGTCGTATCCGGTGTTGATTTCGCCCGCGTTGCTGCCGCTGCCGCCGTTGCGGGCGCGCACCCGCAGGCCGTGGCCGCCGCCGTTCTCGCGGGTGATGACCTCGAAGCCCGTGTTGTAGGTGGAGGAATTGGTGGAGTTGGTGGTCATGCCGATGACCGCCTGGGTGCCCGAGGTGGATTGGGCCGCGGTCTGGCGCACCCAGAAGGTGACGCTGAACGGGCGGAAGGTGCCGTAGTCCCCGAGGATGGAAAGCGCGCTCCCGGCATCCAGACTGGCCAACAGATAGTCGTTCGAGCCGCCGAGGCTCACATACCCGTCCGCGGCTCCGCCGGAGGCATTGAAGGTGACCGAGTTTCCCGTGGGCGTGAGATCGGCGACACTCAAGGCGTCGGACGCGGCTCCATCGAGAGGAAAATGATGGCGCAGGACGGCCGCGCGGGCATCCGCGAGCGAGAGGATCGAAAGCGCGGCAAGCGCGGCGGAACAGACGTTCGACATGAGGGCGGAAGGAAATCAGGGATCCGCGGTTTCCGCCAAAACGGGGAAATGATCGGAAGGCAGACGGGCCTCGGACTCGCGGAACCTGACTTCCTTCGGGAAGTTTCCGGACGCGGAGTCCCGCGGGTGGTCCCGGGTGACGCGGTAGGAATCGGTTAGAACGCCGAAGCGGCGGACGCGCGTGCCGGGGCTGGTGAAGATGTGGTCGATGCGGCTTTCGGTTTTGGAATGCGGATCGAAGCGGTTGGCGGTGCCGTTGGGCAGATAGCGGACCTCGGCCGTTTCCGCGGCGTCGGCCAGCGCGCCTTCGGCTGTTAGAAAACGGTAGGCCCCGCTGTGCTGGTCCGCGTTGAAGTCCCCGACGAGGAAAACCGGATCCGCTCCGGCGAGGGTGGCGGATTTCGCAAGAAGCAGTTTCGCGCTTTCCATGCGCGCGAGCTTGCCGCGGTGATCGAGATGCACGGACATGAAACAGAAGGTCGCGCCATCCGGGATCCGCCGCATCCTCGCCCACGAGCAGATGCGCGGCAGACCGGCGTCCCAGCCCCTGCCGGGGCGGTCCGGGGTTTCGGAGAGCCAGAACATGCCGCTTTCCCGCACTTCGTAACGGTCCTTGCGATAGACGATTCCGGTGTGCTCGCCCTTGAGTTTGCCGTCACTGCGGCCATACGAGACGCAAGCGTATTCGGGCAGGAGCCTGAGGAGGTCCTCCATCTGGTGGTGGAAGCCTTCCTGGGTGCCGAGCACGTCGAAGTCGTGAAAACGGACCAGCGAGGCGATGACGGGGGCGCGCCGCGTCCACTGGTTTCCATTCTCGACATCGCCGGGGTTGTCATAGCGGATGTTGTAGGTGCCCACCTTCATGCCGCCGGAAAGCGCCGGTGAGAGGATGAGCCAGACGAGCAGGAATACGGTGATACGGGGAGGCATGGGCAAAGGGGATGGCCCGCCGCCCGGGAATCAAACCCAAAAGAATCCCGGGCGGCGAACGGTGAGGGTCACTTGGTGACCTGAAGACGGGCGAAGAGTTTTCCCGAGGCATCCAGGACCCGCGGAATCTGGACCGTGATGGTGTCCGGGGCGTCTCCGTTCTCGGAAACGGTGACGATGACTCCGTTTTCATCCGGGCCGGAGGTGGTGGCGCCGATGGGCACGCTGGTCCAACCCGCGAGGTCGGAGCCGTATTGGAGCGACTGGGAAGTCACGTCCGCCTCGGCGTCGTCCCGGCGGCTGAAGGTGAGCGTGAGGTAGGTGGCGTCGAGCGTTTGCGCGGGCAGGATGGAGGAATCCGAAGCGAGCGGGTCACCGTTCAGATAGAACTCGAGCAGGTTGTCGGTGCCGTCGTTGTCGGCGTCATCGGTTAGGCCGTTGTTGGCTCCGGTGAGACCTGCATCCGTAGCCCATGAGTCATAGCCGCCGACGATGACGATGCTGCCGGTGCCGGTGAAATAAGAGCCGTAGGTGGCATGCGACGAGTTGTAAGTTCCCGCGGGCACGGAGACTCCGCCGAGGACGAGTTCAGCCACAACGTCTTCCGCGGCGCCCGTGTTCAGGTCGAGCTGGGCGCCGGAGGCGACGGAAACCGTCGATCCGTCGTCAAGGAAGGCGGAGTTGATGGACAGCGTGCCCTCGTCAACGGCGGTATTTCCGGTATAGGTCAGCGCGCCGGTGAGGGTGAGTTTTCCGGAGCCGGTCTTGGTGAGGCCGAGACTGGCGGTGGAGCCGTCCAGGATGCCGCCGGTGTAGCTGGTGTCCGCGGCTCCGCCGACGGTGAGGGTGGCGGGCGCGGTGTCGTGATAGTTGCCGATCCTGCCGCCGGTGCCTCCGAGGCTGGCGAAGTCGAAGCTATGGCCGTTGAGCTTGAGGATGCCGTTGAGGACCTCAAGCGGGCCGGAGCTGAAGGCGTAGGCGTTTCCGGCGACGATGGAGCCATCGGTCTCGCCGCCGATCCGGGTGGAGCCGTAGGAGTTCCGCACCAGACTGTCGGGAGCGACGTTCAGGGAGGCGTTGCCAAGCGCCTTGAATTCGCACAGATGCGGGCCGGTGACGGAACCGGTGATGTTGAAGGTGGAGGAGGTCTGAACCGTGATGCCCGAATCCGCCATGAGGGTGACCGGGCCGGACCAGGTGACGGTGCCGGCGCCGGCGGCCATGCGCAGGGCGCCGGTGAGGCCGCTGCCCTCACCCCAGCCGTTGCCGGCGATCTCGATGGGCATGCCGTAGCCGGGGTTCGTATTGCCGCGGCAGAGGATCTGGGCTCCGGACAGGATCTCGATCTTCGAAGCTTCTCCGAGGGCTGCGGCTCCCGCGCTATCGGAGCAGTCCACGCGGCCTTTCTCGACGCGGAGGGTGCCGGTGAACGCGGGAGAGAGGGCCAGCGATCCCCAGGCCGCGGAGGCGTTGACGGGCTGGGCGGAGTTGAGCGAGAGCAGGCCCGCGCCGCTGATCCTGGACCAGCCGATCGTATTGTCGGCGCTGGCGTAGTTGAGCCGCAGCTCGGCTCCGGAGGCCACATCGTAGAAGGTGGAGTTTCCGAAGGTTCCGTTGACGGAGCCGTCGCCAAGCTGGAGCGTGCCGCCGTCGATGATGACATCGCCGCCGTAGGTGTTGCCGCCGGTCAGGATCTGGGTGCCGGAGCCGATCTTGGTGATCGTGCCGCTGGGACCGCCGATATCGGAAGACAGCGTGGAAGAACCCGCGGGATTGAAGACGACATCGGCGTAGTTGACCAGTGCGCCGGTGATGGAACCGCTGGTGACGCCGTCCCCGAAGGAGAGGGTGCCGTTGTCCACCGTGGTGATCCCCGTGTAGGTGTGCGCGCCGGTGAGGGTGAGAACCCCGCTCCCCGTTTTGTAAAGCGTGCCGATCCCGGCGATCGAGTTCGCGCCGCCTTCCAGGGTATAGTCCTTGGAGGAGTTGTCGAATTTCACGGCCAGGGGAGAAACGGTTTCCGCGAGGGAAACCGCGGTGGTGGTGGCGCTGTCATCGAACAGCACGTTGTCTCCCTCCAGATAGGTGTCCGGGCTGCCTCCGAGCGTCCAGTTGCCGGTGGTGTCGATGTCCCAGTCGGGGCCTTCGCCGCCTTTCCAGACCAGCGGGATGACCGAAGTGACATCGATGTCCACGGAAGAGCCGCTATCGACGAGATCGGCCGTGACGCCGCGGGGCAGGGCGCCGAGCTGGAAGGCGGAGAATCCATCGCCGCCGAGGCTGTCATAGCCGACGAGCGGATAAGTGCCGACTCCGATGTCGCCCGTAATGTAGAGCGTGACGGTTCCCGAGGGGGTGAGGGCTCCCGTGACCTCGACGACCGGGCCGGAGTATGCCACCGGGTCCAGGTTGATGACGCCCACCGAGGAGCCGTCCGCGAGGTTGAGGGCCGGAAGCTGCCAGAAACCGCCGATGTTTCCGTTGGCGGCGAGGGAGCCTCCGCCGGCCACGCTGCAGGTTCCCCCGAGCGAGCCGCCGGGCGAGACCTCGAAGGTGGCTCCCGGGGCCACGTTGCAGGCTCCGTTGAGCGTGATGTTGGGCGAAATCCTGAGGGTGCCGTTGTTGACCTGGGTGGCTCCCGCGTATGGCTGGCTGCCGAAGAGGGTGAGCGTGCCGGCCCCCTGCTTGGTGAGGCCGCCCGAGCCGTTGAGGGGGTTCTGGATGCCGATGTTGAATCCGTTGGTGTCGAATTTGAGACCGCCGGACTGGAGGGTCACGTATACCCGACCGTCATTGCGGCCGATCTTGAAGAAATCGCTTTCGTTGGCGAGCGCCTTGATGACGCCGCCGTTGGCCCGGACGAGGTTTTTCGAGGAGTTCGAATCGTCCGCTCCCTTGATGACGTATTTGGTGGCGAGGGTGCCGCCGTTGAGGTTGAGGAAACTGTTGATTCCGGATTTGGTATTGTTGTCGTCGCGGCCGATGGTGATGAAGTCGTTCACCGTGAGCGTGGAGGAGCCGGAGAGGGTGACGTCCTCCGTGGCGGAGGCCGAGCCGATGTGGCCGATGGTGAACTCCCTGAGGGTGAGCGAGGCGCTGCCGGACAGGCTGATGTTGGCACTGCCGGCATTGCCGGTGCCACCGAAGTCCCCGGTTTTCCACTTCATGTTGCCGCCGTTGATGGCGCTGTTTCCCGAAAGGGTGACGGTGGCCTGGGCATTGTTGGCGCCGCCGACGACGTAGGAGCCGGCGCCGGTGGCGTTGATGGTGCCGCCGGTCATGAGGAGGGTGCCCTTGCCGCTGCTGGTTCCAACGCCGAACTCGCCGCCCACGCTGACCTGGGCGCTGCCGGAAACGTCAAGCTTGCCGGTGCCCTGATGGCCCACCTGCAGCGCGTTGGCGGCCTGGATGACGGCGTTGTCCTTGGCGAAGAGGGTGCCGTTGGCGCTGCCACCCTCCGCAAGGCGGATGGAATTTTGGGAAATCAACTGGCCGCCGTCCTCCACGGTGATGGTGCCGGTGGAATTGGCGCGGGCGGCGGTGATGTAACCGCCGGTGCCGGTTTTGGTGACGATGGCGTTGCCGGAGACGGTGAGTTCACCGGTGCCTCCGGACGCGTTGCCGACATAAATCTCCCCGTTGGTGCTGAGCGCCGAGGTGCCGCTGAGGGTCACGGCTCCGCTGGACGAACTTGAGTTTCCCAAGACGACATTGCCGGTGGAATTGAGCGTCGAGGAGTTCTGTAGGGTGATGGCGCCGTTGGACCCGCTTCCATTGCCGATCAGGAATTGGTTGGCGGACTTGAGGGCGGAGGAGTCCTTGAGGGTGACGGCGCCGGTGGCGAAGTTTCCATCGCCGATGATGAAGGTGTTGGTGGTGCCCTTCTTTTCGATCACGGCGCTGTCATTGAGCGTCACGGCGGCGGCACCGCCCTGGCGGCCGATGATGAGGTAGTCGTTGTTGTTGGTGATGGAAGCCGTGCCGGACAGCGTCACGTTGGCGGTGGACACGGTGGAACCCGCGCCGTTTCCGTCCGCGATGTAAAGCCGGCTGGCTCCGGTGATGGCGGAGGAGCCGGACATGGCGAGGGTGGCGGTGCCGGAGGTGGCATTGAAGGCGTAGTCCCCGATGCGCAGGAAATCGGAGGCGGAGCTGCCGGAAATGGAACCTCCGGTCATGGCGAGGCTTCCCCTGACGAAGCGGAGGGTCTGGATGGCGATGGTGTCGCCGTCGGCCACGGTGGCCTGGCCGCCGCCGTTGATGATGGCGCGGTCGTCGGCGGTGGGGGCGAAGCCAAGGGACCATTGGCTGTCATCGGTCCATGAGGCGGTGCCGGTGGCGGACCAGAAGTCGTCGTCCGCGCGGACCGTGCCGAATGGAACAACGGGAGCGAGGGCGAGGAACGCGGCGGAGGGGAGGATGTGGCGGTGGAATTTGGGTTTCATGGTTGGTTTTTGCGAGTTGGCGGGTTGGTGTTTGGGCTGGGATTTCGGAAAATTCCGTTCGCCCCGGCGGCGGAGCGTTTCTCATCGGATGAGCGGGCATCCGTTCATTGGGTGGACGTTGCCGTGGGTTTGACGGATCGGGTTCGGGGTTTGGGAAACGGGCCGCGCCGGGAAGCGGGCGCGGATCATGTCACACCAACACGACGGTTTCCGTGCGGGAGGTTTAGTGCTCCGGTGAAATTATTCCGGATTGGAACATCGGAACCGGGGATGGACGCGGGCATCCGATACGATAAGGAGCGGGGATACTGTCCCTGAACCGAATCGCAACGACGACGACGTCGTCGTTCATTGGAACCGTCCGGAGGGTGGCGGATCGTCTTGATGCGGGGTGGGACGAATCCCGCGCCCCAATGAAAAAGCCATCCCCCGGGGATGCCGGGGGATGGCGGGAATGAACGGCTCCCCGCCGACCGCTTACTTGCGGCGGCGGAGCAGGAGGCCCAGCACGGCGATGCCGCCCAAGCCCGCCGTGGCGGGTTCCGGGATCAGATAGATGTGGGTTTGGTTCAGGTCGCTACTGTAAACCGCTGTGACGAGTTCCGGGTCCGCGTTGAACCAATCGAAAGTCGGAATATCGGTTTTGTCGCCATCGAGCCAGATATGTCCGCCGGTGAACTCGAAGGAACCGAGGTGATGGATGATGTCGGCGGCGAAGAGATTGCCCCCGCTCATGTTAATGGCGCCGATCCCCGTGCCCGCCGTTGCGCCCGGGTCTCCCTGGATGTTACCCGGAAGGAAAGCACGACCGAGCGAGAGGATCCCATCGAGGTTCACCGTGCCGCCGCTGATGTTCAGAGTGCCGTTGTCCTGCTCGCCGATGTAGACGGTGGTGCCGCCGCTGACCGTCAGGCTTCCGGTGCCGCTGACGTCAATACGCGCATTCGTCCCGCCGGACGGCCCTTGCCCAACGCGGACGTCGGTGTAGTTGTCGAAGGTGACGGAACCGGCGCTGACGATCAGGCCGGAGTTTCGTGAAATACGGACATCGGCCAGCTGGTTGGGGTTCTGGGCGTGAGCGCTGCCGGTGATCGCGCGGGTGAAGGTGGCGGCGCCGCCGGTGACATTGAAGATGTCGCCAGCGGCCGAGCCGATGGCGGCGGAACCCTGTCCATCGCCATTGGGACCCGAACCGTCGCTTTCGCCGCCTTTGCCCAACCAGATGCTGCCCAGCTTGCGCTCGATACCCGTGGCAGTGGAGGTCACGTTCAGCGTCCCGCCGGAAAGATTGTAGGTGGTGCCGGACTGGTTGATGTTGTTATCCGAAAGCGCGAAAGCGCGGGAGAGGGTGCTGGTGATGGCGCCACCGCTCTGGTTCATGGTTCCCACGCCGCCCGTCCCGACGAGGAAATATTGGCCGGTTTGATTCAAGATCCCCCCGGACATGGTGAATGTCCCGTTGCTGAGAAGGCGCGCGTCACCGGCCTGCAGGTTCACCACGCCCGTTCCGCCGATGGTGGTGGCGCCCGCCCCGCGGCGGTCCCAATTTCCCGAAGGAATGTTCGCGGGATTGTTCGCGTTCGAATCAATCAGGACGTTGTCGCCGGTTCCCGGCCCGGCCCCGGGATCTCCATCCCAGTTGGAGCCGGTGTTGTAGTTGTTGCTGGTGTCGCCCACCCATTCGAAATCGGCGGCGAAGGCGGGTGAGGCGAGGGCGAGGCCCGCCGTGAGGAAAGCGAGGGAGGTTTTTCGGAGACGGAGTTTCATGGAGGAGTTGGTGGATTTGTGCGACTGCCGGGAATTTTTGTTTTTGACGGTTGCGAAACGGGAAACACCCGGCCCGCGACATCCGGCGGGTGCCTTACCATTCCGACTCACTCTGCAACGGACCAAACCAGGGCGGAGGTTTAGTCCGGTTTCAAAAATCAAGGAGCAGGGACGCTTGGTTGTCCATGAACCGGAACGGGACGACGACATGAGTCATCGCGCCTTGCTCACTGCGGCCGCACCGTGGGGCCGGGCAGCAGCGCCGCCTCGATCCCGGACAGGGCGAGATCTCCGCCGTCCCAGTTGCCTATCAGTATTCCGGAAACCCGCGTGGGATCCGCGACGCGGAGTTCCGCGATGATCGGAGCCTGGGCGGTGGCGCCATCATGGAGCGTGACAAGACCGTCCATGCCGTAACAGAGCGTGAGCGAATGCGTCCAAAGCGCGCAGACCGGGGTAAGCGCGGAGGCGGCCTTCGATCGCTCGTCAACAAGCTGCCAGCGGTGGCTGTTGGAGGCGCGCGCGCTGATGCTTACCACCTGATCTCCGGAGCCGTCCAGCAGGGAGATGTGTTCAAGTCCCCCCGCGCGCTTCACCTTGTCGTGAATCCACTCGGGTGGCAGGAGATCGAAGGAGAAGATGTAAACCGTGCGCGGACTCGAGTCGTCATGAGGGGCGAGTTTGGCAACCAGCTTGCGGGCGCCACTGGAGGTATCGAGCCGCCGCTTGCGGATGAGCGTGGGGTTTACCTCGTTGCGGACTTCCCAGGGCTCGCCGACCGAGGGCTGGCGCCCGGCGAGAACGGCGCCATCCGCCACATCGAAATCCTCGCGGAAGAGGGCGACATGTTGCGGCAATCCCGATCTGAAATGATGGTCGGGGAGGCGGATGGACTGGGTCTTCCCATCGGGATCAAGGCGCAGCGCCTCTCCGGACTTGACATATGTGGGAGCATCCGCGCCGCGGGGCCGGATTTCGAGTATTCCGGACGCCGCGCTGACATTGGTGCCGCCATCGGTGAGCACCTCGGTGATGAAGCGGGAATCGAGATTCCTGAGGATGCCGCCGGGCACATGGACTTCCGAAACCCCTCCGGCAACGGATTCGAATGAGGCGGTGCCTTCGAGCAGGCGGACGTTTCCGAAGGTGTCCAGCAACTCGACGGCGGCCGGGCCTTCGAGGTTGGCGGTGATGTGACGGGCGAGGCGGATGTCCGCGGTGCCACGCTCGAGACGCAGGAGTTCGCCGACCGCCCAATGCGAGGCGTCCTGACGCTGGGCGATGGTGATGCGGCTGTCCGGGCTGCCGGTGATGAGCGGGCCGGAGGATTCCGATTGGGGTTTGCCGCCTTTGGGAAACAGGCCGACGAGGGAGAGCGCGACCACGGCGGCGAGCGCGGCAATCAATGCCACGATCCGGAATCCACCGCGCCCGCCGCCACCGGCAACGTCGCGGGCGATGGAGTCCATCATGATGATGTTTTCGGAACGGCCTTCGATGCGCTCGTCGAGCAGGCGGTCCACCATCAGCAGTTCGTAGCAGACACGGCGGGCCTCGGCATCCTCCGCAAGCATGCGCTCCACGGCTTCCGCCTCGGGCGGCGCGAGTTCGCCATCGATCCAACGGTTGAGCAGGCTTTCAAGTCGGGGGTTCATGCGGTGGCATCGGTGAGGCGTTCTCGAATACACAGGCGGAGGGCGGTGCGGAGCTGGAAGAGACGGGCCTTCAGGGTGCCCACGCTGCGGCCGGTGGCGGTGGCCAGGGATTCGAGCGAGCCCTCGGACCAATAGCGGTGGGTCAGCAACTCCATGTCTTTTGGGGTGAGCCGTTCCATGCAACCGACAAGGGCCTGGCGGCGCTCGGGCAGTTCGTCAAGGACCTCGGGAAGCTCGGCGGCGAAATGATCGATGAGTTCCGGGTCCATTGAGGCGATTTGCTTGCGTTTCCGCTGGCGGAAGGAGGCCTTCACCTCGAGGTGGGCGATGCGGTAGGCCCAACTGCGGAAACTGGTGCCGGGTCTGAATTTCCGCCGCTTGCGCCAAAGGACCATATTCACCTCCTGGCGGATGTCCGCCGCCACATGGTAATCCCCGCAGAGAGTGCGGATGAACACGATCAGGTCGTCCTGGCAACCGGTCAGTTCCTGGACAAAACCGTCGACATCATCGATTTCCGGGTCGTTTTCCACCGCATCATTACGACGGTATCCAGCCCGGGGTTTAGCGGAATCGGGAAATTTCCGGAAATCCCTCACGCCGCCTGTCCGCCGCGCAGCGTGAGCAGGGCCACCTCCGGCAGACAGGCGAAACGGACGCGCAAGCCGCTGGTGCCGAGGCCGCGGGTGACGAAGAGCCGCGAGTCGCCGCTGGCGAAGTCGCCGTAGATGTACTTTTTGCCGTAGGCCACCTTGGCGGGAGCGTAGCCGACAAATGGCACCCGGCATTGGCCGCCATGGGTGTGACCGGAGAGCTGGAGGTCGATCGCGCGGTGGCGCTTCATTTCATCGAAGAAGTCCGGCTCGTGGACCAGCGCGATCACCGGAGTCGTCGCGGGGATGCCGCGCAGGGTTTTCGCCGGATCGGGTTTGCCGCGCCAGATGTAATCGGTGGCGGCGATGGCGAGCGATTCGTTGCGCACGCTGATTCGGGTGTGGCGGTTGACGAGAAACGAGATCCCGGCCTTCTCGAATCGCGAACGCATGCGGGATGCGTCCGTGGTCCAGCCGTCGTGATTGCCCATCGAGCCGAAGACGCCGTGCGCGGCGCCCAGGCGGGACAGGATCGCAAGCATCGGAGCCAGCACCGAGTCGTTGTTGTCGATGAAATCACCGGGCAGGGCGATGAGATCGGGTTTCCCGGCGTTGAGCGCGTCCACCGCGTCTTGCAGCAATTCCGAGTCCTGGTCCGGCTTGAAATGGAGATCCGCCATCAGCCCGACGCGCAGTCCGTCGAGCGCGGCGGGAAGATTCGGGCAACGGATTTCCCTGCGGGTGACGGCGAGCCGCCCGGGTTCTATCAGAAATGCGTTGGCTGCGGCGCCGGCGGCGCCGGCAAGCATGACCTTCAGCGCCGAACGCCGGCTGAGCAGCGAGGGCAGAAGGCCCGGTGTCTTGGTTTCGGATGCGTCCATCGGGGGGAAATGGTGGACCGGATCGGTGAAGGTGGTGTGAACCGCCGGTGAAAAACGCGCTCTTAACGCCCCTCGGCAATGCGTTCGGCGAGCATCTCGGGCAGTCCGGCGGCGATGATTTTTCTCTGCGTGGTGGCGATGTCGTACTCGACGCGCCGGAAAACGACCAGCTTGTGGTCGAGGTCGTAAATGGCGTAACAACCGCGCCAGTCGCCATCGCGCGGCTGGCCGACGGAGCCCACGTTGATGAAATACTTCGCGCCGTCCTCGATCGCCACGGACTCGGCCGGGGTTTCCACCACCTTGTCGCTCTTCACATAGACGCGGGGCACATGGGTGTGGCCGTGAAAGCAGATTTGGGTGAACTGGTAGGAAAAGTTCGACATCGCGTCGAAGCGGTTGGTCACGTAGTTCCAGTGCGCCGGCTGGTCGAGCGTGCTGTGGACCACGGTGAACTCGGCGACCTGGCGGACCATGCGCAGGCGGCGCAGCCACTGGCGCTGCTCCTCGTCGAGCTGCTGGCGCGTCCATTCGAGCGCCGCCGCGGCCACCGGGTTCATGCTGTCGAGCGAATGCGTGCCGGAGGCGTCCTCGTCGTGATTGCCCTTCACGGTGGGGCAGTTCATCGCGCGCACGCGCTCCAGGCAGGCGGCGGGGTCCGCATTGTATCCGACGATATCGCCCATGCAGACGTAGTCCGTGACATCCTGTTTCGCGGCATCCTCCAGGACGGCCTCAAGGGCTTCCAGATTGGCGTGTATGTCACCGAATAGAGCGATCCGCATGGAGAGTGAAGGTGCGGCCGCCACTTTCGGTGCTGGGAGTCGGGCTGTCGAGAGGAAACCGGAGACTCTCAGCGCGTGCGGAACATGTCGTCCGGATCCATCAGCGGCGGGGGAGGCTGGCTGAAGACGCTTTTCTCCGGGGGGATGCCGAGCATCTTCTCAAGCTTTTCGATGGCCTTGGCCACGCCGCAAACCGGAAACCGTTCGCGCGTCCTCATCCAGTGCCCCCCCAGCGTTTCAAGAGCCTTTTCCGGCGTTCCGAACAGCTCGATGGCCCGCTCCGCCGTGTCCAGATCCGGGTTTTCCCATGCCTCGAGCACCAGCAGAAGAACCACCAGCGTGGGCGTGCGGTTGCGCTGGCTCTCGGCGTAAAGCGAACGGGCCAGTTCCAGCGCCTCCGCCTCGCGGCCGCTCACCCGGGCCAGCGCGTAAAACCGCGAGCGGCGCACGTATCCCAGCGCCTTCCCGGTCTCCGCCGCCTTGCCATAGGCCTCGGCCGCCTCCGCGAAACATTGGTTCACGTCCCGAAAGGCGGGGAATTTGTTCGAGTCCGTAAGCAGGAAACCCAGATTCGCGTGGAGGCTCCAGTCGTCCGGGCAGTTGCGGATGCCGCGCTCGAGAAACGAACGCCCGGCGAAGATCGATGCCCGCCAGGCCTCCTTGCGCCGCAGCGGCGGAAGCTCGGAATCGTTCAGATAATACGAGGCGGCGTTGTATGCCTGGTGCCAGGATCCGGTTTCCCAGTAATAGCGCGTCCGCGGTGCGAGATCGACGATCAGTCCGAAGGTCTTGGCCACGTCCGCCCACTTCTTCTCGGTGAAAAACGTGAAGGCCCGCAGGTTGAGGAATGTCGCCACCAAGGTGCGCAAACCGCCCAGCGCCACAGCGGAACTCGTCTGCCCGATCCGGTCGCGCGTGCCGATCTCCAGCCGCTGTGGAAACAGGTTGGCCGCACGCAACTCCTTGCTCAACCCGGACTCGAAGGGCATGCGCAGCGCCCCGAGGGCGAGCAACGCCACCGCGAGAATCCCGGATTTCCGCCTGATCGACATGACTTCAGAATTCCTTGTCGGAGAAGATGAACCACGACGCCACCGTGAAAAACAGCGCGTAATACAGCCCCACCAGCGTGAGCTTCCCCAGAGTGGCCAAAGGCATCACCTGGCCCTCGATCACCGCGTCAATCACATTGAAAAGCTGGAAATCCGGCAGCACCAGCGAGAGCAGCAACGAGCCAAGCCGCGCGATCACCCCTTCCCCGGCCTGGCCGCCCTGGAGGTAAACGTCACGTGCGTCCGCCTGGAAGTGGCCGATGAAAAACACCATGAAGCTCACGATCGTCGTGAACAGCGTGCTCGTCGAGAAGGTGGAGATCAGCAGCGCCATCGAGGCCATGATCGAGGCACGCAGGAACAACGCGAAAACCGCCCCCTGCAAGGACCAGTTCGGGCCCTGCGCACGTGTCTCGTTCAGCAGCGAGGCCACCGCGTCCGGCGGCCAGCCCATCGCCCGCACCATCTCCTCCTGCTGGCTGAGCACCATCCCGGTGCGCACATGCAGCACGCCCACCATCAGCAGGTCCATGACCGCCAGCGAAACGAAGACCAGCATCAGCACGCCTAACAGTTTCCCCGCGAGATAGTCGAAGCGCGGCACCGGCTTGGCCAGGATCGTGTAAAGCGTGCGGTCCTCGATGTCCTTCGGCAGCAGCAGCGCGGTGGCCACGATGGAAAGCACCACCGAGAAGATATACATCGCGCCGAAGGACCAGCTCTTGATCTGGTTGAGCACGCTCGCCCCCACCGACTCCGGCCCCTCGTGCTGCGGCAGATTGAAGAAATTCGCCGCGATGGCGATCACCGCGAAGATCGCCAGGAAATAGAACACCTTCATCCGCACGAGCTGCGTGAAGGCGTGCATGGCGATCGTCAGGATGCGCCCGGGGTGCGATCCCTGGGCCGGACTGGAAGTGGGCATGCTCATGGTTTTTCTTCGCGGATCTCGCGCAGGAACAGGCGCTCCAGCGTGGTGCGCGGCCTGCCGGTCCGCACCAGCGAGGAGCCGGGCGTGGCCGCCACCAGGGCCGTGATTTTCTCCAACAATTCCGTCGGCGCGTCCTTCAGCACCACCTCCGTCTGGTCCTCGATGGCGATCAAATCCTCCAAGCTTCCCTCGCGGATCATCCTGCCGCCGAAAATGATCCCCACATGGTCGCAAACCTCCTGCACCTGCTCCAACAAATGGGAACACAGAAACACGGTGATTCCACGCTCGCGGAGCTTCAGGATCAAATCCCGGATCTGACGCGAACCCACCGGATCCACACCCGCCGTCGGCTCATCCAGAATCACCAGCCGCGGCTCCTGGATCAGCGCCTGCGCCAGCCCGATCCGCTGGAGCATGCCCTTGGAATATCCACCCACCCGCCGGTGGCGCGCGCCTTCGAGATCCACCAGGCCGAGCATCTCGTCCACCCGCCGGTCCAGCCCGCCGCCACCAAGGCCGCACAGCCTGCCGTAAAACCGCAGCGTTTCCTCACCGCTGAGGTGCTTGTAGAAATACGGGTTCTCAGGAAGGAAACCCACGTCGTTGCGCGAGTCCACCTTCAGCGAATCCCTGCCGAAAATCGCGCACGAGCCCGCCGTCGGAGCCACCAGCCCGAGCAGCGCCTTCATCGTGGTGGACTTGCCCGAGCCGTTCGGCCCGATCAGCCCGTATACCTCCCCCGGCATGATGCGGATCGAGACGCCGTCCACCGCGCGCAGCGGCTGGCGGCGGAAGGAGGTCTTGAAATCCTTCACCAGGTTGCGGATCTCCACGGCTGGGGTGTCATCGGCCATCGGCGGGGAAAAGATGAAACAGCCCTCCGCCCGTGGCAAAGGACAATTTTTCACTTCTATCCGCTTGATGGCATGGGAAATCCCGTCATCCTCCCGCCACGCTTGATAGAGCGCCGCATCCCATGAAGAAGACCCTCCTGCTCCTCGCCTCGGCGATCTCCGCCCTCGTGCTCCCCGGTTGTTTCCAACACGAGACCACCATCACCCTCAACAAGGACGGCTCCGGCACCATCGTCGAGGAATCCCGTCTCGGCGCACAGATGCTCGCCATGATGGGACAAGTGGCCGCGGGTCTCGGCGGCGGCGACAACGCCCAGGATCCGCTCAAGGACATGTTCTCCGAGGACAAGGCGAAAAAACGCGCGTCCGAACTCGGCGAAGGCGTCGCTTTCGAAAAATCCGAGCCCGTCAACGCCAACGGCTCGAAGGGGGCCAAGGTCACCTACACCTTCAAGGACATCAACAAGCTCAAGGTGAAAACCGGCGACGGCATGAAAAACATGACCCCCGGCGATGGCATTCCCGGCGTCGAGGAAGCCGCCGCCAAGGACGAACCCGTCACCTTCTCCTATCAGGACGGCAAACTAACCGTCAAACTGCCACAACCCAAGAAGGACGACGCCGATTCGCCCGCCGCCGAAAACGCCGCGACACCTGACATGGACAATCCCCAGGCCATGGAAATGATGAAGCAGATGTTCGCCGACATGAAAATGAGCGTCAAACTCGTCATCGCTCCCGGCATCTCCGAAACCAACGCCACCCACAGCGATGGCAACACCATCACCCTCATGGAAATGAACTTCGGCAAGCTCGTGGAAAATCCCGAGAACCTCAAGAAGATGGCCGCCATGGACCAAAAGGACCCCACCGCCGCCATGGAGTCGCTCAGAGGCATCGACGGCGTGAAATTCGAGGACAAGCCGGAGATCACCGTCACGCTGAAGTAAGACGGGGGCGCGGGTTTCCAGCCCGCCACCATGCCCGCAAGCTGTAATGTCCCCGGATCACGAAACCCTCCTCCGCCTCGCCACCAGGCCGTTGGAGGGAAATCCGGAGCTATTACTCGCCGCCCGCGGGAATCTGGAGTCCCGGCTCGACCGGGATCCGGCTTCTAACAACGCGGTCGCGGCCGCCATCGACTCCTTCCAACGCGCCGACCGCCGCAGCCCGCTCGCCCGCCGCTGGCGGGCGTTCGTCTATCTCGTCGCGCTGGCGCCCGGGTTGTTCGGCGTGTCACAAATCCAACGCATGCGGGATATGGCGGCGCAGATCGGTTCGATCAGCTCCTCGTTCGGTGTGACAAGCGCCTCATCCACCCCCAGGCGCCCCGGCCACCTCACCGGACAGGAACTGCTGATCCTCTTTGGAGATGATGGAGCCCGTAATGAGGCGAATCGCTGGAAACCGCTTTGGGACAGCGATCCCTCGAATCCGGTTTTCTTCGCCCAGTATGTCCACGGCGTTTGCTCCGACCGCAAATCCCTCACTCCGGACCTGCTCGATGAGGCGACGCGGCTCGATCCCGGCAACGGCTGGTATCCCGCGATTCAGGCAGGCGCGTTGCTCGACGGCGTCGTGGTCAGGGAAAGACAAAGCCCCGCCGATCAGAAGGCGCTCAAGGCTCCGGCTTACACGGTGAAGGATCCGGAAAAACTCGCCGGGGCCATGGAACTGATCCGTCAGGCTGCCGCGGCAAAACGGATGAACTCCAGACAGGAGGAGTTGATAAGGATGCGGATCCCGTTGTTAGGTCAACGGACGGACTGGTTTTCACAGGTTCGCATCACTGCCTTTGTGGCGGGCATCACCTCTCCCGGCTCCATCTCTCTGCGCCGTCTGGCGGACGCCTTCGCCGCCGAGGCCCATCGACTTGCCGGAGAGGGCAAACGGGACGAGTTCCTCCGCCTGATTGATTCATGGGATGCGATCAACCGGCAATTCCTCGATGGCGGCTGGACACTCATCGACATGCTCATCGCCAAGGCGATGATCGTTTCACCGGCCGCCACTTTCCGGGACGCGGCCTTGAAACTCGGACTTGAGAAAGAGGCGGGGCGTTTCCAGTCGCTTGCCGAGTGGGGCCGCGATGATCGGGAACGGCGGAACGGGCGAAACACCGCCGGCCCCGCCATGTTGCTTATCGAACGACGGGGCGCGATTTTAGCGACTCTCACCCTGCCGATGGTCGCGAGGCAGGCGGAGAACCCGTCGTCGCTCACCCAAGACGACTTGCTGCCCTCGCGGTTGGCCGAACACGCCCTTTCCCAGCGGGTTCTGGTGACGGCCTCGTGTGCGATCCTCGCTCTGGCTGCGGGCCTTGCCTCGCTTCGCTTCCTTGGGGCAAGCCCGCTCAACAGGATACTCTCCGCGCGATTGACCGATCTGCTCCACCGCGGCGACTGGATGCTGGTCCTGCTCGGCGGTTCCGTATTTCCCGTCATCTGTTATCTCGTGCTCGTTTATCTCAGTCCGCCAAGCGGTCGCGAATGGTCACTGCGTTTTTTGGGATTTGTCCCCCTCTTCGCGCACATGGCGGCCGCGCTCGTGCTGGTGATGACCATGACTGCCGCCCTCGCCTCCCATCTGCTGGACCGCAGGTTGGCGGTATTCGGGCTGAGCGCCGGTTCCGCCGGAACAAGGTGGGTGATGCTCCTTTGCGCGGCGCCCGCGCCCTTGATCATCGGCGCGGCGGCCCCGGCATTTTACACACTCGGGCTACTGCCGCCCGCGCGGGAAATCCTGTTGTATGGCGGCTACCTGCTGGCGGCGATCCCATTGTTGTGGCTCCTCGCGGGCCTGGTGAGGCCGCTCTTCGGTTTCAGGCAATCCACCCTCCGGTTCGCGACGCTTCACCGCGTTCTGCTCCCCGGATGGGCCATCGCGTTCGTCACCCTTGCCGTCACAGTGCCCCTCCATCACGCCATCGAGCGCCACTGGATGAAAAAGGACCGGCTGATGGAGATCACTCCCGATAACCCGGCGCTTTCCCGCTACGAATGGTTGGTCACCCAACAACTCCGCAGGGAGATTCGGGATAAACTCTGAGTTTCCTCCCCTCAGCGCCTCCGCAGCAGCAGGATCATGCCGGCCAGTCCGGCAAGCTGGGCCGCCACACCGGGCTCCGGAACCGGCGCGAAGTTGCTGATGCTCGCAATGCGGAAACCGACATTGTGACTCTGGCCCGTGGGATCGAAGTCCAGCCGGCTATCCGCCCCGAGGTAGTCTTCCGGATGATCC
Source organism: uncultured Luteolibacter sp. (assembly GCA_964554865.1). Classification (GTDB taxonomy): domain Bacteria; phylum Verrucomicrobiota; class Verrucomicrobiia; order Verrucomicrobiales; family Akkermansiaceae; genus Luteolibacter. The sequence goes on along the minus strand of CAZKQK010000028.1, from coordinate 19,223 downwards.
CAGGCTCCGCCGCGCAGGCCGCGGGACGAACCGATCACCGCGTCATTCCATTCGAACACGTTTCCTCCCTGGTCGTTCGTGCCATACGCGCTCCGCGACTCCACTCCATAGGCCCCGCCATCGGTGAGCGCCGTTCCAGGGTAGCCGACGAAGTCATCGTCGAGGAAATTCATCGCCCCGGGAGCGCCCACCGTGTTTCCGCCAGGCGAGTCGCTCCGAGTGGGATAGAGCCAATACCCGCCCGCGCCGGCATTCATCGCCGGATCGTGGTAGGCCGCCTTGTACCACTCGTCTTCGGAGGGAATCCACACCGTGGCATTCACATTCCGCGAAATACCCGTGCCGGAGGTCGCTCCGTTCAGCGTGTAGGCCCCGTCCTCCGTGCTGCCCGCCGAGGATTCCCCCACCGGGCAGCCGTTGTGCAGCCAGTTGCAGAAACGGGCGGCGTCAAACCAACTGACAAAAGTGATCGGCTTGTCCGCGCTGCCCGGCGTCACCGAATAGGTGTATCCTCCCGAAACCCCGTGGCGCTCAAGCCCGCCAACCACGCTCAAGGCCATGTCCGGGCTGTAAAGCCCGTAAGCATCGGTCGCCGCCACCGCATTCAGAAACGCGGCGTACTGGGCCACCGTCGTTTCGCTCCGCGCCATCTGGAAAGTGTGGGAAACCGCTCCGTAGCCGCTCGTTCCGTCGCCCTCCATCACCCGGCTGTCCCCGGCATTGCCGGGATTGCCGACCGTGACGAAGTCAATCGACACCGCCGCCCCGGAACGACCCGGAGCCAAGCCCGCCACCAAGGCGAGCCCGAAAAGGAGAAAAACATTGCGATTCATGGGACGTGGTTGGTTGGAAAACGCTGGCAAATAGGCGGAAATTTTTTAAGAAAAGCAAGATTTTAATAAAAATTAAACACATTCGCGCCTCGGGTTACTAAGCCCGCCAGCCTGTCCGGAAAACCCAAGCCCGCCAACCATGAAAGGAGTCACATGTTACTGAAGACCAATATATAATAAACCAAAATACACCGCCACCAAAACCCACGATATTAAAAGTCACACTTATAATAAAATCCCACTTGCGGTCCCGGCGGAGGTTCTGGAGGTCTAATGGCACGGTGATATCCGCCCGTAAGTGAGTGCGTCGGAAGAGCGGATCCAGCTCCGGAATTCCCGGTTTCGCCGGTAACCCATCCCCTGCATCCCTAAAGCGATGATCCCACCGACGAAGGAAAACCCTATCTCGCCCCGTAGTCTCCCTTTCCGCCATGACCCGCTTCCTTTCCCTGCTCGCCGTCTTCGCCCCGTTGATCGCCGGCGCCCATCCGCCGCAGGTCCGCACGGACCGCCCCGCGCCTGTCCTGCTGCCGCTGCCGAAGGGCGACGACGCCTTCCACTTCATCATCTTCGGCGACCGCACCGGCGGCCCGCCGGAGGGAATCAAGGTGCTGGCCCAGGCGGTGACGGATACCAACCTGCTCGACCCGGACCTCGTCATGACCGTCGGCGACCTGATCCAGGGCTACAACGCCGCCGACCAGTGGCAGGCCCAGATGACCGAATACCGGGACACCATGAAAAACCTCCGCATGCCCTGGTTTCCCGTGGCCGGAAACCACGACATCTACTGGCGCGGAGAGGGTCGCCCGACGCTTGAACACGAGCAGGCCTACGAGAAACACTTCGGCCCTCTCTGGTATTGGTTCGAGCACAAGAAATGCGGCTTCCTCGTGCTTTTCTCCGATGAGGGTGATCTCCAAAATCCGGACAAACCCCGCAATTTCGGCGATCCCGCCCAACAGAAGTTCAGCGAATCCCAACTCGCCTGGCTGAGGAAGTCGCTAGGGGAAATGAAAGCGCTCCAACACATCTTCGTTTTCATGCACCACCCGCGCTGGGCCTCGGACATTTATCCCGGAAACAACTGGGACAAGGTCCACCAACTCCTCGTGGAAAACGGCAACGTCAGCGCCTGTTTCGCCGGTCACATCCACCGCCTGCGCTACGACGGCGTGAAGGACGGCATCGAATACTTCGCCCTCGCCGCCACCGGCGGCCATATCCCCGGCGAGCGTCCGCAGCTCGGCTACCTCCATCATTTCAACGTCGTCACCGTTCGCCCGGACGGCATCAAGGTGGCGGTCCTGCCGGTCGGCAGCGCCATCGATCCCAAGCTGTTCACCCCCGAGCGTCACAAGGATCTCGGCCTCGCCCAAAGCATGATGCCGCAGGCAGTGGCGCCCTTCGCACCCGGCCCCGATGGCAAGGGCTCCGGCACCTACGGGCTGAAGCTTGCCAACCCCTGCGCCCGGCCGCTCGAAATCACCCTTTCGGTATCGCGCGCCAAAGGCTGGACGATCACACCCGACCACCAACACGCCGTCATCAAACCCGGCGAAGAGCAAACGCTTGTCTTCCCGGTCGCCCGGAACGGCGGCATCCACGACGAGGATTTCCGCGTGCCCGTCTTCTCCCTCGAGACCGACTACCTCGAGGAAAGCGCGCGCACCACCCTGCCCGAGCGCAAATTTCCCATGCGGATCAACCTCGGCCCGCTAGCCGACGAGGCCTTCATCCCGGCCGACCCGCCCGTCGCCCTCCACGTGACCGACCGCGCGTCCGGCGTGAAGATCGAGTCCTCCGGCTTCGACCTGCCGGACGGCCCCTTCACGCTGGAGACCTGGGTGATGCCGGACAATCTGCAGGAAACCGCCGGCATCGTCGCCAAGACCGAAGGCTCCGAGTTTGGTTTCCACGCCAACGGCGGCCAAGTCAGCTTCCTCGTCCACCTTGGCGACCGCTATGCCAGCGTGCAATCCGCGCCGCACCTCAAGCCCGGCACCTGGACCCACCTCGCCGGTGTCTTCGATGGCCAGGCGCTCACGCTTTACCTCGATGGCAGGCCCGTCGGCAGCACCCCCGCCGCCGGGTTGCGCACCCGCAACAAACTGCCGCTCTACCTCGGCGCCGATCCCGATCACAGCGGCCGCCCGAGCCGCGCCTTCACCGGCTGGATCGATGAAGTCCGGCTCAGCCAGGGCGCGGTCTACACCACGAACTTCAACCCCTCCCGACGCTTCGAGGCCGGAGAAAACACGGTGCTGCTTTTCCACAGCGACCGTCTCGTCGGCGGCCAACTGCCCGACCGCTCCCGTTCCCACGCCCACGGCACCCCGGCCGGTGCCGGAGTGGCCTTGAAACCGATAAACTGAACGGTTTTCCCACCACCAAAATCACGCCGGAACCACGCCGGAACCATCGATTACAAGAGACACATATAATGGGAATTCCCGCTTGCAGCCTCCCCCGGAGCCGGGGTCCGGTTCACGGACGGGTCCAGAGATAGGTCCAGCGCTCGGAAACGACCTTGCCGGATTCATCCTGGAGTTCGCAGGTCATGTCGATCTCGTGAACGTCCTTGGTCGGATCGATCACGAAGAAGGCCCGCAGCACCTGCGGCATGTGCAGCCTGTCGCTGCGGCCAAGCCCGGCGGGCAGGTCGTCCACGTTTGCCATGCTCATGTCCTTGAGGCCGACGTGGAGGAGCTTCGCCCGCTTCCGGTTGATGGTGACCACGGGCCTGAGTTTTGTCATGTCATCCCACTTCGGATCGCCGACCTTTTCGACCGCTTGGAGCGGCTTGGCGAAATCGATGGCCATCAGGATTTCGTCGGGTTTCTGGACCGGAGTGCCGGAACGCGTGGCCCTCACGGCGAAGAGCCCGGATGGCGCGGGATCGCGCATCCAGCGCAGGCGGTAGTGGAAATGAAAGGGCTTGCCCGGCTCAAGCGCCGGCTCCGGCTCCCACAGGAGCACGATGTTGTCGCCGGTCTCGTCGATGGCCGGCATTTCCATCAAATGGATCTTCCCGTTTTCGAAACCCCTGACCGGTTCGACGCGCGCGGTCGGGCGGTCGTGATAAAGCGCCTCGGTATCCTGATAGGAGGCGAACGAGCGGTCGCGCTGCACCAGCGCCCAGGAGCGGGGGGCCTCCATGGTGAAAACACAGTGGCGGAAGCGGTTGTGAGCGTGTTCCAGCGGGCGGTAGTGGAGGTTTCCGCCGCCAAGTTCTAACAAAAGCCCGTCGCTGTCATGCACCTCGGGCCGGAAATCGCGCGGCTTCGGGTGGGTGCCCTCGCCGAACCAATACATCGAGGAGAACGGCGCGAGGCCGAGCTGCCTGACCGGCTTGCGCAGGGTGATCTCGGCCTCGATGTCCATCACCGTTTCCTCGCCGGGCGTGATCGTGAACCGATAGGCTCCGGCGACGCTCTCGCCGTCGAGCGTGGCCCACGCGGTCAGCGACTTGGCATCCTTCTCCGGGCGCTTCAGATGAAACCCGGTGAACACCGGAAACTCCTCGGGCACGCCGGGAATGCCGCTGTTGATCGAGAGCCCGCGCGCGGAAAGCCCGTAGGGAGCGTTCGCCGGGATCGCGCGGAAGTAACTCGCGCCGAGAAACACGAGGAACTCATCCATGTAGTCCGCCGTGTTCAGATGGCAGCGCGCGCGCCAGCCGGCGTATCCGCCCGGAGCCGGCACAGCGGCGGGAATCGTGTTTTTGCCGTAGTCGAACATCGCGCGGTCGAAGCTCAGGAGCCGCGAGTCATCGCCCGTGACCTCCCGGATTTCCACCATCTCCTTGGCGGTCCAGCCAGGGTGGAAGAAATCGATGGAAAACGGCAGTTCCTCCTTCGCCCACAGCCCCTCATCCATCTTGAAGCGGATGTCGCGGTGCTGGTCGTAGTTGAGGTTTCTCCAGAAGTCATCAAGCGCCAGCGGCGACGGCTGGTGGGGTTTTGACGCCAACTCGCGGGCCTCAGCCCTGAGTTTTTCGAAGGAGAGATCCTCCCCCTGCGCGGCGTGCGTAAGGACGATCAGGGCAGTGGTGACAAGGGGGAATGGCGTACGCGACATGCCGGATTTATGCGGGAGGATTCCGGACGAGGCAATCAAAGTGAAACCAAAGTCCGGACGGCTTCGGACCGCCTTCCCTCAACCATCCTCGGCGGCGAACGCGGGCAGCGGCTTGACGAGATTTGTCGGCAGCGGAAACACACGGTCGAGGATGCCGGGTGCGATTTCCTGGGACTCCTTGTAAGCCTCGCGGATCATTTCCATCTTGGCGTCAAGGTTGTCCACGTAGTGAAGCGCGAAGGCCTCGGGCGTGCGAGGCAGCACCGGCGAGCCGAACTGGTATTCGCCATGGTGGCTGCCGATGAGGTGAAGCAAGTGCAGACGCGTGTCCTCGGCGCTCGGCCGGAGTCCGTCCCACGCGGCGGCTTCCGGCATGTCCATCAAATCCCGCCAGAGCTTGTTCACCAACTCGATGCCGAGCGGGATGTGGCCCATCATTTCACCGTGGACGCTCAGGGTCTGGGTGAATCCGTGCTCCGGGTAGCTGTTTTCCCAGAGTTTCCCGCAATCGTGAAACAACACGCCGGTCAGGAGCAGGTCGCGGTTGAGTTCCGGATAGACCGGGCAAAGCGCGGCGGCCGAGCGCATCATCTGGGAAACGTGCTCGACCAGCCCGCCGCGGCGCGCGTGATGGTTCCGCTTGGCGGCGGCGGTGCGGCGGAAACGGCCGCCCAGGGTATCGAGGAAATGCAGGCACAACCCGCGCAGGCGGGGATCGGTGAGGGATTCGCACAGGGCGACGATTTCCGCGTGGTCGGCGTCCTGTTTCGCCTTCAACTCCGGATCTCCGGCGAAGAACAGGTCGAGCGCCGCATCGTCCGGCTGATGGAAGGCGAGTTCCTTGGCTTCCATGCCGTAAGCCCCCTGCGTCCAGCGGCCCTCGACCCGCTGCACGGCTTGCAGAGGCAGCGCGTCCACGGCCTGGAAAAACGGCGAGTCCGACCAAACCTTCAGCGAAAAATGCCCGGTGGAGTCGGCCAGCGTGATTTCCAGATAGGGTTTGCCGTTTTTCGTGCTGCGGGTGGTCCGGGATTGCAGTTGGGCGTGGACAGCGGCGGAGAGCGGGATTTCCCCGGCCTGCTCCTTGAGGGAAGCGATGGTGATGATGGTCACGGGGCAACGATGGAATTCCGGACACCGGGTGTCACGCCCGGAGCAGCCGCAGATCCGGGGATTTTCCCGGCCCGCCATCCCACGCGAAAACGGGAGGCTTCCCGTCAATTAGTCCATCTCTCTTGAAATCAGTGACTTGTGGGAAAAATCAACCCTCCGCCCCAAGTCCCCGGCCGCCAATTACCTCCCTCCGGGCGTTCCGGCTTGCCTTCGAGTCCCAAACCTGTAGTTTTGCCCCGAGCAGGTTTTCCAACCTCCTAAGCCCATTTCCGGTCGAATTGCTCGTTGATCCACGCTATTCTGAGGGCGCTGGAATCGACCGGCGGCCAAGGGAGACCGGAAGCCCCTGCCTCACGGGCGGCGGCGCAGGCCGGTCTGATTCCCCGATAGGATGGAGTTTTCTCTACCGCAAGCCGTTGCGGAACTCCACCCCGGCAACCAAACGCCGGATGTCGGATTCATTCCGGTTCATCCGGGGTCCATCCATCGACCGCGGTACTCTTCGAGTCCACCGCGCCGGACCGCCTGAAACCATGACCAGAGACAAAAATGTCCAACGCAACACAACCATCCCGCGAGTCGGGAGAACGTCGGCGCCGCAGATCACGCGGCGGTAGAAACCGTAACCAGAGCCAGGGCAACCGCAGCTCCCACGACAACCGCAACCACAAATCCAACCGCTCCGAAGAGTTCCGCCCCCAGGGCCCCCGTCCGCCGCGCCACGCGCCGCCGGCCAAGCCCCTGAGCTGGTGGCAGAAAATCCTCGCCGCCGTGGGCCTCTACAAGGCCCCGGTCGCGCCCGCCAGACCCGAGCCCGTCAGGATCCCGAAATCGGATCCCCGCCCGGCCAAGTCCAATACCCGCAACGCCCGCACCAACGAAAACTCCGAGCGATCCGCCGATGCTTCCCCGAAGCGCCGCGAACGTGGTGAACGAGGAGAGCGTCGTGAGCGCGGCGAGTCCCGTTCCCGCGGCGGCGACGGCTCCACCGTCGAGTCAAACCGCGTCTATGTCGGCAACCTCTCCTACGACGTCACCGAACAGGATCTCCAGGAACTCTTCAAGGGCATTGGCGGCGTGCGCAACGTCGAGATCGTTTACAACCGCAGCACCCACCGCTCGAAGGGCTACGGCTTCGTCGAGATGCTCCACAAGGACGAGGCCGTGCGCTCCGTCGAGGTGCTTCACGACCAACACTTCATGGGCCGCAAGCTGATCGTTTCCGGCGCCAAGTCCAAGGGTCAGGACGAGCGCGAGGACAAGGAGGAAAGCCCGGCCCGCGAGAGCAGGCCCGTGGTTGTCGCCCCCATTCCCGCCGCAGCCGTGGTCGCCGCCGATGACGCCGTCATTCCCACCATCATCGAGACCGTCGTTGGGACCGCTCCCGAAACCGTCGCGGAACCCACCGAGACTCCCGCCGAAGCGGAAACCAAGGCCGATCCGGCCTGATCCGCGCCCCATCCATCACCCTCCCCCGCCCGGTCCGCCGGCGCGGGGGATTTTTTTACCGGCCATCACGAAGTCCCCGCCCAACGCGGGCTTGCCCTGATTCCCTCCGTTTGCGAACCTCCGCAAGCGTCGCCACCCGCTCCGGACCCCGAATACCGCCCATCAAAGACCCATGAGTTCCCTACCCGCGAAAATCCTCGTCACCGGCGGCGCGGGCTTCATCGGCTCCCACCTCTGCGAGGCCCTGCTGGACGAAGGCGCGGAACTTGTCGTCATCGACGACTTCAACGACTTCTACAATCCCGCCATCAAGGAGGAAAACATCGCCGGTTTCGCCGACCGCGTCACCCTCGTCCGCAGTGACATCCGGGACGCCGCGCTGGTCGGTTCCCTCTTCGAAAACCACCGCTTCGAACTCGTCTTCCACCTCGCCGCCCGCGCCGGCGTCCGTCCGTCCATCGACGATCCCAAGCTCTACTTCACCACCAATATCGACGGCACATTCAACCTGCTGGACGCCTGCCGCCACTTCGGAACCAAACGTTTCGTATTCGCCTCCTCATCATCGGTTTACGGCATCAACCGCAAGGCGCCCTTCTCGGAAAGCGATCCCATCGAACGCACCATCTCGCCATACGCCGCCACCAAGATCGCCGGCGAACAGATTTGTTCCAACTACGCCCACCTCTTCGGAATCCACTGCGCCTGCCTGCGCTTCTTCACCGTTTACGGCCCGCGCCAGCGGCCGGACCTCGCCATCTCCAGGTTCACCCGCGCCATCATCGCCGGCAATCCCATCGACCGCTATGGCGACGGCTCGACCGCGCGGGATTACACTTATATCGATGATATCATCCGGGGCGTCCTCGCCGCCGCGCGGCACACCTCGCGGTCATCATTCGAGATCCTCAACCTCGGAGGCTCCGCCACCACCACCCTCAACGAACTCATCGCCATGATCGGTGAAACCGTCGGCCGCGAACCTGTCATCCGGCAGCTTCCCGAGCAGCCGGGCGACGTGCCGCGCACCTATGCCGATGTGGACAAGGCCCGCCGTCTGTTGGGATACGAGCCACATACCCCGGTGGCGCTCGGATTGAAACGTTACGCCGACTGGCTCGCCTCCAGGCCGTCATGAAACTCGCCATCATCCGCAAGGAATGCTCGTTCCGCATGGGCGGCGCGGAACGCTACGCCGCCAACCTCGCCCGCGCCCTCTGCGACCTCGGCCACTCGGTCCACATCCTCGCCGAGCGCTGCGATGGGGACATCCACCCCGCGCTCGTCCATGTCCCCGTGAAGGTGGACCGCCGCACCTCCTGGACCAAGAACCTCTCCTTCCACCGCAACAGCCGGCAGGCGCTCATGGGCCTGCATGCGGATGCCGTGCTGGCCCTCTCGCGCTCGTTTCCCGCGGATGCCTTCCGCGTTTCCGATCCCCTGCACGACTACTGGATGGGCATCCGCTACCCGGGAAAAACCCACCGCTTCCTCCAGCGGCTCAACCCGCGCCACCGCGCCATCCTCGCCCTGGAAAAAGGCATCTTCGATCCGGCGAACACCCGCTTCGTCATCACCAACTCGCAACTCTCCAAAACCCTCATCCCGCTCTCCCATCCCTACCCGGCGGACCGCATCCGCGTGATCTACAACGGCGTGGACCTCGAGCGCTTCAAGCCGCCCGCCGAAGCTCCCGCCCCCGCCCCGGATGGCACGGCCCGTCTCCTCTTTGTCGGCCGGGACTTCCGCCGCAAGGGCCTCGGCCCGCTGATCCGCTCCCTGGTGGAAGTGAAACGCGGCGGCCATCGTTTCTCCCTGCGCGTCATCGGCCGCGACCGCTCCGAACCCTACCGCAAACTAGCCGCCTCGCTCGGCCTCGCGGATCATGTCACCTTCGAGGGAGCCACCACCTCCATCCACCAGGCCTATCAGCAGGCCGACCTCTTCGTTTTCCCATCGCTCTACGATCCCTTCGCCAATGTCTGCCTGGAAGCCCTCGCCTGCGGGCTTCCCGTTCTAACAACCACCACCAACGGCTCCTCGGAAGCCGTCACCGAAGGCGTTGACGGCTTCATCGTCGATGGCGCGGAAGCGGGACTTGCCGGGGCCCTCACCGGGCCGATCGCGCGATTCTGCTCGATGGACGCCGCACAACGCGCCGCCATGCGCATCGCCGCACGCGTCAAGGCGGAACAATTCACCCCGGAGGCAAACGCCCGCGCCGTCGCCGAACTGTTATCATGACCGCGAAACCCGGAGAACTTCCGCCGCTCATCCCGGTTTCCTGCGATGGCGCCCGCGCCTTCCGCAATGCCGCCGAATGCGCGGATGCCCGTGCCTCCGAACTCGCATCCATCGCCCGCCGTCCTCCGCCGGGAATGACGATATGCAAATTCGGCTCCCGCTCCGTGGTGGGCAGCCACACGCTTGCGGACGGCACCAGCGTGATGTTGAAGTATTACTTCCCCAAAAGCATCGCCAAGCACCTCACACAGGCCGTCACCGGCTCGCGCTGCCTACGCGGTTGGCAGGCCGCGCTCGGTCTCCACGCGCTCGGTCTGCCCGTGCCGCCCGCGCTCTTCGTCGCCGAGTGGCGCTCGCTCGGCGGAATCTGGCTTTCCCAATCGATGCTCGCCACCGCCGTCGCTCCCGGCATCCCGCTGCTCGATTGGGCCGGTCTCCATCAGGATGACATCCCGCGCCTCGAAACCATGGCCGCAGGCCTCCGCCGGCATTTCTCGCTCATGGCGGAGCACCATGTCGCCCATGGCGACCTCAAGGCCACCAACCTGATCGTCGCCGATGACGATTCGGTCCGCTTCGTTGACCTGGACGCCGTCTCCATCCGCCTGCCGGAGAAACCATGGACCGCCGCGCGCGATAGGGACCGCCGCATATTCCTCGCCAACTGGAAGCCCGGCACCAACGCCGCCCGTGCCTTCGCCCGCGTGTTCGAACCCACCTGATCCCATGGCCGGAATCATTCATCTAACGGAATCGGAGGCGCTCGCCAAAGGCCACAGCCGCCTCGTCTTCCAACACCCGCGCCACGCGGACCGCCTCATCAAGGTGATCCGCCCGGACATGATGGAAGCCCGCTTCGGCAGCGGAGCCGCATGGTACAAACGCCTGCGCCGCTTCGGCAGATATCTCTCCTACTCGCGCGAGACGCAGGAATACCTCGCCGCCTGGGCCAGCCATGGACGCGAACTCCATTTCGTGCAAAAGGTCATCGGCTTCGAGACCACCAACCTCGGCCTCGGCCTCGTCGTCGAAGCCGCGCGCGACCGCCATGGAAAACTCGCGCCCACCCTGCGCGATGTCATCTCGTCCGGCCGCTTCGATGCCGATGCGAAACAACGCCTCGAACTCTTCCTCGACCGCATCCTCGAATCCGCCGTCGTCGTCAGCGACCTCAACGTCGTGAACATCGTCCTCGCCCACAGCGAGGCCGAGGGCGATCACTTCGTGCTCATTGACGGCCTTGGCAACAACTCCCCGCTGCCCTTCAAGGCCCATTGCACCGCGATCAACCGCCGCAGCAAACAAGGCCGCTTCCGCCGCCTGCGCCGCAAGATCGCCGCCCTGCTGGAGCAAACCGGCCACCCCGCCCCATGAGACGCGTGGGAAACATCGCCGGGCTCTCCGCGGAGGCCATCCGCGCGCTCGAACCCATGCTCGATGCGGAACCCGCCACCGCCTGGGTCACCAACGTGCGCAAGGGACAATACGTCAACCTCGCCGAAGCCGGCGGCCGCCAGTTGGTCATCAAAACCTACTTCCACAACTCGTGGACCCACCGCCTCGCCTCCTTCCTCGGCATGGCCAATGCCGACCGCTACGTAAAGGCCTGCCGCGTGCTCGCCGCCGCCGGTGTCACCGTGCCCGCTCCGGCCCTCGTGATGAAACTCGGGGCCGGCCCGCTGCCCCATGGCACCCTCATGGCCATGGACAAACTGCCCGGGGACATGCTCGTCAATCAACTCGACGCCATCCAGTCGGACCCCGCCCGCCTCAACGACATCGCCGCCAAGGTCGCCGCCATCATCCTCACACTCCGCCGAACACGCGTCGCCCACCGCGACCTCAACGCCAAAAACCTCCTCGTCACCCCGGACAACCGTGTGAGCCTCATCGATTTCGACTTCGCCACCTGCCACCGCCTCCCCACCCCCGTCTTCCGCCGCCGCCACCGGCGTGATATCTCCACCTTCCTCAACCACTGCGGCAAGGACTCACCCTTCGCGGCGGAAGTCATGCGCAGGCTTGATTCCGAAGTCCGATGCTGATGCCGGGCCACATCATCAGCCCTTCAAAGGCCGGCGGCGAATTCCTCGATGTTGGCGCAGCGGACGGCCAGACGCAGGAGATGGCGGAGTTTTTCTTCGTCCGAGATGGCATCGACCGCACGGGAGAGTCCGGCAGGAACCCGTTCAAAACGAAGTCCAAGGGTCTCCAGCACGTTCTCGCGCAAGGTCGCAAGACGGCCTTCCTGGCGGCCTTCCTGGCGGCCTTCCTGGCGGCCTTCCTGGCGCAGCTTTTGGGCGAGAGTCATGGCGGTATGCTTTAGTTCGGGTGTTTGTATCGCCTTCAGGTTACTCTCCAACGATCCGCTGTCAACGTCGGCGTTGCTCAGGTAGAGCACGAACGCCTCGAAAAGCGCGCGGGGAATGCGTGAGAGCAGGGGCTCGTCCCATACGATTTCGTCGAGCAGTCTGCCGCTGCGTTCGGCCTTCAGGGTCCGGAGCACCACCACTCCGGCCGGTGTGCCACGGATCGCGTCAAACGGGATTTGCGCGAGCTGGATCAGGCGGAACGCGAAGTCCGGAAGAAACGCGCGCAGGTCCTCGGAAACGTCAACCGGTAGCTCGAAGAGCGTGTCGAACCCGGGCCGTGTCTTCCACTCCCGGTCGTTCTGGGCCAGGACCACCGGCAGGATCGGAGGCAGCGGTTTGGCGGGCGGGCACATCTCCCAGATGGAAACCATGTATCGCAGCAGTCTCAGGGCGATCAAACGGTCCTCGGCCGTTTGGTGCTCGAAGAGCAGGAAGACCCGGACTTCGCTTCCGCCGAGCGGGGCGGAGAACAACAGGTCGCTCTCGTGTGCCCGGAAACGCGGGTCGATGAAACTACCGGGCAGCAGTTTCAGATTCTCCCAATCGACGGACCGCGAGATGCGCGATGGAACCTGTTCGCGGAGAAATGCTGCTGCGGTGGCCGGATCGGAAAACCCGAGCTTGAAGAACTTGTCGTGCGGCTGGTGCAGCTTGTCATCGTCGTCATCCGCCATGGCGGAACGATGATTCGTCCAACCGCAGCGACAAGGAAATACGGGATGTCATGTGCCCCACCCGCTGTTTTTCCCATACCGGACCCCGAGCTGGCTTCCCGCACGAGGATCACGAGAAGCACCGCGATGATCCCGATAGCGACGAACAATTCGGTCAGGGTGGGTAAAACCGGGACCGACGGCATGTAATATCAATGGTTTTCACGTCGGTTCACCGCAGGAAAGCGGTGGCGCACCACAGAATCGGAGCCTGGCCGTGCATATCGCCCACGGCACGCGGGCGGTTCATGTAATGCTCGCGAGTGTTGCCGGTGTTCGTTCCCACACACACCTCGCGCACATCGCCGTCGGGATTGATATATCCCGTGAGGGCGATCCACGCCTTGCGCGCGGCGGGGCCGTAGGTGTCCGCGTCGAGCCATCCCTCCTTGCTGCCGGTGATCATCGCGAAAGAGAACATGCCGGTGCAGGAGGTTTCCGGCCAGGATTCGGGATCGTCCACGATCTGACGCCACATGCCGTCTTCAGCCTGGTGTTTGAGCAGCGTGGCCATCATCTTCCGGTATCCATCGAGAATGCCCGGACGGTCCGGATGGTTTTCCGGCAGCGAGCGCAGCAGTTCGGTCATGCCGGCGGCCATCCAGCCGTTTCCGCGGCCCCAGAAAAACGGCGCGTCCGGGGAATGGTGAAACATTCCGTTGGGTTTCTGAAGTTCCTTGAGATAGGCGAGCATCGACTTCGCCGCGCGATCCAGGTATTTGGAATCGCCATCGGCCCGGAAAGCCTGGCTCTGGACGATGGTGATCATGTACATGTCATCGATCCAGTATCTCGTCTGCCAGCTCAGGCCCCGCTCCACGCGCCCGCGGGTGATGTCTCCGAACTGGTGGAAACGGATCGGGCCGGGTGTCCACTGGGTGTCGGCGTAATACTTGCCCAGTTCGAAGGCCCGGCGGTCGCCATTCTGCAGGAAAACCTCGGATGCCAGCCCGCCGAAGACATTGTTGTCCACATGGTCCGGCCTCGGCAGGAGCCGGGCTTCCTCGCCATACAATGGCTCGAAGCGTTTCACCAGCGCCTCGGTGAAATCCTTCCTGCCCGCGAGTTTGGAGAACGTGAACGCCCCATACCAACTGACCGTCTCGGGATAAGTGATATGTCCCGGCGGGGTCGGTTTTCCATAGTTCGTGTGCGGGGATCCGATGAAGCGCCCGGTGACAAGCTCCCCGACCTTGACCGGATCCGCGGATTCGGGAAAACCGGTGAAATGGGCATTCGCATGCGCGGCGGCGGGGGCGATCACGGCGGCGAGAAGCATCGCGCGCCATACAGGGGTGTTGGTTTTCGTTTTCATGAAATGTTATCTTCCGCCGCCGAGCTTCCACTTGAGCAGGGGGAGCGTCACGCTGGTGTATCCCGCGGCCACGGGATGGACGCCGTCCGGGACAAATGCCTGAAACGCGGCCGGATCCTCCTGATGAAGCGTCTGCCAGTTCCGGTGGTGATCGATGAGCATCAGCCCTCGCCCGGCGGCGACATCGCGGTACATCCCGTAGTAATCATCGAGGTCCGGGCGCAGGGTGGCGGACTGGTTGCTGCCCTGGGGGGAGTTCCAAACGGTGTTCATCGTCTGGAGAATCACCTCACACGAGGGATTGTGGGCCAGGATGGCATCGATCATCGCATTCAGGTTCGAGCGCGCCTGCTCCACGCTGAGACCGGGAGTGCCGTCGGTGTGGCGGAAGGCGTCGTTCATGGCAAACTCGATGAATACAGTGTCCGGCGCGTGGTTGATGACCTTGGTTTGGAGCTGCGTCAAGCCTTCGGCGGAGTTTTTGCCGCTCAGGCCACTGTTGATGAGCACCACCCGCCCCGGATACCTGGCGGCCAGCCAGTTGCCCAACTGGCTCACCCATGCGCCGCCCGCGGTGAGGCTGGTGCCGTACACGACAATGCGCCGCGAGGCGCCTCCATCAAGCCCGCTGATCATCGCCGAAGGCTCCGAGCGCAAGGCCGCCCGGAAAAACCGCCGCGGCCCCACCGGGGGAACCGATAATTCGAAGTCCTCGAACACGGACCACGAGGGAGACTGTTCGAGGGAGAAACAGAAGACATGGGGCGTGTATCCCGCGCCGGCGATCCGGAAGTCGAGAATCTCCTCCGCGGAATGGAGATCGAAATACTCCGGATGATCGCGCACGGCGTCGTAGAAGGTCCGGTTGGACACGAGCGGATCGAGCCCGAGTTCCAATTCCCTGATGTCGCTTATGCCATCGTCATCGCTGTCATCCGTTTCTCCCACGGCGAGGAAACCGACGGCATCGGCGATGACATAACCATTCGCCTGCGTGTTTGCGACGACAACGGAAGTGACCCCGATGAACATGCCGAGGGTGTTCCATTTCCCGCCATTCACCCGCTGGTTGACGGGAATGGTGGTGGCTCCCCCCGAGTGATGGACGGTGACTGGCGCGTTTGAGGCGCGGTTGGCGTGCGATGTCCAGCGGAGAAACACCTGCTGCGCGCCGCTAACACCCGGAGGCGGAGTGTAAGCCACCGATTTCCCGCCGGGAACGCCGCCGTCGTGCAGGTAGTTGGCGCCGATGAAACCGCCCGTCGCGGTGGCCGGGGTCCACGCCCCGGTGATGTTGACCAAGGCGGCGTCGGTGTTGTCCACCACCGAGGCCGGCGGGGCGGCCACCGGATCCCCAAGGGCCTGACCGGCCGCGATGAGCGCGGGGCGGAGCTGCGGGTATGGCACCTGCTGCGCCGCGATGTTGTCGCGAATGGCGATATCCGCGGCGATGGCGGCGGACTGCGAGAGAATCATGAATACCGGCTCCATGCGGATCGATCCGAAGGCCATGTGACTCGCGGACAGGCTCCAAGGAACAAACAGGTTGGCACACTCGCCGGCTTTCGGGACGATGGACTTGTAGGAAACCGGATAGGGATTGGAAACCGGCATCTGCACGTCGCCCTCGTTTTTCACCACGCCGTTTTTCACATGGCGCTGCACGTTGTGCGAATCCATCGCATAGGCGGCCAGGCCGACCGAGTCCGGGGCGACGATTTCACCGCTGCAATGGCGCTGGTTCATCACATAGTCGGAAACCATGCGCCGCGCTTCGCGGACATAGAGTTGCCACGGCCAGTTGCCGTTGTCGGTGAACTCGTCGGCGGGCAATCCCCATTGCGCGTGACTGTTGCGGATGGAGGAGGGGACGCGCGCGTGGTTTTGCAGGGTCCAGATCAGTCCGCGCTGCCAGTTCTCGTGATCCTTGGCCAGCGCGAGCCTTTGGTCGTGGTTGAGGGTGGCCCAGTTCCACCCCGGCCCGTAATTCCCGCCGATGAAGTCGGTGGAGATGCCGCCGGTGTTGTTGGAGTCGGTCTTGCGGTTCGGCATCAGATCGAACTTGAAGAAACCGGAGGTCTGCCCCGCCTCGATGGAGCGGAACAGCAGTTCGTAGTCCGCCTCGTTGTATCCCGGCGGTTGGGCCACGGCAACCCGGTTCGCGGCCACGTCTGTTAGAACCATGCGGAAACAATAGGCCTGGAGCCTGTCATCCGCCTCGCCATCCGCGCCGCCCGGGCCGGGGTTCACACCCGGAAGCAGTCCGCTCGCGGGGTTGCCGGGCACGACGTGGGGATCGATGCCGTCACGAAGCTGGTTCTTGGTCGCGCGCGCGGCCTGGATGCCGTTGTAGTCCTCGTTGTAGGTCGCGTTCGCCTCGCGGCCGATGGTGAAGGAAACCCCCGCGCCGGGGAGGAGGTCACCCTCGTAGGTGGCATCGATGAAAAACCTGCCGGCAAACTCGCGCCCGTCCTCAAGCCGGATGCGGTTGATCCGGTCTCCGGACATCACCACGCCGTCATTGAGGTCCAGCCTGCCGGTGATGACCGGCACGTTCTCGCCATCGATCATCGATTGGAAAACCGCCTTGGCCACCTTCGGCTCGAAGATCGAGGCGACTTGTGTGTTCGCGTTGAAGGCCGGCGCGCCCTGGCCGCCCATGCCGAGGTTCTTGGTCTGCCAGTTCCATGCGGCGTCGTCCTGATAGTGGAGATAGAGGCGATGATAAAACTCGCGGCTAAGTCCGCCGAGAATGGAACTCTTGCCAAGATCGGTCCAGCCGAGGCCGCTGGTGGTGAGCCCGCCGAGATGGGTGGTGGGCGATATGAGAACCACGGTGCGGCCGGATTTCGCCGCCTGGACGGCCGCGACCACACCACCCGAAGTGCCGCCATACACGACGATGTCATAGGACGCCGGAGCGGCGGACACGTGGGCGGATAACAATGCTGGCAGAAGGAGTCGTTTCAAGGTGTTTCGGTATTGGTAATATGGGAAGAGAGGTCCGGCGGGCCGGTCGGTGAGCTCCGCCGGGCCGCCATCACGGGCCCCCGGGCCGAATCGGTGTCAGGTGTTCCGGTTGAGGTCGAATGGTTTCATCGGTCCTGCGGGGTGACGCGAAGGAAGTTCTTGCCGGGCGGCAGGGCGATGATGCGGCTGAAGGTTTCCAGCGCGCTCCAGTGGGTGAGATTCCCGCTGTGCTGAACCTCGAAGATGAAATGCACCGTGCCGTTGGCGGTCCTCCGGAGAACCGTTCCGCCGTTAGCCATCTCCATGATGTCCGAGGCGCTGTAGAGACCGAACCAATCCGGGTTCGCCTTGATGGCGGCGACCAGGGACGCATCCGAAACATTGGGGTCCAGACCGAGAACGGTCTCCTGCTCGTCGCTCAGGCCGTCGCCGTCCGTGTCCTCGCCCGAAGCCGCGGCGTGGGGCGTGACGTCGGCGAACGAATCGCCGATGCGGAGTTCGTCAACCAGCAGCGCGCCGCCATCCTGGCCCGCGATGCGGACACGATCGAAATCGAAGTTCGCCCCGTTCACAATCGTGGGAGAGGAGGGGGATCCTGTTAGAAGCGGATCGATGAACGCCTCGACGCGGTCGTTTCCGTTGCCGCCTCCGCCCTTGGTCAGCTTCAGCACCACGAGATGGGTCTGGCCAAACACGCCGCTGCCGGTGTTCACGGCCGCGCCGCCGGACAGGTTGCTTGTGAGGATAATCGCCGCCGTCGAAGTGGTGCTGGGATTGCTCACGGTAAATGCCTGCTGGCTTCCGCGGTAAAAGGACACACCCTCGAATTTGTTATTGGATGCGGGAAGATGGTAGAGAAAGGAGATCCAGACGTTGTTGAGGTTTGACGGGCTGACCACGCGCAGGCTGCGCGTGGTCGTGGCCCCGGTGGTGCCGGCGCAGAGGCCGGAGGCGTTGAGGACATTGCCCAGCGCATCGGTGAAACCCAATCCCGCGGCGCCGGTGACCGCTGAATCCCCGTCCTGGTACCAGGCGCCGGACCAGCCGCTTCCGCCTCCCTGGGTTGTTAGGGATGAGGCCGCCGCGTATTCGAACGACTCATGCGTGACCGGCGCGGCATGACAGGTAATGGTCAGAACGGCCGCGACCGACCAGTGATATGATTTGCTCACGATGTTGAACGTCGGGTTTCAAGGAAGGTTAGCACATGATTGCCGGATGTCAGGGGGCGGCTTCGGTTTTCACCCGGAGGAAGCCCTTGCCGGAGAGTCCTTCGGAGGCATCGAGGCGGAAGCGGCGGTATTCGTAGTCGGCCGGGAGTCCGCCGGGGCCGGTGGCGGGCGAGGCCTCGCTGGCGGCGCTGGTGGGGAACACCAGATCGAGCGATCCCTCGATGGTGTATTTGACTCCATCCGAGATGGCGGAAAGCGGTGAACCGGAGAAGACGGGCGATCCGCCGGCCTTGCGAACCGCGATGGTGAGTGTCAGTTCCCTCTGGGAGTTGTCGTTGGTATCCTCGATGGCGAGGACGTGATAGCCGTTGTCCGCACCGTTGTCGGGCGCGCCGTTGAGTGCGAACTCGGCGAGGTTGTTGAGACCGTCGCCATCGGGGTCCGCGTTTTTGCCAATGATGGCGGGATCGGTTTCGCCGGGGAAATGGCTGTCGATCCAGGCGTCATAGGGTTGCGCTACATGGATGTCCACGGAGAGCATACCGGTGGATTCGGTGAAGGTCCACACGATCTCTCCATCCACCACTTTCCAGATGCCGGAGTCCTCGGCCGTTTCGGAAAAGTCACCGGCCCAGGCGCTTGTCACCGAGAAGGCGGGTCCGTAGGTGACACCGGCCAGGCTGCCGACATCCACCAGCGTCCACGAATTGCCGGGTGTGGAATCGGCATAGGACATATCGAACACGATCTTGCCGTTGTAATGAAGGCTGCCGGTTCCGCCGACGGAGTTAATAATTCCGTTTTCCTCCGGATAGAATCTAAGTCCTCCGGTATCGCCGATGGTGAGAACGGCATCGCTGCCGATGGTGGTGCCTCCGGTATGGCTGCTTTGACCGGAGAGGATCCGGGGCCATAAGCGTTAACCTAAAAACTGGAGGCGATAGCGTTCATCCTCACACTTT
>CAZKQK010000027.1:0-46806 GCA_964554865.1 uncultured Luteolibacter sp. | reverse complement strand
GTTGCCCCCACTAGAACCTGAATCTAGCGCGTCTACCAATTCCGCCACGCGCGCGCGCCGACGTGACCGCCGGGCCGCGAAAACACCACGCCGTGCCATCGATTGCAATCCCGTTTTCGCGGCATTTCGAAAATCCCGGATTGGCGCGTCATCAACCGCTTTCGGCGTTGCCAAGCCGGGCGGGGCTCAACCACGCTCACCGCATGCAAAAGGCCACGCCACTCGTCCTCGTCCTGATTCTCGCGGTTTCCGCGATGTTCCTCGCGCTGCGGGACCGGAACAACCCTCCTCCCGCAGCCCCCCCCGCACCAGCGGCGGAAATGGCGAAACCCTCCGAGATCCCGCCCGCCGGCGAGTCGGCCGTCACGGAAAAAACCGATACCGCCGTCATGAAGGCGGAGCCCAAGCCCTGGCCACACGCGTCCTCGGACATCGTTCCCGACTCCGGCGCGATCTTCGGCGCTCTGGACAACGGCCTCCGCTACATCATCTATCCGAACTCCGAGCCTCCCTCCCGCGTTTCGCTCCGCCTCCACATCGCCGCCGGCTCGCTCATGGAGGCCGATGGCCAGCAAGGCCTCGCCCACTTCCTCGAACACATGGTCTTCAACGGCACCAAAAGCTACTCCGCCGACGAACTCATCCCCAAAATGCAACGCCTCGGCATCGCCTTCGGAGCCCATGCCAACGCCTACACCTCGTTTGATGAGACGGTTTACATGCTCGACCTGCCCGACCTCTCCGAAGACACCATGAACCTCGCCTTCACCGTGATGCGCGACTTCGGCGACGGCGCGAAACTCGATCCCGAGGAAATCGACAAGGAACGCGGCGTGATCATCTCCGAAAAAATCAGCAGGGACTCCGTGAACTACCGCCTCATGGAACAGCAGTTCTCCAGCCTGCTGCCCGACTCGCTTCTGACAAAACGTTTCCCCATCGGCACCGAGGAGGTCATCCGCAACGCGCCGCGCGAACGGTTCGTCGATTTCTACACCCGCTACTACACGCCGCAACGCATGACCTTCATCGTCGTGGGCGACGTGAAACCGGAGGAAATCCGCACCCGCATCGAGGCCGCCTTCGGTTCGCTCGGCAATCCCGAACAGCCCGGAGCCGATCCGGACCTTGGGAAAATCCCCCGCGCCGAGGGACTCGAAACCGCCGTCTTCCATGACAAGGAGGTCGTCTCCACCGATGTCTCGCTCATGCTCGTGCGCCCCTTCGTCCGGAAGCCGGACAATCGCGCGACCCGCGCCGAACGCATGCCGCTGGAAATCGCCCACACCATCATCGACCGCCGCTTCGAGCGCATCTCCAGGGAGAAGGACTCCCCGGTCGCCGGCGGTGGCGCATCGCGCAGCCCGCTCTTCAACTTCATCGAACTCGGCACCATCAGCGTCACCGCCGCGGACGACCGCTGGCAGGACGTCGTGCCCGTCATCGAAATGGAATTCCGCCGCGCCATGGAACACGGCTTCACCGGGTCCGAACTCGCCGAGGCCAAGGCCAACATCATCAACGCATACGAACAACAACTGAAACAGAAGGCCACCCGCAAGTCCGAAGGCATCGCCACCGTGCTGGCCCGCACCATGAACGACTCCGTGGTTTTCTCCGATCCCGAGACCGACCTCGAAATCGCCCGCGCCGCCCTTGACGCCATCGATACCGCCTCCTGCCACCAGGCCCTCCGCGCCTTCTGGGACGCTCCCGGATACCACCTCGTCCTCACCACCAAGGAGAAACCCGAAACCGCGGAAGCGGACCTCGCCGCCCTCTTCGAGGAGTCCCGTGGCGTGCCCGTGGACCCGCCGGCCGCGCGCGCCATCCAGGTCTTCGACTACACCGACTTCGGAAAACCCGGAACCGTCGCCACCACCAACGAGGTTGCGGACCTCGGCATCACCCAACTTGTTCTATCCAACAAAGTGCGCGTGAATCTCAGGAAAACCGATTTCGAGCGGGGGAAAATCCGCATTCTCGCCCGCATCGGCTCCGGCCAGCTCGGCCAGCCCAAGGACTCGCCCATGCTCGACGCCTTCGCCCAGGCCGTCTTCGAAGGCGGAGGACTCGGCAAACACTCGAATGACGACCTCCGCCAGATCCTCGCCGGCAGAAACGTCGGCACCTCGCTCGCCATCGGCGAGGACGCCCTCACCCTCGGCGGAGCCACCACCCCCGCCGACTTCGTACTCCAATGCCAACTCATGTGCGCGTCGATCACCGATCCCGGCTTCCGCGATGAGGCCCTGTGGCAATTTCAAAAGGCCATTCCCATGCTCTATCAGCAGTTGAAACACACACCCGCCGGCCCCCAACAGGAGATGAAGGCATGGCTCCACGGCGGAGATCCCCGCTACTCGGTCGCTCCGTTCGGGAAACTCAGCGCCTACACCATCGCCGACGCGAAAAAGTGGCTCACCCCCGAGTTATCGAAAGGCTACATGGAAATCAGCATCGTCGGCGACTTTGATGCGGAAACCATCATCCCCGGTCTCCTGGCCACCTTCGGTGCCTTGCCCGCCCGCGCCGCAACTCCCCCAGCCCTGCCGGATGCCCGCCGCGTGAAATTCCCGAACGCCCCCGCATCGAAAGTCTTCACCTACGAATCGAAGATTCCCCAGGCCGTCGCCTTCGCCATCTGGAAAACCAACGGCATCCGCGGCAACATCAGGGAATTCCGCCGCCTCAACCTGCTGGCCGAAATCCTCGGCGACCGCCTCCGCGAGGAGATCCGCGAGAAACTCGGCGCATCCTACAGCCCCAACGCCGGGGCGGACGGATCGGACGCGCTCGAAGACTTCGGTTATCTCGTCAGCCAGAGCGTCGGCAAACCCGGGGACGTCGAAAAACTCCTCAACACCATGCTCGAACTCGCCGACACCCTTGCCAACCAGGGAGCCACCGATGACGAACTCGACCGCGCCCTCAAACCCACCCTCGGCATGCTCGACAAATCCCTGCGCGACAACAACTACTGGCTCAACACCGTGATGAGCCAGTCCCAGGCCGATCCCGCCCGCCTCGAAATGGCCCGCACCCGGGATGCCGACTACCGCTCGATTACCCTGACGGAAATCAACGCCCTCGCGAAAAAACACCTCCCCGCCGGCAACGCCATGCTCGTGTCCATCCGGCCCAAGGAGTGATCACCCTGAAAAGGAAGACGGGAACCACCGATATCACGCCCCACCTTGGACTGCGGCAGCCTGCCGCCGCTTTCCCCCCGGGCCAGCCCGCTGGCCGGATACCACTCACGGGCGTCGCCCGCTCACCCGCCGCGTGCCCCCTCCGCAGGGAGCCGCTCCCGGGCCGCCCCCTCCGGAAAAGCAAAGAGGCCGCACACCCGTGCGACCTCCTGAAGCTTTGTCATGATGCTGAAACCGGGGACCTCTCCCCTCGACGGCGGAAAACATGCCCGATTCCCCGCCCCCTGTCATGTCCCTAAATCATGGGACACGCCCCCCACCTTGGACTGCGGCAGCCTGCTGCCGCTTTTCCCCCGGCCAGCCTGCTGGTGGCCGGATACCACCCACCACCTCCGCCCGCTCACCCGCCGCGTGAGTCCGCGCTTCAGCGTGCTCCCGCAGGGGAAAGCCCTTGAACCCGAAAACAAACACTGAACCACGGATTACGGATTTCACGGATCTTGAAAAGATTGTGCGTTTCACCTTCAGCACGGTCTGGTGATTTCCCCAATCCGTGAAATCCGGGCAATCCGTGGTCAAAATCCATTGTATGGCCTCGCAACTTCGGAATCCGGGTTGAAAAGCCCTGATCCCGAACGGAAGAATGAAACCGCGGATAAACCACCCAATCCGATATCCGAAGTTCAATTCGACCTCAATGACTGGAAACCACTGAACCACTGAAGGAACTGAATTCCGGAGGGTGAGCGCGAACTCACCGAGTGGTGCCACTCGGAAATCCTCAGTGCCTGAAATCAGTGGTTCCCCGGCATGTCCCCCGGATGCAACATCGAAATCCGGCTCAACATCCGCCTGAGGTTCATTT
The DNA here is from genome assembly GCA_964554865.1 of uncultured Luteolibacter sp. Lineage (GTDB taxonomy): Bacteria > Verrucomicrobiota > Verrucomicrobiia > Verrucomicrobiales > Akkermansiaceae > Luteolibacter. The sequence continues at coordinate 42,789 of CAZKQK010000027.1, read as the reverse complement.
CCCTGCCCGTGACAACCCGCCTCCACCCCCCATCCCCTTCCATGTCCTCCGTGCCTTCCGTGGTCCCCTCTTTCTCCGCTCATCCAACCCCAAATGCCCATTCCCTTCACCATTCCGGAATTTTCACCCGACCCCGATCCGGCAACAAAACCGTCACCTTCAATATTTTGAACCAAACACAACCCGCTTAAAATCAATACGATTTTTCCGATTCTCCCGAAAAATCCCGTCATTCGCCACTCCCTGCCTCAATTTTTTCCATCCTCCCGCAAAATTTCCTTGCCGCCGCCCCCCATTCCCTGTTTCTTAGCCGTGAAACCTTCGAATGCGTGGGGGTTCCGCGCCTTGGCATACCGCCTGCTCAACCGCCTCCACGAGAACGAATCGACAAACCAAACACCTGAAACCAAACCAAATACCTCAACTCGAAAACCCCAACCCCCAGCTTGTCATGAAACCATACACCTACGCTTTCCTCGCCGCCGCAGCCGCCTGCGGCATGGCCCACGCCGAAACCGCCTACACCACTCCGGTGGGGTATATGACCGTTCCCATCCCGGGAACCGGTGGCGTCGGAACCTCGAAACTGCAGCTTGCGAATCAGGGACTGCTTCCCGCTGGACCGGCTGTTGCTGGCGGTGGCGCATCGGTGACCTTCAGCGGTAGCACGATGACCGATACCAACGGTGCTTGGGCCGCTGGTGATTTTGTCAATGGCGGCAATGTTTCCCACGTCTTGGAAATCACGAGTGATGGCGCCGTTAAAGGTGCCCTGTCGTGGATTACCGCTACCGATGTTGAGGAAATCACAACTGCGGATGATCTCTCAGCGGCTGGAGCCGGTGCTTCTTATCGCGTGTGGGCAGCTTACACGGTAAGTTCGTTGTTCGGCGATCCGCCAACTGACACTGTTTTGGGTGGCAGTTCGGATGCCGGTGCTGCTGATGGTGTGCAAATTTATGATCCGACCACCAATGTTTACACCAATTTCTGGTATAAGAATTCGGGGAAAGGTGGGACCGGTTGGCAGTCTTCAGACCCAGGAATTACAAACCCGGCTTCATATGCGATTCACCCAAACGATGGGATGGTAATTCTTCGCAAGCAGTCTGGGGATGGGGAACTGGTGATTAGTGGTTCTGTTAAAACTGGTCCAACCAAGGTTCGTGTTGAGGGTGTGGCGACTCCCGGCGTTACAACTCTTAATATACTCGCGAACCAAATCCCAGTGGAACAACTCACGCCAGAGAATTCCGGCCTCTACACCGGAAGTTCAGCCACTGGATTAAATGGATCTTCCGACGCTGGTAGCGCTGATAGTCTTTTGATTTTCAATGCGGTTACTAATGCATATACGACTTTCTGGTATAAGGATTCGGGCAAAGGTGGGACTGGGTGGCAGTCATCCGATCCGGGAATTCTGGATCCGGCAAACTATGTGCTTCCCTCGGATGCATCCCTGTTGATTCAACGGAAGGGAAATGGACCGTTCAGTTGGACCGTGCCTACGGTTAATGTCTCAGAATAACAGATAGTCTCCTGTCAGAACATAATCACACTAATATATAACACACGAAACACATGAAACTAACAATCGCAACAGCAGCGCTCGTGGTGTCCCTAACTGGGCTTGCATCCGCCGCCTCGGTCTCACTGGCCGCTAACCTTGATTTGAATTTTACGACTGATGCCGCCCTTGCTTCCGGTGCACTTGGGTCGTCTTACTCTGCTAGAATAGGTAGCTACTCGGGTCCCGCTCTGACGATTACCACAACCTTTGATGATATTATTGGTGGTTGGACCCAGGCTGGTAGTTTTTCTTTCGCCTCTGGCGCCATGGCTGGATACGATGGATATTTCCAGACCCCAAGTCTGATCTTCACTGACGCTGCTGGTCTTGGGGGTAAAAATGTGTGGCTTTGGGTAACTAACGGTTCTAACGAGAACCTTCTTATGTTTGCCGTTGACACCGGTGTTGGTGCCAATAATTCGCACCTTTTCAAATTCGATGTCGACATTCCAAATAGTGGAGATCTGTCTGTCAAGCAATCGAACGCAGACTCTTGGCAGCTCGTTCTCGGCACGTTCACCTCTGCGGGTGCTAATGCAACCTACGGTGGCTCCTACGTCCTGAACAACGCTATTCCGGAACCATCGGCCGCACTGCTCGGCGCATTTGGTGCGATTGGTCTCCTCCGCCGTCGTCGCTAATTTGCATGGGTTGGGGAATTGCAAGCGAATCGGGCAATTTCTCGGCCAGTTCAATACTATAAAATCGTTTGCAAGGGAGCGGGCAACATTGCCCGCTCCCTTCTCGTTTGTATGATGAGGAAGGTGAAACTACTGGCGGGCGGGTGTCCAAACAGGACGGGTTCCTGATCTCCACCGGGAATGATACTTAATGTAAGGTTTTCGGGTCGGGTGCTTGGCGGAATTGGCTCCTCGCAGGCACTCGATTTGGATTTGTACCAATCGGTTGAATTCGCCCTGTGGCTGAAACATAAAACAGGATTTGGTGTTCGGCACAACAACAGGCCATTGTTCGTCGGATGTCCTTCTTGTTGTTCCTGCCCGCAGTTCTGGCTTGCAGGGCATCTGCCCGAATCTGACAATCCGGGTAGGCCCTCGGATTGGTCCATGGTTTCCGCGCTCTAACATCTCTTCTCCTCACTCCAATGCCCGCCGTTCGCGTTGCCTCGTTGGCTGTTTTTTTCGGATCGTTTTTGCTGTTCGCCGTGCAGCCGATGCTTGGTCGGTCCCTATTGCCATCGTTCGGAGGCAGCGCCGCGGTTTGGACGGTTTGTCTGGCCTCGTTCCAGACCCTTCTGTTGCTAGGCTATCTGTATGCCCATGTCATGACCCGCAAGTCGGCACGGACTCAGGTCGTGGTTCATCGGCTTCTTCTCGCTCTCGCGATTCTCTGGACGGCAAGTTTCGCCTGGTTCCGGCCATCGCTTATGCCGTTCGTGGGGAATGGCGGTTCGCCTCGGCTGGAAGTCTTGTTTTGTGTGTTGCTCATCGTCGGGTTGCCCTATGTCGTCCTGTCATCGGGTTCCACCTTGGTCCAGGCTTGGTTGGCACGCGCGGGAAATCGTGAGATCTATCGCCTCTACGCCGTCTCCAATCTTGGTTCCTTCCTTGGGCTGTTGACGTACCCCTTTGTGCTCGAACCCCATGTTGCGCTGACTGCGCAATGGTGGGGAATGGCGATGCTCCTGACAGTCTATGCTTCGCTGCTCGGAATCGTGTCGGGATACAACTCGAATCCTCCGCAGTTGTCGCCCCCCGGGGACTCGGATCCCCGGCGGAACGGGAAGAATGCGGCGAGCGACCTGTGTTCATCGGACAAAGGCTCCCGTCCGTGGCTCTGGTTCGCCCTCCCGGCATTATCGGTGTTTCTCCTCAATGCGGTTACCACTTACCTGACACTGGATGTAATGCCTCTCCCGTTGCTTTGGGTGCTTTTGCTTGGATTGTTCCTATTGAGCTATGTGGTGGGATTCTCGGGTTGGGCACACCGCTTTCTCCCGGCATTATTTGTCCTGATGATGGGATTCGTCGCTTTCGCGGCGTACGCGCTCGGAAAAGCGGGTTCCCCGGGATCATTCGCCGTCAATCTCATTTCGGGTACCGGATTGTGCTTTGTCGGCTGCACTTTCCTCCATTCGTGGCTCTATAAAATGCGCCCTGGCGTGGATCGCTTGAGCCTCTATTACCTGTATAACGCCATCGGTGGCGCGATTGGCGGACTGTTTGCGTCACTTGCCGCTCCGGTGATTTTCAAGACTGTGGCCGAGTATCCCGCCGCGCTTGCCGGTCTTGTCCTGGTTGCCCTGTTCTATCTCGTCAATGTGCAAGGCGGGAGGACCATGCGTTGGGCTGGCGCTGTGCTGGCGTTTGGTGTCCTGGCCTGTGTGGCGATCTCCTCCTATCCCAAGTCGGAGGCCCGCCCCGCCATTTGGCGTGACCGGGGATTCTACGGCACACTCAAGGTAACCGAAGTGAAGGCAAGGTTTGGCGATGCGGAGGGAGTGGTCCATGAATTTGTCCACGGTTCGACATTGCACGGCATTCAGGCCCTCATTCCGGGGCGGGAGCGAATGCCGACAGCATACTTCACACCTGAAAAGATGGGCTTCGCCATCGCCGCGCACCCGAAATTCCTAAAAGGAGAGCCAATCCGCGTGAACCTTGTGGGGCTGGGCATTGGTGTCATGCTGGCATATGCGAGAGAGGGTGACTATTATAGATGTTACGAAATCAGCCCGGAGGTGCTGGATGTCGCGAAGAATCCATCCTTGTTTACGTTTGCAAGCGGCAGCCCCGGACGGGTTGAGCTGGTTTGCGAGGATGCGCGAAAAGGGCTTGAAAAGGAGCTGGCCGCAGGCGTGGAACCTTATGATGTGATGATTATCGACGCGTTTTCCGGCGATAGCCTGCCGTATCACCTGAGCACCCGGGAAGCCTTCGAACTGTATTTCAAGATGCTGAAACCGGATGGTATTTTGGCGCTGAATGTGACCAATTGGCATTTGAACCTGGATCCTTTTGTCAAGACTATCGGTGTTTCCTTCAGGTGTCCGACAGTGTTGTTGGCATCTCCCGATGATCTCTCGCGTTTGGCCTTCTCCGCGAAATGCGCCTTCTTCTGCAGGCAACCCGCGGGAATGGGCGCGTTGCCTCTTGGAGCGCAAATGGTGAATATTCAGGCATTGGACGACATGCCGATGCCGACGGATGAAAAGGGCAGTTTCATTCGCTTGATTCGTTGGTAGCGGAATCATCGGTATCATTCAGATTGCGGGGAAGACCACTGAAATCCTAATGGCTGAGGAACAAAGGAAATTCAAACCACACGAAGGCTGCGTGCGGCAGGACCTTGGCACCCGAAACACCATTCCGCTATGAAAGGGCAAGCAATGAACTCCAAAAGTATCTCCTACTCCGCTCTCAAGCTGTTGGAGCATGAATTCCAGGTGGCTTGGGCATCGAGGGACCTGAAGGAGTGTATCCACATTCTTGAAAAGGTCCTGAAATTGAACCCGCGCTCCGCAAACGCGCACCTGCAGATGGCAAGAGTCTATGGCATGGTGTACGAGTATGACCAGGCCATCGAATCATTGGAAAATGCCGTGAAAGTGTCGCCGAGGGAGCAACGCGCGTTGGTGCTGATCGAGGCGGGCCGAACAGCAAGGGAATTCTTTGATACGTCGATAGCCGAATCGTTCTTCAGGGAGGCGGTGGAGGCGACTGGAACAATCAGGGGGAAACACGTTGGGTCGGATGCTTTGCAGGCAAAGCTTGCCATGGCGGATTTTTCGATACGCGTCCGCAGGCGTGACTTGGCCTCCAGGCTCGTTGATGAGGTTCTCGGAACCAATCCGACTGACAAAGGAGCTTTGTTATTATGGACCCAACTTAATGAAGATCAATTTGAGCGCTGTGTGGAGCGGCTTGAGATGTTACAGCGGGGCGACAGTCCGGACCTGCGGGTGAAAGCGGCCTATCAGTTGGCGAAAATCCTGGACAAGGCGGGTGACTATGATGGAGCGATGCAAGCCTTGGTAAAGGCGAAGTCGTGCATGATGGGCGCGCGTGATCCGGTCGTCACTCACAGATTGAGGATTCGCACCCAAATGCGGGATCTGCTGGCTGGATTCACGGAAGCCAAGCACGCCGAATGGAGGGGCATCCTGCCTGACCTTGGGGAGCCGGAAAGGATCGTATTGCTGGGAGGTCATCCAAGGTCGGGGACAACACTGCTGGAGCAGGTGCTCGATTCCCATCCGGATGTGATCTCGGCCGAAGAAAGCGAGAATCTGAGCAATTGTTTTTACTGTCCGGTGATGAAGAGGGAGGGACTGATGTCGAGCATCGTGAGCGCGTTGGAAAGGTGTTCGGTCGATGAATTGAAAGCCTACCGGAGGGATTATCTTGAGGCGATGGAGAAATGTGTTCAACAACCCGTTGGTTCCAGAGTGCTTGTCGATAAGAACCCGTCTTTGACGCCTTTGGCTCCGGTGCTCTTCAGGCTCTTTCCGGAAGTCAGGTATCTGACCATGATTCGTGACCCGAGGGATGTGGTGATGAGTTGCTTCATGCAGCCGTTCTTCCCGCCTGATGTGATCAGCGGGAATTTCCTTACTATTGCCGATACTGCGGCAGAGGTGAACTTCCTGATGTGCGTTTGGGCGGATCTGAGACAGCGCTTCAATGGCGGTTTCTGTGAGGTGCGTTATGAGGAAATGGTTGATGATCTGGAAGCGAACGCAAGGAAAGCCCTCGAATTCCTGGGACTGGACTGGAGTGAGGACGTAATGGACTATGACCAACATGCGGGGCGGAAAGTTGTTCGGTCTCCTACCGCCGACGCAGTCACCGAGAAGGTGCACAAGCGGGCGCGGAACCGCTGGAAGAACTACGAAAAGCACCTTGGGGCGGCGTTTGAGATTCTGGCACCGTGTATGGCGGCTCACGGGTATCAGTAGCTGTGTCCGAACCGGTTCCGGTAATGAATGGTTGGGCGGGATCAGACTCATTTGGTGGATTCCAGTGTCCGTCTGAGCTCAATGGTCAAGCGGTCAAACTGGGCTGGATCTTCTGCCAGAAGCCGCGCGGCATTGAATTCGGACCGTGCTCTCTCGCGACAGGCGTGAATGCCGGACGATGCGAGTAATCCGGCCAGGCGGATTCGCGCGTTGGGATCCCCTGGGTCAACCTTCACCATTGTTTCCATTGCCAGCATTGACTCCCACATGTTCCCTTGGAAATACGAAACGGTGCCGTATTGCGTCAGCAGTTCAGGCGTTCTTTCGCCCTCTTCAAAGCGGCGGCGCAGGTCCTTCTGCATTCGGTCCTGCTTTTCCAGAACTCCCGCCGGGGGCCTCTGGCCCTTATGGGGAATCAACTCCTCCGGCGGTCTGAATGGCCGCGCGAGATGGCTCGCGAAAACGGATTTTGGCGTACCAAGATACTGGTCCAGCAAACCTGACAAGTCTGGCGTTTCGGGAATCGTAGGCACCCGATCCGGGGAGGAAAAGTTGACTTGGCTTGCCTTGCCGCCGGTGAACTCGACATGCCGCACAAGGTCGAAGGCGAAACCTCCGGCGCCAAGTACCAATGCCGCAAGCCCGGCCATTCTCCACTTGTGGGATGCACTTGTGGCGGCTGCCAGCAGGAGCAATGAAAGCGCCGAGAATGCGGGCAGGGAGGATCTCATCATCAAGTCGTTGAATGCTCCCAACCTCCATAACGGAAGGAGAGACAAAAACATCGCACAAGTGAGCGTAATTAGCTTCTCCGGCAGGAAACTCCAAAACGACCATAGCAGAAGCAGAGTCCACGGAAGTGTCTCAAGCACGAAGGTCAGCAACAGCTTGGTTTTGTTCAGGTCGTTCCATTCGTTCGGAATCTCCTCGAATGGAATCTCCGGGACGCCGCGGCTTGCAATATAAAGGGCTCCAACCGCAATTACGGGAATGGATGCCAGATTCGACCAGGTAAACGCACCTTTGCCGCGGGAAATCAGCAGACCGGCAAGGCCGATGGGGATCATTCCAAGCGCAATGAAGGGTGACCATAATATTGAAAGCGCTACCGGGAGAAGGCAGCCGCCAAGACTGCCCGCGCGGATCCGGTTCAGGACGGCGGCCACGACGAGCCATCCGGGAAGTGCGTGCTGGGGTGCCCAGAAAAGGTGATTTGAATGGCTTGGAAAATTCCCAAAGTTGAAACCGGCCCACCACTCCATCTGGCGGTGTGCGATCCAGAGTTCCGGCATCCACGAAAAAACCTTCAAACCGAGGATCATTCCAATCATGTCGAAGCCGCCGAACGCCAAAAACGCCAAAGGTGCCCACAGCGCACCTTTGGCAAGCCTGAGGCACCAGAAGGCCATGAGAAGCATCCCGCCCGCCGTCCACAGAACCATCGAATAACGAAGGGCTTCCCACCCCGCCAGCTTGCCGACCAATGCGGACGGAAGGTAATAGGCGAGATAATATACCAGAGCGACCGAGTGGGTGGCTCGTTCGTGCTCGATTTGATAGGCCACAGGCCAGTCCCGCCGGAAGAGGTCGGCAAGGATGGCGTTATGCTTGAAGTAATCGCCATCCTGGTAAGCAAAACCGCCTACCCCGGCCGCTACACAGATGCCAATGCAGCCGCAAGCCAAAAGCAACACGCTCCACCAGGAAATCGAGACCGGTGTTTCAGGATTTGATTCCGGCCTAAAATGGATCCCGGCAGCCAAGAAGCAAATCAACAAAACCGCCCAAACGGGACTCAGCCAGCAAATCGCGAAGATGCCGACTGGCAGCGCAAGGAACCCCACAGTGATCAGCCAAAGCACGTCGGATTTGATTGGGAGTCTGGCAGGCATACGGGGAGATTTTTCGCCGCACCCGGGATCGCGTCAAGATTCGATCTGAAACGCTCACTCGCGGCGCGGACAATTCAAGCATTTCGAAGAAGAGAACGGAGCTGCCTCACAAGTTCGCTGGCTTTTTCTCCGAACTTGCCCAAGGCGACACTTGGCTCGCCGCCGTAACGCTCACGGAAACGGATATTCACTCTTCCTTCGCTGATTTTCCGATCCTTTCGCAGTAGAACGGCGAGTCCTATATTGGCGAGAAAGAAATCGGCGGGAATGCGGTCCAAGGGGCCCTTGAGGACATCGACCCGCATCAGCCGGTAAGGAACGTTGGCGTCCACACAATAAACGCGACAGACCGCCATAAGGACCAGCCGCAGAATACGACTTGCCAAAACGCGTCTCCAGCCGTCATCACGCTTTCGTCTCACACCGTAAATGACTTCATGGCTCTCACGAATCCGCCAGAAACGGAAGAAATACTGCGGATCACATTGGCCGTCTGAATCGATCTGGAATACCCAGTGGGCATGACGGTCGAGTGTATGGCGGTAGCCTTCAAGGCAGGATTGGCCATGCCCGCGATTGGCATGCGACACAACCTCCAAACGGGATCCGAGTTGCACCTTCAGTTGTTCCAACACTGCCAAAGTGCCATCAGTAGAGCCGTCGTTGAGGACGAGAAAGACAAAATCCTGAGTCCAGTTTTCAATCTCAGAGAACCATTCCGTCACTACTTTGCGCACGCTCGCCTGTTCGTTGAAAACGGGCATGATGATCATCAATTCCGGACGGGATTCTCGTTTCACGTCGATTCTTGGACGAAATCTGGTCGGTGTTTCTGAAAAAGCCAATCACATTTTAAGACGTTTTAATTCTGATTGCTGCTGACTGAGCGGTGTGGAAAACTCTCATGAGGATGCGCCCCATGACTTCGGCGAGACGGGCGCGGGCGAGGCTTTGACTGATTTAGGTAACTTAGGTACTTACCACTGCGTTTTGCGAGTGGTGGACTGACTGCGTTCCACTCCGTCCATGCGGGGTGCGATTTCCTCCTCCGGAAATCGGGGTTGAGGAGGTCGCTACAGCGATTGCGGCATTGGCGCTTTGCGTTCGGTACGGATGACAAGGAGCAGTTCCGGATTTACCTGCGGATGATGGAGGATTTCAGCGGCTGCCGGCTGCTGGCCTATTGATTCAGCCCGGCCCCACCGGGCTTCACCCCTGCGGGGCATGTCGCGTTCGCTCCTGTCCAAACCACCTGCATGCCTTCGGTGGTTTTGCGTGATGTGCAACCATTTCCATGTGCTGCCGGAGGTGACGCCGCGGCCGAAGGCGGGGTTCACGGATGAGGAGCTGTTGAAGCGGCTGGGCGGGCTTTACCCGAAGTCCACCGTAAGCGCTCAACAGAGCACCTCTCGCATTTTTGCCAGAGGTCTGGCGGCTATGGCATCTATGCTACCCGGCTCTCGATGGTCTGACTGGCAGCCGGGCGGGTTTTGATCCAGTTGGCGGGCAGCAGGGTTTCGAGTTCTTCCGGCGCGGGATTGTGCATCAGTTTTTCGAAGACCCACTCGAAGTAGGCGAAGGGATCCGCTCCATGGCGGCGGACTTGCTCGACGAAGGTGTAGATGACCGCGCTGCGCCAGCCGGTGTGTTCGCCGCCGATGAACATCCAGTTCTTGTGGCCGAGTTTGGTGGGCCGGATGGCGTTTTCTGTCAGATTGTTGTCAAACTCGATCTGGCCGTCCATGAAGCAGGGTTCGAGGTGTGGCCATTGGTTGGCGGCGTATGCCAGGGCCTGGCCGAGCTTGCTTCGGGGCGTGACTCCCCGGAAGCGGCTGATCCGGCGGAACAGCTTGGTTAGCTGGTCGTAGGGTTTCCTGGATTCGAGCCAGCGGACGAGCTGCCGGTCGAGGGGGGCGGCGTGCGGTTCTCGCAACCGCTTCTCGACTTGATGGATGGTGCCAATCAGAAGCAGGATGCGCGCGGTGATGCGGGGATGCTCGTCACGGGCTTCCTTGAATTTCCGGCTGATGTGGGCGAGGCAGGAGACGGGGGTGATCCGTAACTTCGGATGGCGCTCGATGAAGGTGCGGTAGGCACGCAGGCCGTCGCTCTGGAGATGACCGCTGAATGACGGTTCTGGAGAAAATCTTCGTCGCGCATGGGATGGATTTGCGTTTCGTGGTAGTGAAAAATCATAACCACAACTTTTTGCAGTTGAACGAAGCGATGAATTAAAACCCGCCCGCAGACTTGACACGATTCCAAAAAGCGATGCCCCGAACCATCCCGCCGCGGTCCCTGCCGCCCGGTCTCATCGACGGACTGTCTGACGGACTCCGGCGCGTGTCCGCCGTGGCCGACCCGCTCGGCATCGTTGGCACGGTCTCCGAGCCCGGAGATGTGCGAAACAGCGCCCCTCCCCGGGTGTCTTGTCCGTTGTCCGTCTCCCCTTCCAATCCCCGTTTGCGACAGCCAATCTTCAGATACTTAATGACAACCGTTTTTTGGGTATGTCGATCGTGACCGTTGCTTTCTTCGCATCAACATCCAAGCGCTTGCGACCAGTTCGGAGGGAACGGCCGGGGTCTTGCCGCAAGGATTGGCTCCAAGCCCATCAATAACGGCAAGCCCGATCTTCAGAGTGAGAGCGGGGCGGGAGCAGGCGTTTCCACCGCGATTGAAAATCCATTTCCCCCTTCCCACAAACTGAAGATGAATGGGGGCAGGTCGCGGGCCGGACCGCCGGCACTTCAATCTCCGGAGGTGGGTGAGAGGGTGAGCGCCAGGCGGAAGAAGCGGTGGCGGGTATCGGATGGTTCGCCGGTAGGGATCGCCAGCGTGCCCTCGGCGTCCGGGACGTGGAGGGAGGTTGCGGAATCGAAGAGGATGCCGGCATTTTCCCAGTCGGACAGATCCTCGGTGGCCTGGACGATCCATCGGACATCGCGGAGGCCGGGGTTGTAGGGGAAATGGAAGAGCAGCTCTCCGTTTGCCTGTGGGCTGAGTTCGGGCAGATAGGGGTGCGGGTTTCCGCCGGCGGGCACGCCGAGGGCGTAGCGCAGGAGGTTGGCCACGCCGGTGTTGTCCGGATCGGAGCCGGGCACCGTGTCGGCGGGATCGGAACCGGGAGGGAAGGCGGCGGCCGACCAATCGTGATAGGTGACGGGGCGGTCATCGAAGCGGATTTCAAGGATGCGGCCGTGGACATCGCCATCCGGGGTGGCGAGGGTGGCGGGCACGCGGGTGACTTTCGCGCCGGACGCGAGCGACCAGGATTTGCCAAGTGCCTGATGTTCGCCTGAGGGGTCGGCGATCAGGATTCTTGGCCCTCCGTTGGCAAAGACGGGGTCCCATGAGGCGGCGGCGGGGAGCAGGAGACCGCCCTGATAAATGTTGCCGGGCGCGGGGGCGTCGTCGATCAGAAGGTCGAGGGAGCTTGTGGAGCCGGGAGCGGTGGTGATGATGAGGGCGTTGCCGCTGTCGAATGTCGTGGTGGCATCGGGCGCTCCGGGACGGGTGAGGATGAGCCGGCGTTGCAGGCCTTCGAGCGAGGGCGTGGCCAGGATGGCCGAATTGACGGTGAGCGTGCCCTCGCCTGACAGGGAGCCGGTTTTTCCCGCCACGTCGATGGCGGTGTTGAGGGTGGCGGTGACGGATGAGGCAATCTCGCCGCGTATGCGGAGGGCGCCTGTTTCGATGGTGACCGGCGAGGCCAGCGCGGGGAATGAACCGGTGAGGGCGAGCGTGCCGCCGCCGGATTTCACCAGGGAGCCGACGCCGCTGAGCGGGCCGGTGATTTCCAACAAATTCCGTGAACCTTCGACGTGGATGGCGGCGGCGGCGGGTATGTTGACCGGGGTGGTGACGCGGGCGTGGTTGTCCTGGGTGCCGGGATCGTAGCGCAGCGCGCCATGGACTCCGAGTTGTGACGCGGCGGGGACTTCGGGGCCGCGACCCGCGCCACGCAGGACGAGCGGTCCTCCGAAGGCATGTTCGCGGACGGGATTCGAGGTGCTGCTGGCGGAGATGAGCCGGAGCTGGCCGCCGTCGAAGACATCCACGAGTGCGCTTTGTGTCATGGACGATGGCTCGGTGATGGCGAGGACTCCCTCTTCGATGCGGGTTTCCCCCTCATAGACCTTGTTCTCGCCGGTGAAGGAGGCGATGCCGGAGCCTTGCTTGATGATACCGCCGCCACCGCTCCATGTCTGGCGCATGCGCAAGGCGCCGTGCTCCGGGTCTCCGGCGATGTTGGTGACATCGACGATGAGGTCGCTGTTGAGCACGACGCCGCCGAGGATGTCAAATTCCACGAATCCGTTGGCCGTGCCATCGACATCAAGGCGGGCGGGCTGGCCGTTGTTGTGAAATGTCAGCGAATTGCCGACCACCTGGCCGCGCAGGCGGTTGCGCCTGGTCGATTCTTCCTGCGGGAACCAAAGCCGGCCGATCACGACCGGCGCGTTCAGGTCGACGTTGCGGTCGTTCTCGATGCCGGGCGGGCCGACGATGGCGGCGGCCCCGATGCCGCCCGGGTAGGGTGCGGGATTGGTTTCCCAGTTGGCATTGCTCGTCCACGCGCCGCTGCCGGGCGGCAGGAAACGCGGACCGGGATCTTCGGCCAGCAGGTTGAGCTTCAGCGGTGTGCTCCAGTCGCCGCCGGAGGTGCGGACACGGGCGAAGAGTCCGGCGGGCCCCTGGATGGTGAGCGTGCCGGAGTACGCCGTGCCTGCAATGCCGCCTCCGGACGCGCGGGGATCACCGCCATCAAGGCGGTAGTAGATGGTGCCGCCCGTGCCGGCAAGTGTGACGGTGCCCCCCACGGGCAAGGGGGTGGAGGAAAGGGTGGCGGATGGCGGTGAGGGCAGCAATCCGCCATCCTTGCGGCGGCGCTCCATCCAGGAGGCCCGGTTTTGCACCCATTGGAGCATGTGGGTGATTTCGGCGGGATGTCCGCCGCTGCGCGGGGTGTTTTGCGACCATCGCGCGGCGTCGCGCTGCGCGGCGGATCCGAGGCCGTTGGCGCTGTTGTTCACTTCGTTGCCGAGCGGCTGGATGATGTCGGCCAGGCCGGCGTTTGAGAATGGCCCTGCCCGCAGTTCGGCCCAACGGTCATAGAACGCCTGAAGGAAATCGGAGTCCTGGGACAAGATGCCCCACCAGTCGTGACTGAAGTATTGGGTGCTGTCGCCAGTGCCGTTCCAGGTGTCAAAGGCGTTGTCGCGGCCGTCATTGGAATCCATCGAGCGATCGAAATCCCAGACCGGACCGGCGAGGATACGGCTGTTTTCGGGTTTGTGGAAAAACGCGGAGAGCCGCAGGGCATCAACGTTCTTGGTGAAGGCAGTGAGGAGCAGGTGATCGACCCAGGCATCGCGCTCGATGAAGCCGAGGTGGTTGCGGGTGGCGAAGCCCGCGGATTGGTCACCATACAGGGCATCCTCGAAGGCCTGGACGTAGGCGCGCAGATATTGCACTTGGCGTGATCCGGCGAGTGCGGCCGAGTTGCTGAAATAGGGGCCGCCGTCAAGATTGGGCATCTTCGGCCTGGCGAGCGTGAGCGAACCGATGCCGGTGGGCATCGAGCGGGTGGTCCTCCAATCGTATTCGTCGGGATCGGTGCGGTCGACCTTGAAAAGATAGCCGCCGGTCCAGAGGCCGCTGGCCGCGGTGTTGATCGGCCCCGGCGGCGGAACGTCCACCGGATCGACCGTGCGAAACCCGAGACGGCGTGTGTTCATTTTGATCTGCTCGACCACGGCGTAAACCCCGACGTAGTCAGCGGCTGTCAGATCGCCGCCATTTGCGTTGTAAAAGACCTCGACCATCCGGGTTTCGGGAGCCCAGCGGCCGACGCGGCGCGACATTTCATAGGCCACCGAGTTGCGGATGTAGGCGCGGTCGTATTCGTAGGGCGAGTAGAACACCCAGTCGGATTCCGACTGCATGCCGAGCAGCGGGTGGCGGATCTGCACGTCATTGTCGTCCCAGAACTCGACGCTGTAGGGTTTCTTGGGGAATCCCTCGGAGGATGATCCCCGCCAGCGCAGGCCCTGGCGGGTGGCCAGATCGGATATGCGGTTGAGGGCGGCGATGCCGGCTCCATCGCGGTCGAAGACATGGAAATGCGCCGGCTGCCGGGTGGTCGAGTTGAGCGTTTGGCCGGCGGCGTCGAGCACGATCATGGGGAGATTGGATTGGCGGCCGGCGACATCGGCGGCGAGGCGCAGGTAGTGGCGCGAAAACGTCCGGCTGCCGATGCCCGCCGCGCCAAACACGCGGGCGCGCAATCGCGTGGTGGCGTTGATGGCGATGGGACTGCCGTAGAGCGGCGAACCGATCGTCGGCCGCGTGCCATTGGTGGTGTAGCGGATTTGCTCGCCGGCCTGTTGACCTCCGAGCGCGACACTCAAGGATCCGGTAAAACTCCGCGAAGGTTGGGAAAATGTGACCTCGCGGAAAATGATCATCGCGTCGGTGTCCGGGTTCGCCGTGCCGGGAGTCGGCTGTTCGAAATAGCCATAAACCGGAGTTCCCTGGGCGGTGGCCACGCGGGCCCAGACCTGCGGAGCGACGAGAAGGTCGGAACTGGTCTGGTTGGCATTCAAGCCCTGGATGGCGAGGATGTTTTCGCCAGCCACCAGTCGTCCGAGGAAGGCGTTCAGGTTGGCCACCTTCATGGAAAGGCCGTTGGAATCGTGTTCGATCGCGGTGGCTGCGGAATTCCAGACCGGAGTGGCCGGGGCGTTTGCCGCATCGACCGCGAAGCCGCCGGTGTTGAGCCAGGCGGCGTAGCCGTCGTCGTATTGAGTGCGTGTCTCCAAGGCGGTGACGGACGCCGGATTCGGGATCTCGAACGGTACCCGGAGGTAAACCGACAGGCGGTCCGGGAGATTGTACATCTGCGCCTGGACATTGGTTTCGAAGATGCCCCGCATGCCCAGCGGGTCGTTCGCGCCGACCTTGAAGCCGACCGCCAGCGCGCCGGTCGACCAACCCGAGTCGTTGAACGCGCGCTCGCGCCATGAATCGCCGAGGGCGGGGCCGGTGGTCGCGTCGGGCACCAGGTAACGCACCGGATCGCCTTTCCCGGAAAGGCGCACCCACTCGCCCGGTATGGCGACGCCGAATGAGACGTCGGCCTGTTGCGGCGGATAGGACGGCGCGAACCCGGTGGCCACAGTGACGCCATCGGGCGCGATCAGCCCGAGATACTCCCCTGTCGCGGAGAGCGCGAAATTGGTATGCAGAGGTTGCCCGGGCGAGCGACGGTCCTTGTTCGATGCGAAGACGACGAGGAATGCGCCCGGTGCGAGTGTGATGTTCGGAAACGCCCACATCGCCGGGTTGTCGGCGCGATCTGTCAGATGCCAGCCGGCCAATGGCAGCGGGGATGCCGTCGGATTGTGGATTTCTATCCAATCCGACCAATCTCCATCCTCATCCTGCAGGGCGGAATCATTTTGCGCCATGAACTCGGTGATTACCGGAGAGGCATGGAGTGGCATCGTCAGGGCGGAAGCCATGGCGAGTCCTTTGAAAACGGCGCGGAATTTCATCCAAATGGATTTTACCGAGGAGGCCCAGCAGGTCGAGCATGATTTCCCACAACATGGATTTTCGGGCGACACCGGATATCCCGCCGCCTCCTCAAACCACTCCCGAAGAAACCCGTGGAAACCCGCCGCCTCCTCCCCATCCCCCGCCACGAACAGGAAATCATGGCCCCGGCCTTCGGTGCACGATGCCCGTAAAACCCCGGCCCAAAACCGGCAATCAAGAGTCTCCGCCAAAACATGGCGCGTCCCGGGCCAGCCAGGTCGCGAAGACGGGCGGAGAGATTTCAGGTTCCGGGAATAGACGGGAGTGCCGAATGGGTCAGTGACCGGAGCCGGGGGATCTTTCTTCGAGGCATTCGATGGGATCCTCGCCACGTTCTCGCCGGGTGGCGGCGTAGAGGGTGGCGAGGTTGCTGCGGATGGCAATGGCGCGGGCTTGGGGCGAGAGGCTGGCGTCGGCGATGGCGTCGAGGGTGTCCAGGACGTGGAGCACGCCGGTGTGGAACATGCTCTGGGTGAACCAGCGCAGGTCTTTGCCGAAATCGGGGTGTCAAGGGCAGGCTCGCGGGGTAATGGCGTAGTTTTTCCGTTTCCCTTCGGTGCGACTGACGAGCATGCCGGCTTGTTCGAGGTCGGTGAGGATCGCTTGGACGGATTTGGAGAACCAGCCGGTATGGCGGGCGATGCGGGCGGCGTGGCCTTCCGCGTGGGTGAGGAGCCAAGCGATGATTTCGGCCCGGGCGTTGACACCGAAGAGGAGGCGCATCCGCAGCACGAACGCCTCCGGCCGCGCGGGATCGGGGGGCTGGCTCATGCTGCGGAGAGTGACGGCAGTGAAGTCCGTGATGCTGACGTGTTGAACGCGTGAGCCGAGGGTTTTCCGATTCGGATGGCCCGCGTTTTCCAGGAAGGCGGACAGGCTGCGGACGTGTTCCGGTGGAGCGACGCGCATGGCGTGGTCGAAATTCTTCGCTCGTTGGACGCTGAGGAGCTTGCCGTTTCGCGTCAGCCAATCGAGCACTTCGCCACGGAAGCGGGCTTCGTGGAAGGAGAAGCGCAGGGTGGCCAACAGCAGGGCTTCCGGGTCGATGGCAAAGGGCACGGGCCGTCCGCTGGCGTGCCCGGCCAAGCCGAGTGCCACCCATTGGTCCCGGAGGAAATCGTTGAGCGCCGCCTGGAGGCGGTCGCGGAGGTCAGTCGCTTTCATGGCCGAGCAAGGTGAGAATTTCCTCCAAACGCCTCTCTCCGGCGGCATCGAGACCTGTCTGACGCAGCCAGCGCGCGGCGAAATTCCTCCGCATCCGGAGCGAGCGCGATGAGATCATCGAGATCCCGCGCCTCCCTGCGTCCGACCGCGGCATGCAGCTTCAGGGGAATTTGACCGGCGCGTCCGACAAAGGCGATTCGAAGGCGCGGTCCGTAGGCCCGTTCGTGGAGATCGGCCCACACCTCGGGGGGCAGGTCTTCCAGTGGACCAACCAACATGGAGGTTGAGGCATTGAGCCAGTGGGCAGGCAGGGCCAACTCGGCGGCCACGTCAGCCACTGCCTTCCGGAGCGAATCCGGCAACGGCCATGCCGGGGTGATTTCGCCATCCACCTCACCCCTGGTCGCGATCACGTCCACGTCCTTGGTAACCCTGGACACCAAAGCGGTAGCCCTGAGTGCGGCACCCACCGCAAACCACCAGGTGACATGGCGCGGCGCGACGAGTCTCCAGCACTTCTCCCAGAAGCTCCAAAGCTCGAGCCCATTCGCTGACGTCCCGCGTATGAGGATGTTCATACATCTCAACATGGATGTTTTAATTTAAAGTATTATTTTTGAAACTTGCGGATTTTCGTTACCGTAGCCCGGCATCGTGAAGCCTATCCTTGGAATCGTCCGGTGGAGCGGATGGTAGTGGACCTTTTCCACTGCCGGAACATGGCGGGGATTGATGTGGCTGTGGAGGCGCTGCGCGAGGGTTGGCGGGAGCGGCGAGAGTGGCCGGGCTGAACCGGATCGCGGAGGCCTGCCGGATAGGGTGGGTGATGAAGCCCTGTCTGGAGGCGGCCCATGGCGCGGGTGGACCCCAAGTTGAGGCGTCCGGATGAATACAGGGGAGGTCAGACCGTTTTCCAAGAGGCTCCGGGCCGGTTTCCATTTGGTTGCCAGGGGGCATGGCCGCTGCGGTTGGCCGCCACTATTGCAACCAAATGAAGAGTCTTGCCTGACTGCGGCGGAAAGGCTTTCCTCGCCGCCCGCCAACGATGATCCGGCCATTTTCCGCCACTGTTTTCCGTCTCCTGCCCGCGCTTGCCCTGGGGGCTTGCGCGACGCCACGGGCGGTCATCGTGGAGAAGGCGCCGGAGAAGAAGACGGGAAAACCGGCCGAGGCGGCTCTCGAGGTGCCGGCTTTGCCCGGTGAACCGGATGACGGGATCCGTTTGCCGATGGACCAGCTGCTGGCCATCCCCGGCGATGGGGATTTCCGGGCACCCTCGCTGCCCCTGCCAACGGGTTCCGCGGGACCGGGAGCGGTGACGGTGCGACCGCCCACCGATCCGCCGTCCAGGCCAAAGCCGAAGGAGACGGAAAACCAGTGATCAGCGCCGGTTGAAACGCGCCATTTCCCGCTGGGCCTCGCGCAGTTCCACGGCTTTCTTGAGATCCTGGCGCTGGTCGCTGTGGGTCTTGCCCTTGCCGACACCGATTTCCACTTTCACGCGGCGGTTTTTCCAATAGATGCGCAGCAGCGGCAGGGTGCAGCCCTTGATGGCGGTGGCGGAGGCGAGCTTGAGGATTTCCCGCTTGTGGAGGAGCAGGCGGCGCGGGCGCTTGGGGGCGTGGTTGAACCACTCGCCGGCGGTTTCCCACGGCTGGATGTCGCAGCCGTAGAGCATCACCTGGTTGTTTTCGACGCGGGCGAAGGCGTCGGAGACGTTGACCTTGCCGGCGCGGATGGATTTGACCTCGGTGCCCTTGAGTTCTAGCCCGGCCTCGTATTTGTCCAGAATATGGAAATCGCGGCCGGCTTTCCGGTTGGTGGCGATGTCCTGACTCATGGCACGCTTGGCGGGATCAAGCCTCCGCCTTTTCGACGAGCCTGATCTTGCCCTCGATGATCTCGGTCAGGGCGATGTCCGCCACGCCCATGCTCGGACGGGTGGGCACCAGCGGCGAACGACCGCTGTTGAGCTGCCTGACGCGCTGCGAGACCAGGTTGATCAGAACCAGGGGATCGGTGACGATTTCGGAGGCCTTGTCGAGGAGATCGCTTTTCATGGGAGAGCCGGGAAATCGCGAAAACGGCTTCTCTTCCTCGAACGGGATGACGTTTTCCGGAAGCTGGGAAGGGAGGTTTTCGCTCAAAACAGATGGTGGATGATGATTCCGGAAGATGCCGGGCCGGTGGTGAAAACAAAGATCCGGACCGCTGACAAGCCCAATCTGGCATGCGGATGGCGGAATTTTCAAAAAATCCGGCTGTTCATTTGGGCATCAGGTCGATCCCGAAGCGGCGCAAAACGATGACCGTGACCCAGAAAAAGCCGACCGTCAGGGCGCAGTTGGCCGCCAGAGCCGACCAGAAACCCCAGCCGTGGCGGAGCATCCAGGGCAGGATGAGGAACATCGGCAGGGTGGGCAGGACGAACCAGAAGGTGCCCTCGGCGTGGTTGGCCAGGCGCTGCGGCGACTGCCCGGCCTGGTGCATCCAGATCATGGCCACCAGCGAGGTGAGCGGCAGGGCGATGAGCAGGGCGGAGAGCCGGTCGCTGAAAAGCTGGACCTTGTTGACGATGACGATGATCGCCGCGCTGAGAAAGAGCTTCACCAGATCGGCAGGGGTGAAGGCGAAAATCTGCTGCCAGGGGATGCGTGACATGGCGCGGGTGGGGCTGGGGGTTTCCGGTGTCCGGTGCTTGCGGACCGGCACAGCCTAGCGCTAGCGTGCCGTCATGCAAGCCGCCGTCCGCACCGTTTCACTGGCCTGTTTCCTCATCGCCTCCTGCGCCAGCTCCGCGCCGCCGGTTTCCTCCGGATCCACCGGTCTGGGCGCCGCGCAGAAGGCCGCCATCGGCAGGAAAATCTGGCAGAACGAATGCGGTGGCACGGTGGCCGGGCTAACCGCCTGGAATGCGGGCGAGGAGTTTCCATCGCTCGGGATCGGACACTTCATCTGGTATCCGAAGGGTTTCAACGGCCGCTTCCGGGAATCGTGGCCGCAGTTTGTCGCCTTCGCGAAACAACAGGGGGCCAACCCGCCCGCCGTCGCGCTGGAGCGGCACAGCCCGTGGAATGGCAGGGCGGAGTTTCAGAGGGATTTCAACGGGCCGCGCCTCGCCGCGCTGCGCACATGGCTCGCGGCCAACGTGCCGGTGCAGACGGATTTCATCATCCAGCGTTCCCGCGCCGCGCTGGCGAAAATCCTCGCCGCCGCGCCGCCGTCCGAACGCGCGAAGATCCAGGCGAATTATCACAAGGTCGCCAGCACGCCGCAGGGCACCTACGCGCTCGTCGATTATGTCAACTTCAAGGGCGACGGCACCCTGGCCACCGAGAAATACAAGGGCCAGGGCTGGGGCCTGATGCAGGTGCTCGGAAACATGCGCGACGTGTCCGCCGGCCCGGCCGCCGCCACCGAGTTCTCCGCCTCCGCCAAGCGCATGCTCTCCCGCCGCATCGCGAACTCACCGCCGGAACGCGGCGAGAAACGCTGGGAGCGGGGTTGGCATAACCGCTGCGATACCTACGCGCGGCCCTTGTGAAATCCCGATCATCCGAGGAAGCCCACCGGCGGCCCCGTGCTGTCAGACGCGACGAAGTTGCCGATGTTCGGCAGCACGGGTGACAGGCTGGAGCGGGGCACGCCGAGCCAGAGGGCGAGTTCGGCGAGGTATCCGTCGCAACTGGTGGTGGGAATCATGCGTCCGCGGCCGGTGTCGAGAGGGTTGGGTTCGGTGCCGGACTCAACGAAGCGCGGACTCCGGATGCGACGTGGCGTCGAAGGGATTGGTGCCCGCCGTGCTTTCCGTGGCGTTGGTCCAGCCGTCGGAGTCCATGTCCCCTCCCGGCGGCGGCGAAAACCAGCTCCCGGATATCGCTTTGCTGGTCGCCGTCGAGGTCGATGGCGCGGACGGCGGACGGCAGCACGCTGACCGCCAGGGTGGCCGCGATTCCCAATCGGACCATTTTGGAAAACCGAGCCCATCGCCGGTCGGTTTCAAGATTCGAATGCATCCAGGCGCCGGAGATTTCCCATCATCATATCCGGATACGATGATTTGTTTCTTGAAATCGGGAACAAAACCGTGCAATTTCCACCCATGCCGCAGCCTGACAGCACCATCGAACTCAAAAAAGCCCTCGCCGAACGCATCCTCGTCCTCGACGGGGCGATGGGCACAACGATCCGCACCTACGGGCTGACCGAGGCGGACGCACGCGGCAGCCGCTTCGCGGATTCGCAAAAAGACCTGCTGAATAACGGCGACATTCTGAACCTCACCCGCCCCGATGTGATCGCGGACATTCACCGGCGCTTCTACGAGGCGGGCTCGGACATTTGCGAGACCAACACCTTTTCCGCCACCAGCATCGCGCAAAGCGAGTTCTTCGTGGAGGACCCCCGCGAGCATGGCGGGCGCAAGGACCCGGGGTTCTTCCAGACCATCATCGAGAACCGGTTCCTCAACGAACTCGCGTGGGAAATGAACGTCGAGGGTTCGAAACTGTGCCGCAAAACGGCGGACGAAGTCGCGGAAAAAACCGGGCGCAAGCGCTACGTCGCCGGAGCCATCGGACCGCTCACCGTTTCCCTGACCAACTCGCCGGACGCCAACGATCCCGGATTCCGTGTGGTCACCTTCGATCAGGTGCTTGAGGCATATAAACTCCAGGTCCGCGCGCTTATCGAGGGCGGATGCGACATCCTGATGATCGAGACCATCTTCGATTCCCTCAACGCCAAGGCCGCCGCCGTCGCCGTGCAGGAGGTCTACGAGGAACGGAAACTCCACCTGCCCGTCATCATTTCCGCCGCCGTCGGCCGCGGTGGGGAAACCATGATCTCCGCCCAGAAGGTCGAGGCCATGTGGAATGCATTCGCCCATGTGCATCCGCTCGCCATCGGCCTGAACTGCTCGCTCGGCCCGGACCTGATGCGCCCGCACCTCGAGGAACTGGCTTCCTGCGCCACCACCCACATTTCCTGCTACCCGAACGCCGGCCTGCCCAACCCGCTCGCGCCCACCGGCTTCGATCTCGAACCCCATCACATGGAACAACTCATGGCCGAGTTCGCCGAAGCCGGCCTGCTCAACCTCGCCGGCGGCTGCTGCGGCAACACTCCCGAACACGTCGCCGCCATCGCACGAGGAGTCGCGGACAGGAAACCGCGCGAGTTGCCGACTGTCGGTTGACAAGGAAACGCCAAGTTCGCCAATAACCATAAACTTTAAATTATGCCGCCCATCAAACAAGGCATCCGTCGCATTGCCAATGACCACCAGTAATCCTACCCCCTTCCAATTCTTGGCGCTCCTGGCGTCCTGGCGTTTCGAATCTCCCCAATGAAAACCATTCCCCACGCCCTCCGGCTTTCCGGCACCGAGGCCTACAACCACACCGCCGACAAGCGCTTCCTCATGATCGGCGAGCGCGCCAATGTCGCCGGTTCCCCGCAGTTTGCCAAGCTGGTCCGCGCCGGCGATCTGGAGGCGGCCGTCGAGGTCGCGCGCCAGCAGGTCGCCAATGGCGCTGTCGTGCTCGACATCTGTTTCGACGACGGACTCATCGACGGCAAGGCAATGATGGGCCGCTACCTGCAATTGCTCCAGGGCGAGCCCGATGTCGCCAAGGTGCCCATCATGGTGGACTCCTCGAAGTGGGAAATCCTTGAGGAAGGTCTCAAATACCTCCAGGGCAAGGGCATCGTGAATTCGATCTCGCTCAAGGAAGGCGAGGACAATTTCAGGAAACAGGCGCGTCACGTCATGAAATACGGCGCGGCCGTCGTGGTCATGGCCTTCGATGAAAACGGCCAGGCCGCCACTTACGGGGACAAGATCCGCATTTGCAAACGAGCCTACGACATCCTCGTCGATGAAGTCGGATTCAATCCGGATGATATCATTTTCGACCCCAACATCCTCACCGTCGCCACCGGCATCGAGGAACACAACAACTACGCTCTCGACTTCATCAACGCCACCCGGTGGATCAAGGAGAACCTCCCCGGAGCCAAGGTGTCCGGCGGCGTTTCCAACATCTCGTTCTCGTTCCGCGGCAACAACGTGGTGCGCGAGGCGATGCACTCCGCCTTCCTCTACCACGCGGGCCTCGCCGGCATGGACATGGGCATCGTCAACGCGGGGATGCTTGAGGTTTACGACGAGATTCCCAAAGAGCTTCTCGATCACGTCGAGGACGTCCTGCTCAACCGCCGTCCGGACGCCACCGAGCGAATGCTCGATCTCGCCGAGCGCTTCAAGGGCCAGGGCGGCAAGAAGATCGAGGAGGATCTTTCGTGGCGCAACGACCCCGTGGAGAAACGCCTCGAACACGCCCTGCTCAAGGGCATCGACAAATTCATCGACGAAGACACCGAGGAAGCGCTGAAGAAATACAATCGTCCGCTCAAGGTCATCGAAGGCCCGCTGATGGACGGCATGGGCGTCGTCGGAGACCTCTTCGGCGCCGGCAAGATGTTCCTGCCGCAGGTGGTCAAGTCCGCCCGCGTCATGAAGAAGGCCGTCGCCTGGCTGGAACCCTACATGGAGGCGGAAAAAGCCGCGAATCCCAACCAGCGCTCCGCCGGAAAATTCCTCATCGCCACCGTGAAGGGCGATGTCCACGACATCGGCAAGAACATCGTCGGCGTGGTCCTCGCCTGCAACGGATTCGAAGTCACCGACATGGGCGTCATGGTCCCCTGTGACAAGATCCTCGAAAAAGCCATCGAGATCGGCGCGGACGTCATCGGACTTTCAGGTCTTATCACCCCCTCGCTTGACGAGATGGTCCACGTCGCAAAGGAAATGGAGCGCCGCGGTTTCAAAGTGCCCTTGCTCCTCGGCGGCGCCACCACTTCCGCGGCGCACACCGCCATCAAGATCGCGGAGCACTACAGCGGACCGGTTGTGCATGTGCTCGATGCCTCGCGCTCCGTTCCGGTGACCACCTCGCTTCTATCGGAAGATCAGAAGGAGGGATTCATCGCCGAAAACCGCGCGAAACAACAAACCCTGCGAGACAACTTCATCGGCGGCCCGAAAAAGGAAACCCTCTCGCTCGAACAGGCGCGCGAAGCCGGTCCGAAACATGACTGGGATCGATATATTCCCGCTGTGCCATCGTTTCTCGGGGCGAGACGGGTCACCGGAAATCCCGCCGAACTTGTCGAATACATCGACTGGACCCCGTTTTTCCACGCTTGGGAACTGCGGGGCGTCTGGGACCGTGATAACAAGGTCCTCAAGACCAGGAACCCCGAAGGAGCCGCCGAAGCGGCGAAACTCCATCAGGATGCCTTGGCATGGATCGAACGCATCATCGCCGAAAGCCGCTTCGAGGCACGCGGCACATACGGGTTTTTTCCCGCGAATTCGGCCGGCGACGACATCATCGTCTGGACCGACGAATCGCGCGCCACCGAGCGCGCCCGTCTTCACACCCTGCGCCAGCAAATCAGGAAGGACTCGGGCAAACCCAATGTCGCCTTGTCGGACTGGGTAGGTGAAAACAACACGGACTTCATAGGCGGCTTCGTCGTCGGCATCCACGGCGCGCACGAGTTCGCCGAGGAGCTTGACAAACAACACGACCCCTACGGCTCGATCATGGTGAAAGCCATCGCCGACCGCTTCGCCGAGGCATTCGCCGAACTGCTCCACCACCGGGCACGCGTCGATTGGGGCTACGAAACCGAAAGCGAACTCACCAAGGACCAGCTCATCCGCGAAAATTACCGCGGCATCCGCCCGGCGCCGGGCTATCCCGCGCAGCCGGACCACACCGAGAAGCCGATCCTGTTCGACCTGCTCGGAGCCTCGGAGTCCACCGGCGTCACGCTCACCGAGAGCTGCGCCATGCACCCCGGCGCGGCGGTCTGCGGCCTGTATTTCTCGCACCCGGAAAGCCACTACTTCGCGATTTCGGAACTCCAGAAGGACCAGATCGAGGACTACGCCCGCCGCAAGGGCATGACAGTTGCCGAGGCCGAGAAATGGCTGGGGCCATGGCTTGGATACGTGCCGTGATTTCCGCTCGACGCGCCGCCGCTCCCGCGACACCGTCGCGGAGGAATCTATGAAAAACACATTCATCGCCGGCGCCGCGATTCTGGCGCTCCATGGCGTCGCCCTAGCTGGCGGCGAGGGCTGGTCCAGCGACTACGAGGCATCGAAGAAACTCGCCACCGAATCCAGGAAGGACCTGCTGATCGACTTCACCGGCTCCGATTGGTGCGGCTGGTGCATCAAGCTCAACGACGAGGTTTTCAAGCACGATCCCTTCAAGGACGGAGTGAAGGACACTTTCGTATTGGTGGAGCTCGACTACCCGCAGGACAAGTCGAAGCTTTCCGAAACCACTCAGAAACAGAACGAGGAACTCGGGAAAAAATACTCCGTTCAGGGATACCCGACCATCCTGCTGTGCGACAGCGAGGGCAAACCCTATGCCTCCACCGGCTATCAGCCCGGAGGACCGGAGAAATACGTCGAGCATCTCAACGACCTGCGCAAGAAGAAGGCCGGGCGCGACGAGGCCTTCGCCAAGGCATCCAAGGCGGAGGGTGTCGATAAGGCCAAGGCGCTCGTCGCCGCGCTCGATTCGATGGAACTCGAGGACGCGATGGTCGCCAACTTCTACGGTGACATCGCCACCCAGATCACCACCGCCGATCCCAAGGACGAAACCGGATTCACCAAAAAGGCCGCCGCCAAGAAGCGCGTCGCCGAGTTTGAGGAAAAACTCCAGGATTTCGGCCGGAAAAAGGACCATGATGGCGCGCTGGCCCTGGTGGCCGAAGCCCTGAAAGAGGGCGGATTCGACAAGGAAACCACCCAGCAGATGATGCTCACCCGTGCGGTGATCTACATGCAGCAGCAGAAATTCGAGGACGCGCTCAAGTCCGTGGACGAGGCCAAGGCTTCCCATCCGGAGAGCCCTATGAACGAGCAGATCGACGGTTTCCGCTCGCAAATCGAAATGCGCATGAAAGGTGGCGCCCGGGACGACGAGGAAGAAGACGAAGAGGAGGAATAATCCGAACCTTCAGCCCACGAATCCCGCGCCGTCCCGCATCCCGGGCCGGCGCTTTTCTTTTCCGGTTGAGTCTCCGTTCCCGGCGTCGAAGATCCGGCCATGCGGATCGAGATCCTCAACACCGGCACCGAACTCCTGTTGGGAAACACCGTCAACACCCACGCCGCCTGGTTCGGGCGCGAGCTATTCAAGCTCGGCCTGCGCGTCACCCGGCAAACCACGGTTCCTGACGGTGATGCCATCCGCGAGGCATTATCCGAAGCGGTTTCCCGCGCAGACGCGGTGATCGTCACCGGCGGGCTCGGCCCCACCAGCGACGACCTCACCCGCGAGATCACGGCCGCGGTTCTGGGAGTGGAACTCATCATGGACGAGGCCGCGCTGCGCTCGATCGGGGCCTTCTTCGCGCTGCGCAACCGGCCGATGGCGGAAGCGAATCTCAAACAGGCGCTCGTTCCGGTGGGCGCCGACGTGCTGCCGAATTCCAACGGCACCGCCCCCGGTGTCTATGTCCCGCCGCGCATCAACGGCCGCTCGAATTGCGCCGTGTTTCTCCTGCCCGGCCCGCCGCGCGAACTCCATCCGATGGTCCATGCCGAGGTGCTGCCCCGTCTGCGCGCCTTGTCGGGCGTGGAAAACCCGCCCTCGGTGGCGGAGTTGAGATTCACAGGCATCGGCGAAAGCGATTTCCATCAGGGCATCGATGCCGAACTCGCGCGGATCCCCGGACTTGAGGTCGGCTACTGCGCCCACATCGGCGAGGTGGAACTCCGTCTGATCGGAACACCCGGGGCCGTCTCGGAGGGGAAAAACATCGCGCTGGGGAACTTCCGGGAGTTTCTGGTCAGTGACGACGGATCGATCCTGGAATCGGCGCTCGTGCGCCTTCTAACAGAAAAGCGGATGACTCTCGCCACCGCGGAAAGCTGCACCGGCGGATTGATCTCCTGCCGCATCACCGATGTGCCGGGATCGAGCGCCGTGTTCACCCATGGCTTCGTCACTTATGCGAACGAGGCCAAGATATCACTTCTTGGCGTGCCGCCGGAGGATCTCGAAACACACGGCGCGGTCAGCGAAACCGTCGCCCGCAAAATGGCGGAGGGCGCGCTCACAAACTCCGGAGCGGACATCGCCGTCTCCGTCACCGGCATCGCCGGCCCGGATGGAGGCACTCCGGAAAAACCGGTGGGCACCGCATGGATCGGCCTGGCGGCGAAGGGTTCGGCAACCACCGTGTCCAAGGTCTTCCACCCGCGCAACCGGCATGATTTCAAGCTCGCTGTCAGCCAGGCCGCGCTGGAAGCCGTTAGACGGAAGTTGGTTGCGGAATGATTCTCTCTCAAAGTCCCTCCAGGGCCTTTGTCATGTCGGCGGGAGATAACAATTCCGGCAGGATCGCCGGATCCCTGCCGGGAGCGAGCAACACGTTCACCGGAATGGCCGTGCGGCCGTAGCCGCGCAGGGCCTCCTCGATCTCCGGATTCGGCTTGGTCTTGTCCGCCCTGAGCGCGACCACTCCCTTGCGGTTCATCAGCGCGACGACCCCGGTGGTGTAAGCGCGCTTTTTGTTTACCTGGCAGGTGGCGCACCACTTCGCGGTGAAGTCGATGTAAACCGGCTTGCCCTCCTTGAGCGCCTGCTCCTGCTTTTCAAGCGACCACGGCAGCCACTCAAGCGTCGATGGCCTGGGTGGCTTTGCAAGATACAACCCTGCGGCGGCGAATAGCGCGGTGAAAACCAGCGCCGTGGCCCGGGTGCTTCCGGCACGGTGCGGCAGGTTCCAGCGGCCGTGCACCCAGCAGGCCACCGCGACGCAGCTCAGCCCGAAAACCGGACCTAGCAGATTGTCCGGATCGATCAGCCCCGCATAGACCCACAGCAGGTAACCGGCGGTGGCGAAGAGCAGGAAGGACATCGCCTGCTTGAAGCTCTCCATCCACGGACCGGGGCGCGGCAGGAAATCGATCAGCTTCGGGAAAACCGAAAGCACCAGATAGGGCAGCGCAAGCCCCGCTGCCATCGCGCCGAAGGCGGTGAAGAACTGGAACGCGGGCAGCGCGATCGCCGCGCCGATGGCCGCGCCGAGAAACGGCGCGGAGCAGGGCGTGGCGACCACCGTGGCGAGCACGCCGGAGAAAAACGAACCCACCAGCCCCTGTTTCGCCTGCAGCGAACCACCCACCGAGGTGGCGGAGGCCCCGATCTCGAAGACGCCGAACATGTTCAGCGCGAGCACGAACATCAGCAGCATCAGCGAAAGCACCACCCATGGCTCCTGGAGTTGATAGCCCCACCCGCGCGCCTCTCCGCCGGCCGAGCGCAGCGCGAACAGAATGCCGCTGATCACCGCGAACGACGCCAGCACGCCAAGCGTGAAAACGATCCCGTGCATCGCGATTTTTTTCCTGTCCGATCCCGCCTGCCGCACGAAGCCCATGATCTTCAGGCCGATGACAGGAAACACGCAGGGCATCAGGTTGAGAATGAGCCCGCCTAACAACATGCCGCCGAGGATGGGCAGATATCTCGCAAGCGGCAGCGACTCGCGCACTCGGGATGTTGCCGCCGCCGTTTCCCCGATCTTCGTGAGCGGCACGGCGACCGGCCTGGCTCCTAACAGAATTCCGGAAAAGGAATCGCCCCGCCCAATCCCGTTCCCAAGCGGATCCTTGGTCGCGCGGGGCAGCCGGATTTCCCACATGTCTCCGGCGCGGGTGATGGAACCACCCGAGCTGGCGGATTTCACGAACGGCTGATCCGGCACGAAGTCAACCGGATCGCCATCCAGCGCTCCCGATGGCTTGGCCCGCAGCAGGATGTTTTCACCGTCAGGCGACGCGCTGAAGGTCCAGCCATCCGCATTCGCGGGAAGCTTGGACCGTGCCGACCCGAACAATCCTGCGCTGGCGGGGTCTGGTTCGATGGCGTCGGCAACCGGCAAAGTGATGGTGAACGAGCCTTCCTCATTGATGCACGATTCCTCACAGATCTGCCATGTGGCGTTGGCGGCGAGGGTGACGGTCTCCCCGGGCTTTGCGGACTCCGGTGCCGTCAGATCGATCAACAGGACGGGATTTCCCCCATACACATAACTCTTGCCGAAAAACCCGTCCTTCACGGCGGGCACCGGCCACCGGATCGGCCCGGCCGCGAAGCCCTCCGGCAGGGTCCACTTGATTTCGGGCGGGAGTTCGATGCCACCGCTGTTCCGGTAGTAGCTGTGCCACTTCGCCGGATGTTCAAGACTCAGGGCGACGGTGAATGCGGACCCCGGGGCGATCGATTTCACCTCGGACACCATTGTGGCGACGGTGCTTGTCCCGGTGCCCGGAAGTTCGAACTGGGCAACCGTTTCCGCAGCGGTCAGGAGTGGGAGAAACGGAACCAGGAGGCGGCGCGGGACGAGGGAAGGCATGTTCATGGTTGGGAGAAGGAAACCGATGCGGACATTCGAAAAAAAGCGGGACGCCCACACTTGTGGACGCCCCGCGGGATTTTGGAAGCCGTTTCGACCCCGGATCAATAGCGGCCGTATTGCTCCTGGTCGCGGGCATTGCCGTAGAGCGCTCCGGCGGTTCCGCCAGCCGCCGCGCCAATGGCGGCACCCTCAAGCGCACGACCCGATTGGTGACCGATGATGCCGCCGAGGGCCGCGCCAGCCAGTCCACCGGTGGCAGCACCGCGCTGGGTGTTGGGACCTGCCGGGGCCGCGCAACCCGAGAGGGAAATCAGCAGGGCGGCACTAAGGATGGATGAGATGATGGTCTTCATTGATTTCAAGGTCGGTGGAATATTAAGCGCGCCAACCCTGATTTCAAGGACGAATCGGCGTTCTAACCTCTTTGACACGGAGACGGTCCTCCGGCATCTTCCCTCGCATGCAGGCCATGCAGTTCGAACAATCGGTCGTTTCCATCCTGAAACGCGACAAGCGCTTCGATCCGCACGCCTATTTTTTCCTCAAGGACGCGCTGGATTACACCCTCAAGCGGGTGGCCGAGAACAACGGCGGACAGGCCCGCCACGTCAGCGGGCCCGAGCTGCTGGAGGGTTTCCGCGACTTCGCGCTGGAACAGTTCGGCCCCATGGCCGCCACGCTGATGGCCGAGTGGGGCGTGCGCAAATGCCTTGATGTGGGCGACATGGTCTTCCACCTCATCGAGGAACAGGCCTTCGGCAAACAGGACTCGGACTGCCGCGAGGATTTCTCCGAAGTCTTCGATCTCGAGGACTCCCTGGTCCGGCCATTCCTGCCGAGCGGCCGGACAAGGGATCACGGCCGCCGCAATTTGCGGAAAACCTCCCGCGCGTGAGCGGACAAACCCGCCTCCTCACGCCCGCCCGCCTGTAAACTGTTAGACGGCGGGGTTCCGTCCGTATCGGCGTTTCCGCGGAAACGGAATGTGAGCGCGAGCACGCCGGCCGCGAGGACAAGCGTGAATGAGTTTGAGAGAATCAGGGGCAGATTCCGCTCAAGGATGCCGTAAACGAGCCAGAGGAAGACGCCAATGGCGAAAACCCCGAACGCGGGCAGTGAAATGTCCCGGGCGTGGCGGGTGCGCCAGATTCGCAAGACCTGCGGCACGAAGGACAAGGTTGTGAGCGTGGCGGCGACAAGGCCGATCAGTTGCGGGTGGAGCATGGCGGGAGATCGAGGGTTGCGACGGCGCGGGCAAACGCGGACTCGGGCGGGCCATCCGGAGAGATAAGGCGGGCGGCGCGGTGAGCCGCGGCGGAACCGTGGGACATGGCGAAGGATTGGCCGGCCCATCCGAACATCGGGATGTCGTTGTCGGCGTCGCCAAAGGCGATGACCTGTGCGGGCCGAATGCCCAGTTGCTCCGCGATGGCGGCCACCCCGGTGGCTTTGGTGGCGGCGGACGGCAGAAACTCGTAGATGTTTTCGTGCGTGCGGACCTGATAGAGGGGAATGCTGTGGATTTCCGGGAGTTCCGGCAGCCGGTCGATATTCGCCCCGCTCCCGAGCCAGACAATCTTGTGTGCCGGAATGCCGGTCAGCTCGGCGTCCGTGGTTTTCAAGGGCAAGCCGCCGGCATAGCTGCCGTATAGTTCGACAAATTCACCATCCTGGGTGGTGCGGACGAGATCCTGGGCGTAGACGATGCTCGTGAGTCCGAGTCGGCTGCCGGTATCGATCAAGCGCCGGGCCTCGTCCGCGCCGAGGTGCAGGGACCGGATCGGAAACCGCGTGGCAATCTCATGCACGGCGGCGCCTTGGCATGTTACCGCCCAACGCGCGTTTGGAATGTGCGGGAGGTAGTTCGATATGCGGGTGAGGTGCCTGCCGGTGGCGACGAGAATTTCGATGCCCGCCGCGTGCAGGCATTGCAGCGCCGCGAGGTTTTCCGGTGAAATCGTCTTGTCGGGACCAAGTAATGTGCCATCGAGATCGACGGCCGCGAGTTTCAGTGCTTCATTCATTCCGCACTCAAAAAAGCGCATATTCACAGAAAATCAACCATAAAAACGCACAAACAAGCATGTTACAGGAAGAAAGACTCGAAGAAATACGCAAAAAACTGCAAAATGACGGGCGCGTGCTTTCCACCGAGCTGGCCCGTTGGCTTGAAATATCCGAGGATACCGTTCGCCGCGATCTGGCGGAACTGGCCTCACGCGGCCAGCTCCGGCGTGTCCATGGCGGTGCGGTGCCGCTGGCGACCACCGATCCCGATGTCCGCGTGCGTTCGCAACGGCAGACGGACGAAAAGCAGCGCATTGCCGCCGCCGCCGCGCGCATGATCCGTCCCGGGCAGTTGCTGTTTCTCGATGCCGGTTCCACCCTGCTCGAACTCGCCCGCCGGATCCCAACGGACTATCGTGGCACCGTCGTGACCCATTGCACCACGACGGCCACCGCGCTGGCGGAGTTTCCAAACATCGAAATCCTGCTCATCGGCGGGCGTCTGTTGAAGACGAGCCTCACCGCGGTCGGGGCCGAAACCATCGCCGCCTATCGGAAAATCCGCGCCGACCTGTGCTTCCTCGGCATCGGCTCGATTCACGCCGAATTCGGCCTCACCGACCTCAATCACGACGAGAGCCTGGTGAAACGCGCGATGATCCGCAACGCCTCGCGCACCGTCGTGCTCGCCACCGGGGACAAACTCGGCGTCACCGCGAATTTCGAAGTCGCTCCGATCAGTGAGATCGACCACTTGTTCACCGACGAATCCGCGCCCTCCGGCGCGATTGAGGAACTCCGCGCCGGAGGTCTCGCGGTCGAACGCGTGGCTTGAATCCGGGTTCCGCTGCCGGGAACCGCGGAAAGGACGAAAGGAGAGGTTTTCAAACCGAATCCGCGCGTAACTGTCGGGGCGGCGCGGAATGATCCCGGTATCCTCTTCCCTCGCGGCCATCAGGTCTTCCTGCGGCGGAGGAGGATGACGGCTCCGGCGGAGGCGAGCAGCCAGGCGGACGGTTCGGGAACGGGCGCGGCGTTCCAGGCGAGCCCGAAGTATTCGCTGTCCACGGAATCGGTGGTTGACGCCCCCAACACCTTCCTGCGCGGCTGGAGCAACCACTTCGGGTATGGCTACCCGCGCAAAGCGTTCCGGGATCCGGGCAACTGTGCGCGCAAGCGGATGGTGACTCACCTCGACCGCCGCAGCCAAAGGAAATACCACCGCCCGAAAGGCATCAGCCACTATCAATATCTACAAGAAATTGGACTTCAGCGCCTATGGGAAATGCTTGCAGGAAAGGAGAGTCGGCGTCCCGCCGACATCATCACCAACCTCCGGACCGGTTCGATCAAAGCCCCGCCTGGCAAGCCCCGGAAATCCCCCTCGGCGACGGCCTGGCCTCGTCTTGGTCCTCGAATCCACCTGCACGGGGGACGGCGTCCCGGCTGTCATGTCGGACAATCGAAAAATTCAACCCGCTGCCGAAAACCCTTGGCACGGCTAGGCGGACGTCCATACTCCGGCCCAACGGATTCAAGCATGAAAAGCCATGAATGCCTCCAATTTCCCGATTTTCGCCGCCGCCCCGCTCCCGAAGCGGGCCTTCTCCTCTCTTCGCGAACGGGTGAAGCCTCCCTCTTCCCCTCGGACCGGCCAACAGGTGTTTCAAGGCCGTGGGGCAAAAAACAAATTCCTAGCAATATTATTCCTCCTGATGATGCTCTTGAGCGGCCTCCCGCTTGTGGCGGAAACCCTGGATGAGGCGAAGAAGAGCTTCACCGGGCAATTGGAGAAGATCGACGCGGGATACAGGGAGGAGCGCGCGAAGCTTGGAAACCAGTTGCTTGCCGCCCTCGGCAAAAACCGGGAGACTGCGAAAAGCGTCGGCGATCTGGATCTGGTGAAAGCCCTCGACGCGGAAATGGAGCGCTGGAAGAAGGAGGAGAAACCGCCACTGGTTCCCAGCGAACGGGCGGAAATCGCCAAGCTCCATGATTTATATGAAAAGACGGTCTCCGAACTGAAACTCAAGGAGCAGCGGGCGATGCTCTCGTCGCATGAAAGTTACGAGAAACGCCTTAGCCAGATGGAGAAGGGCTTTGTTACCGAAGACAAGATCAAGGAGGCCGAGGAAATCCGTTCCGAGAGGGATGCCACCAGCGAAAGCCTCGCCATCAAGGACGCCCGCGAAGCCGTCGCGAAGGCCGATGCGAACATGGTGAAACCCGCCGCGCAGAGGCCGGTGCCCGCTCCGGCATTGGAGGACGCTCCCTGGAAGAGCCTGAAGAAAATCAAGAAATTCACCGCGGACGGAAGCAAGTGGTTCTTGAAGGGGCTTGGTCCCGAAATCAAAGACTTGGTCGGTTCCAGAAAAACCTTGAAAGCCGCAGGTGAGGAATACAGGTTCTCGGAGATCATCTTCACCCACGCATCGGGACGCTTGACCTATACGTTTGATGATCCCATCACCGAATTTCGAGGCAGAGTCTGCCTCAATGAGGGGTCCGTGGGCTTTAAGAAAGGCAACGTCATTTTCAAGATCGAAACGGAGGAAGGCGAGGTTTTCAAAAGCCAGGAAATCAAGTATGGAAACAATAAGGAGGACGTCCATGTGAAGTTCAAGCCAACCCACAAGCTGTCCCTGATCATCGATCAGAACGGGAACGATTCGGAAGACTGGGGTTTTTGGGCGAACCCGGAATACCGTTGACGTTCCGGAAGCATGCGGGCACTCCATTTTCCCCGGCCTTCTCTTGGGCTAAAAACCGCATGGCCCACAATATGTGCGTTTGTGACATCGTGCGGCCCGTGGACGCTGCCTGTGGTCCGGTTGACACGGTTTTGACCGTTTCATACGTGGAGCCAGTACAGACCCAGCCGGAACATCTTGGAAGGATCCCATAAAGACCGAAGAAGTGGAGACAAAGCGCCGGAAGATGAATTTCATTTCATGAATACGCAATGGTTTGCTGGTCTGCTTTTGTTCCATGAACCTTATAAGGTGACAGAAAAATAATCGAGAATTCCCTTGGCATCTGAAATCGCGGATGTAGGGTGGCGGCATGCGCAAGGCTTGGCGCCTTGCTGGGAAATTGGCGGAATCCGGCGTCGAAACCGGTGATTTACAACTGCATTTCGCGGGTGGTGGACCGGTGCTTCGCGTTCGTCCATGATGCTCCCTATTCGGTCGCATCGTTCAGGCTGCCGGATTCGTTATTTCACGGACGGCGCGGTGATTGGCAGTAAGGAATTCGTAAACGAGGTGTTTGCCAGTGCGCGGAAGCGATTCGGCGCGAGGCGCGAGGATGGCGCACGGGCGATGAGAGGCAGCGGCAGCGGAGCGAGAGGACTGCTGTGGAGTGCGAGGAATCTGCGGAAGGGAATCGCTTGAATGATCAAGAGCGGTTGCCCGGTTTCCGAACCGGGCCTCTCTGGCGCCAGTTCCCACACTAAAACATTTTCCAGACGAATTTCCTTCCAGCGATTTCTCCATTGGCACTTCTCTTTCAAAGTGTTCATGAGAACTCGTGCCCCCCCTTTCTCCCTCCCTCCGGTCCGCCCAACGGCTGTTTCAGTGGCCACCCGCCAAAAGCAAATTCCGCAGTCACACAGGGACGGATGCGGCTCAATCCGAAAACCCTGTCACCAGTCGGAGCCCAGGCCGTGGCGGACGGCGAGTTCGAGCAGGTCCTCGCGCATCGGCCACTCGTCGGGCCGTTCGCCGGATTGATGGCGCTTGCTGGCTCCCTTGAGCATCATGCGGCCGGTGTTGTCGCCGATCCGGCGGATGGCATCCACTTCCTCCGCAGTGAGGCGGATGTCCGGTAGCGCGGCAAACTCGCGGATCTTGTCCTCGATCGGCCGCGCGCCATCGCCGGATTCCTGGATGAAGGTGGGGACCGCGCATTCCACGGCGGGATGGCTGAGGTTCCAGATCGAAGCGAATTGCAGCAAGGTGAGTCCGTGTTTATCGGCCACCGGTTTCATGCGTTCCACTTTCTCCATGCCGTGCCGAACCCAGCCTTCGGGGCGGTAGGTGCGGTGGTCTCCGGGTTTGAACTCATGGCCCGGCAGTCCGAGGTCGCCGTGAAACACGCCGCCGTAATCCACCACGCGGGTCATCACTTTCACATCGTGTTTCGCGCAAGCGGGCAGCGTGAGACCCACCGGCCAGGGTTCGAGCGGATTGAGAATGAGCATCGCCCAGTCTATCAGGTCACCGAAGCGCTCGAAGGCCCCCACCAGATCGAGCGAGAAACCGTTGGCCGGTCCCGGAGCGATGCCTAACAGACGGGTCAGCCCTTCATCCTTCGCGCCCTTCAGCGCGTTCCAGACGGCGTCCGAGGTGTAGCCGGCTTCGTCGGGATTGTGGAGCATGAGCAGATCGAAGCGATCGGTGCCGCAGCGCTCGAGTTCCCTGGCGGCGGCCATGCGGACAAACCCGGCGTAAGCCTCCGGCCCGCGCAGTTCCGGATCGGTGAAGCGCGGATAGCCTCGCGCTCCCTGGCGCTGGCCTTCGTAGAAATCATGGCCGATCATGCCCACCAGGCTGTAAGTGGAACGGTCCGCGCCCTTGAGCGCCTTTCCTAACAATTCGTCCGCCTTGCCGTTTCCATAAACATCGGAGGTGACGAAGGTGCGGATGCCCGATTCGTAAGCGGTCTCAATGCAGCCGATGAAGCGCTCCTCGCCGAGCGTTTCGCCGAAGTGCATGAAGCGGCCGCCGCTCCAGGTGCCGTATGCCGTGGTGGTGGGATTCATGGCGGAGTGACTAGTCGCGCCGGGCGGCCCGGTCAATAGCGGGGCACCGCCGGATCGATGATCTCGGACCACATGTCGATGCCGCCGCTCATCGAGAAGGCGTTTTCCACGCCGTGGGCGCGGAGGAAAGCGGCGGCACGTTGCGAGCGCATGCCGTGGTGGCAATAGACGACCACTCCGCGTCCGGAATTCGCTTTCAGGGCTTCGATTTTCGCCGGAAAGGCGCCGAGCGGCACCCATTCGTGGCCGTCAATCGCGCAGATCGAGAGTTCCTCATCCTCGCGGCAGTCGATCAGCCGCGGCCGTTTCTCCCGCGGCAGGCCGACCCATTCCGAAACCGCCCGCGGGCTGATCTCGATGGTGGTGGCCGCATCCGGCAGGGATTCGGGAAACCCGGCGCTCATTCGACAATCACCGGGGTTCCGATATCCACGTTTGCGAAGAATTTCTCCGACATCTGGTGCGGCATGCGGATGCAGCCGTGCGAGGCGGCATAGCCGGGCAGGTAGCCGGTATGCATGCCGATCCCGCCGGTGAAGCGCATGAAATTCGGCATCGGCGCGGAGTAATAGATTTCGTTCGGCTTCGGCTTGTCCACGCGGATGTCCACGTTGTCGTTGGTTGTCATGCCGGTGGCGCGGTCCTTGAAGACGCCGTAGATCGAGGATTTGTGATCCTTGCTCTTCTGCGTGATCTTGAAGCGGCCCGCCGGCGTGCCATGGCCTTCCGTGCCGCTCGAAATCTTGGAAACACCGACAAGTTGCTCCCCCTTGTAGAAAAACGCCTTTTGCTGCGTGCGGTTGATGCGGATCAGCGGGCTGCCCTGCACGCCGTCGCCATCCCAGTAGGAAATGTCGTCCGGAATCGCCGGCGGCGGATGGTGGGGGCCGTTTGAAACCTGATGGTTCACGGGGCCGCCGACACCGGCCATATAGCCGGATTTCCGCGGGCCGCCGAGTTGGCAGGCGCTCAGGGCGATGCAGGCTATTGCGGGCGATGACAGGCGGATGATGTCCGGGGTGATGAACTTCATGGGCGGCGAAGCCTGTACCCGGAAGTCCCGCAGGTCAAGCGAACGGTAGGCGCGCGCCACAGGACGCCGGGTTTCCGAAACCAAGGTTTGATTCCGGGGCGTCTCCGGGTTTCATTACCGGCGAGGCGGAGGATTCATGCCCGAAGTTCTGACATACGTCTGTCCTTTCTGCGGCCGTGAGGTCCGCGTGGGCGCTCCGTGTGCGGGCTGTGCGAGGAAACGCAGGCCCGCGCCAGCGAAAAAGAAACGGTCATGGGAATGTGACGGCGCCTCCCATGACGGACTGGATCTGTCCGACGGCGATTTTGATTACGATGAATTCGTCGCCCGCGAGTTTGGCGGCAAGCCGCACCGGAAACTCGGCGTGAAGTGGTATTGGTGGCTGCTCGGCGCGGGCTTGCTCGCGCTGATGGCCGCCATGTCATTCGGTTTCCCCTGATGCGGGGCGCTCACGCCACCGGCTTCGGGCGCACAGCCTCGCGCAGGCGTTTTTTCCTCACCGGCAGATGGTGCGGCATGATGGCGGAAAACAGATGGACGATGGGATAGGCCATCAGCGCGGCGATGACTCCGGAAGTGATCATCCCGAGGATGAAACTCGCGGCGTTGAGCACCCCCACGCCGGGCACCTGGAACTCGACCATCCGGAGAAAGCCGGGCATCGGCACCCCCAGCGAGTGGCGGAGCCAGTCGCCGATCACAAACTGCCCCCATAGCACCGGCCCCGCCGTGATCGGATTGGTCAGCCAGCACGCGGCCATCGCAAACGGCACATTCGCCTTCACCCGGATGGCCAGCAGCGCGGAGGGGACCATTTGCAGGGGCATCAGCATCATCGAGAAAAACAGGCCGATGGCCAAGCCCGACGCTACGGTGTCCCGACACGGGATCCATAGGGCGCGATCCGAAACCGGGCGGGTGAGCGCCTGCCACCACTTGCGGTGCCTCAGCCGCGGATGCCGCAGCGAGCGGAATGCCCGCCTGACCAGTCTGAGATAGCGTTTCTTCATCGGGAATGAACCTGAGACGCCGAAGGTTCCCCGTAATCGGCCGACAATCAACCGCAAATCCCTTGCCGCCATCCGTCCGATCCCGCAGAGTCCGCCCCGACCATGGCACCCTGGCAAGCGTTTCTTCTGGGCATCATCGAAGGCATCACCGAATACCTTCCCGTCAGCTCCACCGGCCACTTGCTGGTGGCGCAGCACCTCATGGGCATCGGCAGCGATGCCCCGCAGGCCAAGGCGGCGGCGGACACCTTCGCCATCTGCATCCAGGGCGGGGCCATCCTCGCGGTCGTCGGACTCTACTACAAACGCGTGCTCCAGATGATCCGCGGCGTCTGCGGCATGGATGCGGAGGGTTTGAAACTGGCGGTCCGCATCCTGGTCGGCTTTGTGCCCGCCGCAGTCATCGGGCTGGCCCTCAACGACTGGATCGAGGCCAGGCTTTTCGGCATGTGGCCGATCATCACCGCCTGGGTGGTCGGCGGCGCGATGATTCTTGCCACCGCATGGTGGGCGCGCCGGAGGCCCGGACGAAACAGCGGCCGCGAACTGCTGGAAATGACCTGGAAAATGGCTCTCGTCATCGGCCTGCTGCAATGCGTCGCCATGTGGCCGGGCACCAGCCGCAGCCTGATGACCATCGTCGGCGGCCTGCTCGTCGGCCTTTCGGTGCGGGCGGCGGTCGAGTATTCGTTTCTGTTAGGCGTGCTCACCCTCACCGCCGCCACCGCCAAGAAGGCGGTGTGGAAAGTCGGTGGCATTGATCCCGCGTACGACGCCTGGTTCGGCGGCACCCGGCTGATGTGGGACACCTACGGCGCGCTGTCCCTCCTCGTCGGTGTGGTGGCGGCCACCGTTTCCGCCGCCATCGCGGTCAAATGGCTCGTCTCCTATCTGCAAAGCCACGGCCTATCGCTCTTCGGCTGGTATCGCATCGCCATCGGCTGCGTCATAGGCGGCTTGGTCCTCGCCGGAGCGGTGCCCGCGTGAAACCCGGACCTTACACGCCACACACCCGCCGCAGGTAACAGCCCACCGCATGGCGTGTGGCCGCCGCGACATCCGCCTCCGGCCGCGCGAAGGGCGGCACGAACCACGGATACGATCCTAACAGATCCGTCACCACCGCGATCTCGCCATCGCAGTTTCCCTCGCCACATCCGATGCCGATCACCGGCACCGCGAGTTCGCTGGAAAGCAGTCTGGCCGTTTCCGGAACCACGGACTCGAACACGATGGCGGAAACCCCGGCCTCTGCCAGAGATTCGGCGCCCTCACGGATCGCGTCCGCCTGCTCGGGCGTCCTGCCCTTGCGGCGGTATCCGCCCTCCTCCAGCACGCGCTGCGGGAGCATGCCCAGATGACCCACCACCGGAATGCCGGCCGCCGTGATGGCGCGCACCTTTTCCGCCTGGCGCACGCCGCCTTCGAGTTTCACCGCCTCGGCCCCCGCCGCGACGAGCCGCCGCGCGGTTTCCAGCGCCATCTCCGGCGTGTCGTAGGTATGGATCGGCAGGTCGCCGATGACCAGGGCCGCCGGTTTCGCCCGCGCCACCGCCGCCACATGATGCAGCATGTGGTCCAGCATGACGTGCGTGGTATCCGGAAAACCCAGCACCACCATGCCCAGCGAATCCCCCACCAGAAGCACATCCACCCCGCATTCATCGAGCAGGCGCGCGGTGGGATAGTCGTAGGCGGTCAGCGCGGCGATCGGGCGGCCACCCTTGCGGGCCTTCAGGGATTCGGCTTTCTCAAGGGCGGTCACTGGCGGAAGAGTCGATGGGCTTGAAATCAAAAAACCCCCGCTTGGGCGGAGGTTGAACAAAAAACTGGCGACCCGTAAGGGAGTCGAACCCTTCTTGCCAGAATGAAAATCTGGAGTCCTAACCGATAGACGAACGGGTCATTGTTCGCGGTGCGGGCGGGAAAAAAACCCTAGCCCCCGGCCATTGGCAAGGAAATTTCCGAACAAAAACATCATCCCCGCGGCAAAGCGTTGCCAGCCCCCCTGCCGCCACTCCTCCGGAGCGCGGAAAACGGGAATTTCAGCCGAAGGACTTTTTCGGGTTGCCACCGGCGGCGGCCGTCCCTAGCTTTCGCGCCCCGCGAACTTCCAACCATCTCCCGCGATGTCCAAGCACAACAGCCTCAAGTCCAACGCCACCGTCGGCGGCAAGCGTTCCGTCCTCAAGCGCTTCGAGCGCGTCAAGCTCCTCAAGGAGCGCGGCGAATGGAAAGCCGACCGCTCCCCGATCGGCCTGCCCAAGACCAAACACGAGGGTTGATCCCGCCTGCCCCGGAATTTTGCCGAACGCGCGGAACCCCGGCGGGTTTCGCGCTTTTCGCGTGAGGTGAACGCATCATGAAAACCGAAGGCACCCGCCTCAACAAATTCCTCGCGTCCTGCGCCGTGGGCTCGCGCCGCAAATGCGATGAACTCATCCAGGCCGGCCGCGTCGAGGTGAACGGAAAACCCTGCCTCAACATGGGCACCCGGGTCTCCTCCGGCGACCACGTCCGCCTCGATGGCAAGCGCGTCATCCCCAAGGACGGCGTCGTCCTCGCCTTCCACAAGCCCTGCGGCTTCGTCTGCTCCAGGGCGGACGAACTCGGCCGCGATACCATCTACACCCTGCTGCCGCCGAAATACCGCGCGCTCCACCACGTCGGCCGGCTGGACCGGGACTCGGAAGGCCTGCTGATCCTCACCAACGACGGCGACCTCTCCCAGCAGCTCATGCACCCGTCCAAGTCGGTGGAGAAGGAATACCTCGTGACCGCCAACCAGGCTTTTGAAAACGTCCACCTCGACCAGTTTCTCGAAGGCGTTTACACCCCGGATGGCAAGCTGAAGGCCAAGGCCATCGAGCGCCTCTCCCCGCGCCGCATCAAGGTGATCCTCGACCACGGCGCGAAACGCCAGATCCGCGTGATGTTCGAGGCGCTCGGCTATCAGGTCTCCAAACTGCTCCGCGTCCGCATCGGCGGACTATGGCTCGGCGACCTCGCCGTCGGCGACCTCGCCATCCTCAGCGAAACGGAAATCGGCATGCTGCTCGGAAAAGTGAAACCGGAGCCAGCCGCGCCACCACGCCGGAAAGGCCCGCGCAAACCCGGAGCCTGACCCTCGTCAATGCCGGATTCACGGTGAATTCACCCCCGTCTTGCGGCTTGCCCCTCGGATTCCCGCTCCCTAGATTCCCGCCACCTTGCGCGGAAGTCGCAAGGAAAACACCCCCGATTTCCCAAACCCGATGAGCTCCAAATCCAAAAAAACCGCCGCTCCCACCCACGATCACGACAAGGTCCACCAGCCGTCCAAGGATTTCTCCGCCAAGGCGCGCATCGGCTCGCCGGCCGCCTACAAGAGGCTCTACAAGCAATCCGTCGCCAAGCCCGCCGATTTCTGGGCCAAGGAGGCCAAGGAACTCACCTGGCGCAAGAAGTGGACCAAGACCCTCGAATGGAAGGCTCCCTTCGCGAAATGGTTCGTCGGCGGAAAACTCAACGTCTGTGAAAACTGCGTGGACCGCCACGCCGATGGCCCGCGCCGCAACAAGGCCGCCATCATCTGGGAGGGCGAACCCGGCGACAAGCGCGTGCTCACCTACGGCCAACTCCTGCGCGAGGTCAGCCGCTTCGCCAACGTGCTCGAAAAGAAAGGCGTCAAGTCCGGCGACCGCGTCCTGATCTACATGCCGATGATCCCGGAGGCGGCCGTCGCCATGCTCGCCTGCGCCCGCATCGGGGCCGCCCACAATGTCGTCTTCGGCGGCTTCGCGGCGGATGCCATCGCGGACCGCCTCGAAGACTCCGGCGCCACCACCATCGTCACGGCCGACGGCGGCTGGCGTCGCGGCAAGATCGTCCCGCTCAAGCCCGTGGTCGATGAGGCGCTCGCGAAATACAAACACGTCAAGCGCGTCATCGTCGTGAAACGCGGCGGCAACGAAATCTCCATGGACGCCGCCCGCGACTCGTGGTGGCACGACGATGTGGCCGGCGTTTCCTCCAAACACGCCGCCAAGGCCTTCGATTCCGAGCATCCGCTCTTCCTGCTCTACACCTCCGGTTCCACCGGCAAGCCCAAGGGCATCCTCCACACCTCCGGCGGTTACCTCACCGGCACCTACTCCACCTGCAAGTATATCTTCGACATGCGCGACGAGGATGTTTACTGGTGTACCGCCGATGTCGGCTGGATCACCGGGCACTCCTACATCGTTTACGGCCCGCTCGCCAACGGCGTGACGCAGGTGATGTACGAGGGCGCGCCCAACTTCCCGGACTTCGGCCGCTTCTGGAAAATCATCGAGGAATACGGCGTCACCATCTTCTACACCGCTCCCACCGCCATCCGCGCCTT
>CAZKQK010000026.1:0-47531 GCA_964554865.1 uncultured Luteolibacter sp. | reverse complement strand
CGTGCCGGAAGGCAACTTCTACATGAAGGGCGGCATCGACTCCGTATCGCGTGACTGACCGCGCTGCATCCCAGCATTTCAGCTTTTACCCCAATGCCTCTCCAACTCGACATCGTCACTCCTGAGAAGAAGGTGTTCTCGGATTCCGTGGACAACGTCTATCTGCCGGGAGCGGATGGCGAGATCGGCGTGCTGCCGATGCACGCCGGTCTGGTCGCCGCCCTCCAACCCGGCGAACTCCGCTACCTCCACAACGGCCGGGTGATCATCATGGCCATCGGTTCCGGTTTCGCCGAAGTCACCCAGACCAAGGTTGTCGTTCTCACGGACATGGCGCTTGGCGAGGCCGAGATCGATGAACAAAGTGCCGAGGCCGCCATCAAGCGCGCCCAGGAAAAACTCGCCAACGTGGATCACAGCATGGACGCCGAGGAGGTCGCCTACCTGCAAGGCACCATCTCGAAGTCCACCGCCGCCCTCCACTTCAAGCGGAAATACCGCAACTGATCACGTGGCGGCGGATTGCTTCCGCCATGCCATCTTCCCTCAAACGGCGGCCACACGGCCGTCGTTTTGCGTTTCACGAATCGAGCGGCTTCCAGTTTCCCCGCCAGTCGTAATACTCCAGCGGCCGGAACGACTTCTTGTAATCGTAGGCGCTCGGCTCCCGCGTCGAGTATCCGGGATATAGCCAGCGTTTCCCCCGCGATGTCGCCCAGCGGATCTCCTCCAACAAGGTCAGCGTGCCCAACCCGCGGTGGGAATGGGCGGGATCGAACATCGCGTAGACACCGGAAACCGCCATCTCTCCCGCATCGAGATAACTCACCGCGGCCAACCGGCCGCATACCCGCACCTCCACGCTCACGCATTCGCATGGCCTGCGGTCCGGATGCGGGGAGGGAATGAAATCATGCAGCGACTCCGGAACATTCGTGGTGAAGCGCGTCCGGTGCCGCATGAAGAGATCCTCGCGCTCCGGATCCACCATCGCCGGGACGACGCGGATGTCCGCGTCCTCGTTCCGGCGCAGGATGCGGCGCTGGTTTTTGTTAGGCCGGAAACCGGCAAGCTCCATCCTCAGCGGCCGGATCGTCATGACATCCCCGTTGTCATCCGGCATCACACTGTAGCGGAAGAAATCCCGGCCGAAGTGCCGCCAGCCCAGCGCCCACAAGGCATCCATCAGCTCCCCCGGCGCGTGGTCGAGCGTGGCGGTCTCGTGGATCAGCGGAACCTGCGGTGGCGACATCCCGGCACAATTCAAAGCCCGGCCGGACCGCCCCGGTCCACCACAAACCGCAACGCGATTTCCCCCCTGCGCATTTTCTGGCAAATTCCGGGCGATTTTCCGCATGTCGTTGCCAAGTTGCGGCCAGCCGGTTGATATGGTCACGCTATGAGCAATCCTAATACATCCCACGCCGCCCTCCAGAAGTGGGTGGATGAAATGACCGCCCTGTGCACACCCGACTCCGTCGAGTGGTGCGATGGCTCCCAGGCCGAATGGGACCGACTCACTTCGATGATGGTGGAGAAAGGCACCTTCACCCGCCTCAACCCCGAAAAACGTCCGAACTCGTTCCTCGCCCGCTCCACTCCCTCGGACGTCGCCCGCGTGGAGGACCGCACGTTCATCTGCTCGAAGCGTCCCGATCAGGCCGG
Source organism: uncultured Luteolibacter sp. (assembly GCA_964554865.1). Taxonomy (GTDB): domain Bacteria; phylum Verrucomicrobiota; class Verrucomicrobiia; order Verrucomicrobiales; family Akkermansiaceae; genus Luteolibacter. The sequence goes on along the minus strand of CAZKQK010000026.1, from coordinate 45,866 downwards.
CCCCACCAACCACTGGGCCGATCCCGCCGAGATGCGCGCCAAGCTCACGGACAAATTCAGGGGCTGCATGAAGGGCCGCACGATGTATGTCATCCCCTTCTGCATGGGTCCGCTCGACTCGCCGCTCGCCAAGATCGGCATCGAGATCACGGACAGCGCCTACGTCGCCGTCAACATGCGCATCATGTGCCACATGGGCTCCCACGTGCTCAAGCGCCTTGAGGACGAGACCTCGGGAACCATGGACAGGAAACGCGACGGTTATGGAAACTTCATCCCCTGCCTGCATTCGGTGGGCGCGCCGCTCGAACCCGGCCAGGCCGACGTTTCCTGGCCATGCAACGAGGACAAGTACATCGTCCACTTCCCGGAAACCCGCGAGATCATGTCCTATGGCTCCGGTTACGGCGGCAACGCGCTGTTAGGCAAGAAGTGCCTCGCGCTGCGCATCGCCTCGAACATCGCCCGCGAGCACAAGTGGATGGCCGAGCACATGCTCATCGTCGGCATCGAGAATCCGCAGGGCGAGAAAACCTATCTCTCAGTCGCCTTCCCGTCCGCATGCGGCAAGACCAATCTCGCCATGCTCATCCCGCCGAAGGGTTATCAGGACGCCGGTTGGAAAACCACCATCGTCGGCGATGACATCGCGTGGCTCTGGCCGCACGAGGACGGCAAGCTGCACGCCATCAATCCGGAAACCGGATACTTCGGCGTGGCTCCCGGCACCGCCATGACCACCAACCCGCGGGCGATGGAATCCATCACCGCGAACTGTATCTTCACCAACGTCGGCCTCACCGATGACGGCGACGTGTGGTGGGAGGGCATGGATGGTGAACCGCCCGCCCACGCCATCGACTGGACCGGCCAGGACTGGACGCCCGGCTGCGGCCGCGTCTGCGCCCATGCCAACGCCCGTTTCACCGCGCCCGCCTCGCAGTGTCCATCGATCGATCCGAAGTGGCAGGATCCCGATGGCGTGCCGATCGACGGCATCGTCTTCGGCGGCCGCCGCGCATCGACCATGCCGCTGGTCTTCCAGGCGTTCAACTGGAGCCATGGCGTCTACCTCGGCGCGACGATGGGCTCGGAAATGACCGCCGCCGCCTTCGGCCAGCTCGGCAAGGTCCGCCGCGATCCCATGGCCATGCTGCCCTTCGCCGGATACAACATGGGAGCCTACTTCGCCCACTGGCTGGAAATGCGCCGCTACGTCACCCACCTGCCGCGCTTCTTCCACGTCAACTGGTTCCGCAAGGACCAGGACGGCAAGTGGCTGTGGCCCGGATTCGGCGAGAACATGCGCGTCCTCGAGTGGATCATCAGGCGCTGCCACGGAGCCGCCGCCGGTCACGAAACCCAGATCGGCTGGATCCCCGCCTTCGGGGACTTCAACATCGAGGGTCTCGATGGTTTTACCGAGGAGGACTTCAACAAGGTGATGGCCTTCAACCGCACCGAGTGGAAGGCCGAACTCGTCAGCCAGGGCGAGTTCTTCATCGACCTCTACGATCACATGCCCAAGGAACTCATCTTCCAACGGGAACTGCTGGCCGCCCGCCTGTCCTGAAGACCGGAAAAAGCCCGGCCCGCACGGCGCCGCCGTGCGGGCTTTGCCTTCTCCATGCCAGAGCATTCCCGCCCCCGTTTCCGCCGGACGATTGACGGATGGGAGACGGATGGGAGACGGATGGGAGACGGATGGGAGACGGATGGGAGACGGACCGCGGATATCAGATTGGCACAAATGACGAAGAGCTTGGAAAAATTCCTCTTTCAACCATGTCTCCGGCAAGATATCATCTATTTATGCGCCATGCGGAACGCCTCCGGTTGTTTCACTTTCTCCCGTTTCTCCGGCCCGGCCCGAACACGCGCAATCCAGAGCGCTCCCGCCTGATGCGATTTTCCGGCAATCCGACCGCGATCCTGTCTGCCGCGGTCCTCGTGTTCGAGGCCGGCCCGATGTCCGCCGGGACGTATGGCTGGACGAACCTGGCCGGAGTTCCCGGCGGCTTGGGAAACTCGGATGGCAGCGGCAGCGATGCCCGGTTCCACTACCCGGCCGGAATCGCGGCGGCGCCGGACGGCACGGCATATGTGGCGGATTCCTCCAGCCACACGATCCGCAGGATCAGCGCATCCGGAGCGGTGAGCCTTTTTGCCGGAAAGCCGGGACAAATGGGCAGCGCGGACGGAACCGGTATTGATGCGAGCTTCAACCGGCCGGTCGGCCTAACTCTTGATGGTGGCGGAAACCTTTACGTGGCCGACCAACAGAACCACACGATCCGCAGAATCACCCCCGCCGGAGTGGTGAGCACGATCGCTGGCAGTCCCGGCCAGCAGGGCGCCGCCGACGGCAACGGTGCCGCCGCGCGTTTCCAAAGGCCCCAGGGCATCGCGGTGGACGGAACGGGAAACGTGTTCGTCGCCGACACCGGAAACCATACAATCCGCACCATCGCCTCCGACGGATCGGTCTCCACGCTGGCCGGCAGCCCTGGAAATCCGGGCAATCTGGACGGTGTCGGCGCCGCCGCGCGATTCGACGATCCGGGGGCTCTCGGCCTGGACGACAGCGGTCTCCTGTATGTGGCTGATCTGGACAACCTTTCGATCCGGACGGTGACGGGCGCCGGGGTCGTCGGCACCCTGGAAGTCGACGGTCCTGTCGGCGAGACCGACCGCACCCCCTTCGGCATTGCCGTCGCCGGGGATGGCACGGTCTATCTTGCGGATACCGCGGGATCGACCCTGCGAATCATTTCAAACGAGGGCTCGATGAGCATCCTGGCAGGCAGCCCTTCGCAGTCGGGTTACACCGACGGGCCCGGCGAAGAGGCGCGGATCACGGCACCCGGCGCGATCGCCATCGGGCCGGGCGGTCACCTGTGGGTCGCCGGCAGCCATGTGGTTTGGACCGTGACCCCGGAGGGCTGGGTCACCACCTTGGGCGGCAGTCCGCCGAGCAGGGGCAGCATCGGCGGGACCGGCAGCGACGCGCGGTTCTCCAGACCGATCGCCATCACTTCGGATGGCACGGGGAACCTGTTCGTGGCGGATACGATCAATCATACGGTCCGCAGGATCACGAGCGGGGGAGAGGTGCTTGTGTTGGCTGGCACGGTATCCGTCCGGGGTTCCGCCGACGGTACCGGCGGGGCGGCATCGTTCGACCACCCGAGCGGCATCGCCGTGGATGGCGGGGGAAATGTGTTCGTTGCGGACAGGTTCACACACACGATCCGGAAGATTTCCACGGTCGGTGAGGTCACCACCCTGGCGGGCTTGGCCGACACCCAAGGCCGGACCGATGGCAACGGAGCCTCAGCGAGGTTCCGGACTCCCCGGGGCGTGGCGCTCGACGCGGCGGGAAATCTTTATGTGGCGGATTCCGGCAATCACTCGATTCGCAAGATCACCGGCTCCGGAACGGTCACCACCTTTGCGGGAGGGAATCCGAGTCCGGGCCACACCGACGGCACCGGCAGCGCCGCGCGGTTTCGCGACCCGGCGGGAATTGCGGCAACCGCCGCCGGCATTCTGTTCGTGGCCGATACCGGAAACCACACGATCCGCAAAATCACCGCCGACGGAGTGGTGAGCACCTTTGCCGGGAGTCCGGGCGTGGAGGGAAGCTCGGACGGCAGCGGTGGCGAGGCGCGGTTTTCAAAACCTGCGGGCGTGGCGGTCGACTCGGCGGGAAATGTGTTCGTGGCCGATACCGGAAACCATACGATCCGCAGGATCGACAGCGCCGGCATGGTGAGCACCGTCGGCGGCACGGCCGGAGTGATTGGTGGCGCGAATGGAATCGGTGCCGCGGCCGGGTTTTCCTCGCCGGCGGGCATCACGGTCACGCCGAGCGGCGAAGTCGTCGTCGCGGACACCGAGAACAGCCGGATCATCCGCGGCAGGCCGAATCCGGTGATGAGCCGGAGCGAATGGAGGTTGATCCATTTCAAAACACACGAAAACACGGGCAGCGCGGGCGACTGGGTGGATGACGATCACGACGGGATCGTGAACCTTTTGGAATGGGCCTTGGGCCTCAATCCCGCAGCGAGCGACCAGCCCGGCCAGTTCGGAAGGGTCTCGCCGGAGGGATTTGAATTCCACTACACGCGCAGCGAGGGCGCGCTCAACGCCGGAGCGTCCTATCATGTTGAATGGAGCGACACTCTGGCCGGTCCCGGGAGTTGGAGCGGCGCGGGAGTCCGGCAAACGATCCTCTGGGTCGAGGGCGATCTGCAACTGGTGCGCACCACCCTGCCCCCCGGCGGGCCGGGTGGTCGTTTCGCCCGCTTGCGCGTGACCGCGCCGTGAGGCCGCCCTCTCCCGTGTTCATCACCGGGCGCGGGGGAAGCCGGGAAACGCTGGCGCCGATGCTCTGCGAGCGTCGATGCCGATGAGATGGGCGGACGCGCCTTTCACGGGCTCCTTGCTGACGTTCCCGCCTGGCAACGATCGCGGACCGGCGCCACGGGCAAAAGGACCAACTTGCCGACGGAAGTCCGTCTCTCAGCGCGTGATCCCGCGCTCGGATTGTTCGATGAAGTGGATGAGGTGCGCCACGTGCGGGGTGTCCGCGGCGTGGGTGGCCTTGAGCGAGCTGATGGAGTTGGCCAGATTGTTATCCTTCTTGAGGAACAGTTTCCGGTAGGCGGCTTTGAGCGCCTTGATGTCCTCCTCGCAGAAACCGCGACGCTGGAGGCCCACCATGTTGAGCCCGCGGGTGTTGGCCGGGTTTCCATCCACGATCATGAAGGGCGGCACGTCCTGAACGACCTTGGACACCCCGCCGATGATCGAGTGGCGGCCGATGCGGCAGAACTGGTGTACGGCGGCCATCCCGGAAACGATCGCGTGGTCGTCGATGGTGATGTGACCGGCGATGCCCACCGAGTTCGAAAGAATGATGTGATCGCCGAGCTGGCAATCGTGGGCGACGTGCGAGTAACACAGCAGCAGGTTGTGCGAGCCGATGCGCGTCGGCAGGTTCGCGTGCGTGCCGCGGTGCACCGTGGTGTTTTCCCGGAACACATTGTGGTCTCCCACCTCCAGATACGTGGGCTCGCCCTGATACTTCAGATCCTGCGTCTTGCCGCCGATGGCCGCGAAGGGGAAAAACTCGTTGCCGCGCCCGAACTTCGAGTGGCCCTCCAGCACGACGTGCGAGTGCAGCACGCAGTCGTCCCCCAACTCCACATTGGCGCCCACCATGCAGTAGGGGCCGATTCGCACATTGTTTCCGATCTTCGCCAGCGGGGAAACGATTGCGGTGGGATGGATCACCCCGCGAATTTCCGCCCGGGAGAACCCCGTGACGAGCTTAAAATCCGCCAGCCTTTCCGGCCAGCAAGTCGAAATTCGATTATTTCTGTCTGAAATGACAGTTTCATAATCGCGAAGCTGCCGCCGCCACGTCCGCCGGAAACATCGGGCTCCTCTCGGAAACCCAGCTCCGCGACATGCGCCGCGGGTTTCATCAGGCCGCCCGTGTTCAGGCCCCGGATTTCCCGATCCGTTTCCGCAAACCAAGCCGGTTGGGGAGCACAAAACGCTGCGACGCGGGGATCCCGCCCCATCCTGTCATCATCGGGGTTATTGCTGGACTTCCAGCGTTCCCATGTTCTGGATTCGGCGCCCCCGTATGGACCTGCTTGCCTTCGCCGTGACGTTGTTCCTGGTGCTCGACCCGTTCGGCAACGCGCCGGTGTTTCACTCGGTGCTGTCGCGCATTCCGGAATCGCGGATGAGGAAGGTGCTGGCCCGCGAGCTGTTCATTGCGCTGCTGATCCTGCTGGCTTTCCTCTTCCTCGGGCCCCATGTGCTGGGATTCCTCGGATTGCGTCCGCACACGCTGAGCATTTCCGGAGGAATTGTCCTGTTTCTGATCGCGCTCGGCATGGTCTTTCCCGCGCGCTCCGTGCTGACCCGGGAGGATGAGGACGACGAGCCTCTGATCGTTCCCCTGGCCGTTCCGCTGATTGCCGGGCCGTCGAGCATCGCGCTGTTGCTGCTCATCGCCTCCAAGCATCCGGCCAGCCTCGGCTGGATCACCATCGCGGTCTGTGGCTCGTGGCTGGCTGCGGCATCAGTCCTGTGGTGTTCCCCGTGGATCCTCAAATGGCTGGGAACGAAGGGCAGCCGCGCGCTGGAACGCCTGATGGGCCTGATGCTGATCCTGGTGGCGGTGCAGATGTTTCTGGACGGCGTGGCGATCTATCGGAACGGGGGATGAACGGGCTTGTTGGCCGCCTTTTGGCCGGAACGGGAGTTTATTCCGGGGAGGAAAATGAAACCACTAAAATCACGGGAACACACGGAATTTGAAGAGGTTGAGGGTCTATGGCCGATGGTTGGAAGAAATCGCGTTTCTCCCCCTGTTCTTTTTGCAGGCATCTGAAAAATTCGTCCATTTGCGCTTCTCCGGAACTGTTCGGCACGCTTTCCGCCGCTGAGCGGGGCGGAATCAAGCGCACCAACGCCATCATGGCGGGGCACGGAAATTCAGCGCTTGGAATTCCGCTTCAGCACCTTTGCCGCGATCTCGTCGACCGAAGGACCGGCTGGCCCTCAACGGAGAGACCTCGCCGGGCGGGCGTGCAGCAGGAAGCCCGCGAGGATGAGCGCCAGTCCCGCCCAGCCGAGCGGCGTGGGCGGGTGGATGCCGATCAGCAGGGCCTCGAAAATCAGCGTGAAGACGATTTCTCCCGCCTGCGTGGCTTCGACCGCGGCGAGCTGTCGGGGGTCGCGGCTGACGCGGTCGGCTGCGGCGTAGAAAAGAGGGGTCGCGATCAAGCCGGTGGCGGCCACGATGCCGATGCCGGTCCATTGCGCCGCGGACGGCGGACCGGCCTGGAGCCAGCCCCAGCCGCAGAGAAACAGCCACAGGGGCAGGCTGCCAAGGATCAGCAGCGACAACCGGAGGATCGGATCCGCCCGCAGGCCGGCCTTTTCCAACAGCAGCATGCTGCCGCGGTTTCCCACCGGGTGGGCGATGGCGCTCACCAGCACGAGCGCCAAGCCTAACAGGAGTTCCCCGCGCACTCCGGCGGCAAGCTCGCCGGCCTGGAGCATCAGCACCCCGCCGGTGATCAGGACGCTGAAAAACAAGGCGCTCCGGGGGATCGCGCGGCGGTGGTCGCGGTATATCAGCGGGCCCAACAGGATGCCGATGACGATGGAAACCGGCCACGTCGCCGCCACCAGCCAGGCCGGAGCGACGGCGCACGCCGCCACCAGCGGCGCATAGAACAGACCGCAGCCCAGCATGCCCCAGATGCACCAGCCCCACGGCGAGGCTTTCCACATTTCCGCGAATTGCCGCCATTGGCCGCGGATGACGATCACAAGAGCGAGCACCGGCACCATCATGAGGAAGCGCAGCGCGGCCGACCACGCCCAGTGGCCGTCGGCTTGGGCCATCTGCCGGTTCAGGACAAAGCTCACCGAAAAGAACGCCGCCGCCGCCAAACCGAGGAGCAGCGCTTTCCACAAGCGGGAGGATTCCGATCTCATGCCGGCGACGATGATGAAAAACGCCGGTTCCGATAGGCGCGGCACGCTTCTCCGAACGCGCGGAAAATCGCCTCCGACACCGGATTGCCCGCCGCCTGCCATTCGGGGTGCCACTGCACGCCGAGGTTGAAGCCGGGAGCCGCCGGTGCGGTGATCGCCTCGATCACGCCATCGGGTGCCCGGGCCTCGACCATCATGCCGGGAGCCGGGCGATGGACGCTTTGGCCATGGACGGAGTTCACCGTGACCCGGCCGGGACCGAGGATCCGCTCCAGCAGCCCGCCGGGCACGATCTCGATCTCATGGGCCGGGCCGAATTTCCGCTCGGGCACGTCGTTTTCCCCCGGCTGGTGATTGTCGTGTCCGGGGATCCGGTGAACCGCCTGATGCAGGCTGCCGCCGAGCGCCACGTTGATTTCCTGGTGCCCGCGGCAAATGCCCAGCAGCGGGATGCCGCGCTGGATCGCCGCGCCGATCAGCGACAGCGAAAGCGCGTCGCGTTTGGGGTCCAGTGGCAGCGATGGATCGAGCACGTCCTCACCGAAATGCGAGGGATGCACGTTGTTCGGCGAGCCCGGCAGGAGGATGCCATCGGCGAGATCCGGCAGCGCCGCCAGCTCCGCGGCGCTCTCCGCAGTGACGAGCATCGGCAGACAACCGGCCAGACGCAGGGCGTCGGAGTAGGCTTGCGGAGTCACGTGAAAGTCACGTCCTTCGATCTCCCGGTGACACGCGGGAAGCAGGACGAGCGGAGGAATGGCGGGGTCCATGGCGAGGTTGACGGATGGCGTGGAGCCGTCCCGCTCATTCGCCGGCATCCGGCACGCCCCGCCCGGCCCAGCGGACCATGGCCGGAAAGTGGGTGGAAGGGCTTGGAGGCCGCTCGCAGTGGGTGCTGGTGAGGACCACCCGGCCTTTGCCATGGATTCCGGAAATCACGGCCGGCGTTCCCTTGAGTTGATACTCGCCCTTTTCCGCGTGCGTCTCGTTGCGGTCGAAGTTCGCCCAGACATCGACCCGGTCCGCGGCGTTTTCCATGAGCTGGAATGTCGGGCCGCCGCGCAAGTCGGCGTCTTCCACCCGGGTGGCTCCCAGCGGGCTGTCGCTCCACGCCAGCGGCGTGTGGCACCCGAGCCAGGTGGCCCCCGTTTTCACTGGCAACAGCCCGAGGCAGGCCACCTTTCCCGATCCGCTGCTGCCGAGATACGCGCCGGCACAGATGCCGACATAGCCGCCGCCCTCCCGGACGAAGCGGATCACCTCCGCCCGGCCCTTTTCGCCCAGCGCCTTCGATTCGAGGTTGGACTTGCCGCCGCCCATCACCAGCACGTCCGCATGGTCCAGCGCCCCCTGGAGGATTTCCGGGACTCCCGTCAGCTCGACGTCCAGACCGGCCTCGCGCTCCAGCCGCGACCTCAGCCACGAAGGCCCGCGACCGGTGGGGCTCTGCGCGCCGGAACCATCGTAAACGGCCACGCGGATCCGCCCCGGCAGGGCGGCGGGGAAAAGCCGGAGCTTTCCCGTATCTTCATCCGCCATGTCCAGATGGCTCAGCAACGCGCACGCGGCCGTTCTGAATTCCCGCTCCTGCACGGCCGGGCGCAGGCCGGCCTCCATGTGCACGCGGGCATTGGTGGTCACGACCGTTTCCCGCTCGCGTCCCTCCCCCGGCAGCGCCTGCCAGTCCTTTCCTTCGATCTCCGCTTCCAGGCCGCGCAAGGCTTTCAGGACCGCGGACGAGGCCCTGTCATTTCCCTGCACCGTGTCGCCACGGAACCGCGGGTCGTAAGCGCGGGCTTCCCCGTCCTCGCGGAACACCAGCACCTGGGAAGCGGGGAAACGGGCGGCCAGATCGGAAAAGAAAGGAGCGCTTTCCCAGCCGTCCGCTTCCCCGGAGCCGGGGCGCTCCAGTCCGTCATCCAGCCGGGCGAGCACCAAGCGGCCGCGCGCCGGCGGGCGATGCCGGAGCTGGCGCAGGGCGACGCGCCCCGCTCCTTCTTCCGGGGCATGAACCATCACGGTCGGTCCCGGCTTGGCGGAGTCCAGGATCAGGAAATCCACTTCCGCTCGGACGGGAGATGCCAAGACGAGAAGCGGGATCAGGCAACGGCGGAAAACGGTCATGCGCGGCGGGACGGCGAGTGACGGGATCATACGGACGGGGAAAGAAGCGGGCTGCTGAAATGAACGGCAATCGGTTCAGACGCGGCGGCGGAGCGGCAGGAGCATGCCGATGCCGCCTAGCAGCGCGGCTTCCGGCTCGGGGATGGCGGTCCAGTTCAGATAGACGTCGCCGCCGGTGCGGGTCACGGAGAAGTCACCCAGGGTTGGGCTGTGATTCGCTCCGCCGGTGATGGAACCCACGGTGAAGACGTTGGAATCCGCCGCAGTGGCCGTTCCCGAGAGCGCGACGACGAGCCACTCGCGGTCGCTTTGCCAGAAGGAGTCCAGAAAATCGACGGAGGTGCCGAAGGACAGATTCATGTTGGCTCCAACCGCGATGGAAAAGGAGCCACCGGTGACGTCCACGGCGTCGAAGCCGAGGCCGCGTCCAGCCTCGGTATTGGCGTCGAGTTCCCAAAGCAGAATGGATGAGGCGGCGTAGGCGAGGCTGCTGGTGAAGGTTTGCAGGCCGGGGCTGGTGCCGGGCGAGTGGATGCCCGCGATGGTGGTGGAGCCGCCGATGGTGCCGCTGCCGCCCAAGGTCGCGCCGGAGGCGACGGTGACGGCTCCCGTGCCGGTGCCGGAACCGGTGGTGTCGCTGACGAGGAGCGTGCCTGCGGAGACGGTGGTGTCGCCGGTGTAGGTATTGGCTCCGGTGAGGGCGAGGATGCCGGAGCCGGTTTTCACCAAACCGTTTCCGGCGCTACCCACGATCCTCGGGGCGATGGTGGTGGTGCCGCCGGTGATGTCGAAGGTGCGGGTGGCTCCGTTCAAACTCACCTGCGCGTTCGCATTCAGGGCGTTGATGTTCACCGTGCCGGAGCCGGTGAATCCTCCGGTTCCCAGAAACATCAGGCTGGCCGCTCCGGTCGCGGAAGCGTGGCCGATGTTGAAAACGGATCCGTCGGTGGCGGTGACGCCGGTCGAACGAAAATTGATGACCTGCAATCCGGCCGTTCCGCTGTTCATCAGATTCACGGTTCCTCCGTTGACGGTGAGCAGGGCGATGTTTTCGCTCAGATTGCGATGGATTTCCAGAACCGCGCCGGGGCCATTAAGGGTGACATCGGCGGAGTCGTGGATCCGGTTGCTGCGGGTATCCGTCAAAACCACCTTGCCGGCGCCTTCGATCAGCAAACCACCGGTTGAGATCGCCTGCACCGCGTCGTTTTTGTGGATGGTCAACTGTCCCGCGGAGACCCTGGTGAGGCCGGTGTAGGTGTTGGCCGCGCCGCCGGAAAAGATCTGGGTGCCGGTGCCGGTTTTGGTGACGGCCAGAGAACCTCCATCTCCGGTGTCATTGCGGAGGATTCCGCTGAACTCCCCGTCCCCGTTTCCAGCTCCGAGGGTAAGCGTGTATGCGCTCACCACTCCGGTGACGATTCCGGCTCCATTCAATCCATTGATCGCTTCGTTTTTGAATAGACGGAAAATCGCGTTTTCCCGCACGGTGACGTTGCTGGTGTCCGGGATCACGTTGTTCGATCCGTTCAACTGGAGCATGGTCTGGCTGGTGGCGGTGCCGCTTTCGATGGTCACATCGCCGAAAGAGTTGGCTCCGCTGAGGATGACGCGGTTGCCGACATGTCCGCGGACATTGGAGCCGGAACCATAGGTTCCGCCCGCGCCGTTGCGGATGGTGATGTGATGATTTCCGGTGATGGCTCCTGAAAAGGTGGTGCCATCATAGGATCCGGAATTCAAAATGACGTCATCCAGCAAGGTGATGGCTCCCGAGAACGTGGCCGAACGGCCGCTTGTGGTATCCGGTGCGGATCCGATGACCGAGCTTCCGCTGATCGCCTGCACGATGATGGGATTGGAGACGGTGGTGCCTGTTCCCGCCGTGGCGCTATCAATCAAAAGTGTGGGGGTGCCGGTGCTTGTGGCGGCATCTCCGAGGGTGATGGCGCGAGGGGTTCCTGCCCCCGCGGCATTGGTGTGCGCAAGGCGCAAGGTTCCGTTGCTGATGGTGGTGCCACCGGTGTAGGTGTTGCTTGCGGTGAGGAGGAGCGTGCCGGAGCCGGTTTTGAGGAGGGGGCCACCGGTTAGGATGTTGTCGAAGCGGGCGGTGTGGGTGGCATCGGTGACGGAGATCCCCGTGGTGGTCAGGGTGGAGCCGGAGAAGATGTAATTATCACCGTTGATGGTGACTCCACCAGCGGTGATGGGGGTTGCCAGGGAAACGGCTCCACCCGCGCCGCCGAAGATGGCGGTGTCCGCCGCGTTCGCCGTATTGTCCCAGGCGAAGAGGGTGGCACCTCCGTCGGCCGTCCAGTTCGTGATCGTGGTGTCCCAGGTGCCCGCGCCGCCCTGAATGCCAGCTGCGGGGTCCGTGTCCCAGGTGATGTCAATGGCGGAGGCGGCAGCCGGAAATCCGATCGCGCAGGTGAACGCGCCGAGGAAAAACAGGGAGGATTTTCTTTTCATGGAGTGGCGGGGAGAGAGTCGGCTCAGGGTGGCTGGCGATAGCAAGAATCGCGCCAAGGGAAAAATGGATGAATTCATTTTTTCAGATTCACTGGCCGGAAAATCCGGCCAGTTGGGGAGAAGGGTCGAAGGCTGAAGGAAAGAGGGATGCTCCAACTCTCTCCCGATCAGGGCTGGGTGAGGTTGAGGCGGAGGAAGCCTTTGCCGGGTAGGCCGACGGAGGCGTCGAGGGTGAAGACGTGGTATTCCCAGTCCGTGCCGGTGAGGGCGGGCAGGCCGGTGGCGGCGGGCGCGGTGCTGGACGGGCCGGTGCTGGAGACGGCGGAACCGGGGAAGTTCAGGTCCAGCGAACCCTCCACGGTGTAGGTGACGCCGTCCACGGTGGCGGTGGCGCCGCCGTTGAAGGCCGCTCCATCGCGCACGGCGATGACGAGCTTGAGGCGGTTGTCCTCGATGAGGGAGGCGCCCAGGCCGTTGTCGGAGCCATCGGAGGGATCGCCGTTGATGGCGAATTCGAGGAGGTTCGGGACGCCGTCGCCGTCCGGGTCATCGGATGGTTCGTTTTCGGCAAGATCCGGGTAGTTGGTGGAGATCCAGTCTTCAAATGGAGTGGCCAGGCTTCCGATAACCTGGATTTTGCCAAGGCCGGTGATGGCTCCATTGGTGTTCCCGGAGTCGTAAAGTCCGCCGGGCAGGGGGGCGCCATTGTTGAGAACGCCGATAACCAGCTCGCCGACGATGTCGGTGCCCTCGTTGGGCAGGTGGAGCACGGCGTCTCCGGCGATGATGAGGGGGGCGGTATCGGAGAGGGAGGAGCCGGAGGTTAGAACGAGCGTTCCTTCGTTAACCGAGGTGGAGCCGTTGTAGGTGTTGGTGCCGGTGAGTTCGAGAGAGCCGGGGCCGGTTTTCACCAGATTTCCCGTGCCGGTGCCGTCGATGATCCTGGGAGCGATGGTGGTGGTGCCGCCGGTGATGTCGAAGGTGCGGGTGGCTCCATTCAAACTGACCTGGGCATTCGCATTCAGGGCGTTGATGTTCACCGTGCCGGAGCCGGTGAATCCTCCGGAACCTAGAAAGATGAGGCTGGCCGCTCCGGTCGCGGACGGGTGGCCGATGTTGAAAACGGATCCGTCGGTGGCGGTGATGCCGGTCGAACGAAAATTGATGACCTGCAATCCGGCCGTTCCGTTGTTCACCAGATTCACGGTTCCTCCGTTGACGGTGAGCAGCCTGACGCTTTCGCTCAAGTTGCGATGGATTTCCAGAACCGCGCCGGGGCCATTAAGGGTGACATCGGCGGAGTCGTGGATCCGGTTGCTGCGGGTATCCGTCAAAACCACCTTGCCGGCGCCTTCGATCAGCAAACCACCGGTTGAGATCGCCTGCACCGCGTCGTTTTTGTGGATGGTCAACTGTCCCGCGGAGACCCTGGTGAGGCCGGTGTAGGTGTTGGCCGCGCCGCCGGAAAAGATCTGGGTGCCGGTGCCGGTTTTGGTGACGGCCAGAGAACCTCCATCTCCGGTGTCATTGCGGAGGATTCCGCTGAACTCCCCGTCCCCGTTTCCAGCTCCGAGGGTAAGCGTGTATGCGCTCACCACTCCGGTGACGATTCCGGCTCCATTCAATCCATTGATCGCTTCGTTTTTGAATAGACGGAAAATCGCGTTTTCCCGCACGGTGACGTTGCTGGTGTCCGGGATCACGTTGTTCGATCCGTTCAACTGGAGCATGGTCTGGCTGGTGGCGGTGCCGCTTTCGATGGTCACATCGCCGAAAGAGTTGGCTCCGCTGAGGATGACGCGGTTGCCGACATGTCCGCGGACATTGGAGCCGGAACCATAGGTTCCGCCCGCGCCGTTGCGGATGGTGATGTGATGATTTCCGGTGATGGCTCCTGAAAAGGTGGTGCCATCATAGGATCCGGAATTCAAAATGACGTCATCCAGCAAGGTGATGGCTCCCGAGAACGTGGCCGAACGGCCGCTTGTGGTATCCGGAGAAGATCCGATGAGCGGGGTTCCGTCGATAGCCTGCACGATGAGGGGATTGGAGACGGTGGTGATGGCTCCCGCCGTGGGGGTGTCGATCAGGAGGGTGGGGGTGCCGGCGCCTGTGGCGGCATCTCCGAGGGTGATGGCGCGTGTGGTTCCGGTTGTGATTCCCGCGGCGGCGGAGCTTCCGAGGAGCAAGGTTCCGGAACTGATGGTGGTGCCACCGTTATAGGTGTTGCTTGCGGCGAGGAGGAGCGTGCCGCCGCCGGTTTTGAGGAGGGGCCCGCCCGCGAGAACATTGTCGAAGCGGGCGGTGTGGGCGGCATCGGTGACGGAGATTTCCGTGGTGGTGAGGGTTTCGCCGGAAAAGATGTAGGAATCGCCGATGGTGAGGGAACCGGCTGTGATGGGGGTGCCGAGGGAGACTTCTCCGCCGGAGCCGCCGAAGATGGCGGTGTCCGCCGCGTTCGCCGTATTGTTCCAGGCGAAGAGGGTGACGCCTCCGTCGGCCGTCCAGTTCGTGATCGTGGCGTCCCAGGTGCCCGCGCCGCCCTGAATGCCAGCCGCGGGGTCCGTGTCCCAGGTGATGTCAATGGCGGAGGCGGTGAGGGAGGCTGAGAGCGCGAGGCCGAGACTGAGGAGATGTTTTTTTGGCTTCATGGGAGTTTTGTGGAAAATAATCGACGGTATGGAGAACGGAATCCGTCGCTCACGAGAAAAAGAGAATCGGGCGGGCGGCAAGTTTTGTTTTCGGATTTACTGAGAGGAAATCCCGACTAGTTTGCCGGTCATGAAACGGGTTCCGAAGGTGAGTCTGGCGACGAGGGCGGCGGCGTTCTTGGAGGAGGGAATCCGGGAGGGGCGGTGGAGCGGCGGCCTGCCGGGGGTGGTAAGCATGGCGAAGGATCTGGGGGTATCGAGGGATACGGTAAGGGAGGCGTTCCGGCTGCTGGAGGAGGGTGGAGTGGTGAAGCCGGGAGGATGGGGAAGGCGGAGGGAAGTGGCGGCAGGGAAGGGCGCGGTGACAAAAAAACTGCGGGTGGGGTTTTTGCCGAGATCTCCCATGAAAATGCTGCCGGGGCACGAGAAGCTGGGCTTTCTCACGCTGCTGGCGGACATGCATGAAATGGGGCATGTGGGGATAATCGCTCCGAAGTCGCAAACGGAACTTGGCGAAAAACCGGAACGAATCCTGCGCATGGTGGAGCGATGCGATGCGGATGTCTGGGTGGTCTCAAGCGCGGTGCCGGGGGTGCTGGCCGGAATTCAACGGCAGGGACTCAGGCTTCTCGCCATGGGAAGCAATCCTGACAAGGTGGACGCGTCGTTTGTGGGAAATCCGACCTGGAAGGCTTTGGAGATGGTGACCGGGCAGTTAACGGCTCTGGGGCACCGGCGCATCGTTCTGGCGTGCCGTCCGGAATGGATCCGCCCGAAGCCCGGCAACAGCGTGAAACGGTTTTTCTCGAAACTCGAGGAGGTGGGGGTGAGCACCGGGGACTACAACGCGCCCGTCTATGAGCAGACGGCGGAAGGTTTCCGGGACATGCTGCGGAAATTGTTCGGGATGACTCCCCCCACCGCGTTGATTTTACCGACTTTCAACGAGGCGATGTCGGCTTTGGGCTTTCTTTCGAGAAGGGGGCTGCGTGTGCCGGAGGATGTGTCATTGGTGGTGCGGACCTATGATACCGGACTGGAGTGGGTGACCCCGAGATTGACTCATTTCCATCATGACCAAAACCGGCTTTTTGGCAGGGTGCTGAGGTGGGTGGAGCATTGTGCGCAAGGGGTGGAGGACAAGAAATTCACGGAATTCCACTCGGTGCTGGTGGATGGGGAGTCGATCGGGCCGCCGCCGGTGGGAAGCGGGGTTGCCCGGCGGGTTGGTTGCAGGCCAAGTGCATGAAATTTCCGGCGATGCGCTGATGGTTCAGAGTCCCGCCGGACATGGCATGGACGTTTCCGGCCACGTATTCATGACCGGAAGCCCGCCGGGAGGAGCCGGCCGGGAGCGGGCGATTTTTCCCAATCCCCAATCGTCCATCAAAACACCGGCGAGATGAGATTCCCACCCGCGATGCCTCACGAAAAATTCAGCGCGTCCATATCGAAGACCACGGTGACATCCTCGGGCAGGGTTGTTTTCACCAGCACTTGTTGGACGTGGCGGGTGAGAGGCCGGGCGTGGATGGAGCGGAGGGTGATTTGGAAGCGGAACTGGCCGTGGGCCTTGATGAGGGGGGAGGGCAGGACTTCGCCGAGGGTGATGCCGGCGGGGAGGTCCTCGCTGAGGCGGTGGTGGAGGGTTTGCAGGGTGAACTCGGCGCGGCGCTCGTGATTGGAGCGGGAGGTGAGGACGGCGCAGTGGGCGAAGGGCGGGAAGCCGAACTGGCGGCGGAATTCCATTTCCTGCTCGGAGAAGCCGTCGAAGTCGTGGCGGCGGGCGTATTGGATGGATGGCGAGTGCGGGGTGAAGGTTTGCACGATGACCTCGCCTTCGAGTTCGCCGCGTCCGGCGCGTCCGGCCACCTGGGTGATGAGTTGGAAGGTGCGCTCGCCGGCGCGGAAATCGGGGACGTGCAGGCCGATGTCGGCGTTTAGGATTCCGACGAGGGTGACGTTGGGGAAATGCAGGCCCTTGGCGATCATCTGGGTGCCGATGAGGATGTGGATCTTGCGGGCCTTGAAGGCGTTGAGAGTATCGCGCAGGGCGTGCTTGCGGCGCATGGCGTCGGCATCGATGCGGGCGATTTTCGCGCCGGGCAGGACTTTGGCCATCAGTTCCTCGACCTTCTGGGTGCCGAAGCCTTGCAGGATGATGGCGGGATCCTTGCACTCGGGGCACTTGCGCGGGACGATGGCCTGGTGGCCGCAGATGTGGCAGACGAGGCGTTCGTCGGTGCGGTGATAGGTGAGCGCGAGCGAGCAATGCGGACAGGTGCAGACGTGGCCGCATTGCGGGCATTGCAGCGAGCGGGCGAAACCGCGGCGGTTGAGGAAGAGGATGGCCTGCTCGCCCTTCTCAAGCCGTCCTTGGAGGGCGGTGCGGAGTTTGTCCGAGAAAACCGCGGGGCCGCCCTTGTGTTTGGCCGCTTCCAAACGCATGTCCACCACGCGCACGAGCGGCATCGACTGGCCGTCGGCGCGTTGGTCGAGCCGGACGGGATCGTATTTTCCCGTCTGTGAGTTATGCCATGACTCAAGCGATGGCGTGGCGGAACCGAGGACCACGGCGCAGCCCTCGAAGCGGGCGCGCAGCACGGCCACATCGCGGCCGTGGTAACGCGGCACGGTGTCCTGCTTGTAGGTGTTTTCATGTTCCTCATCGACGAGGATGAGCCCGAGGCCCGGCAGCGGCGCGAAGACGGCGGAGCGCGCGCCGATGACGATGCGCGCCTGGCCGCGGCGGATGCGGTGCCATTCGTCGAAGCGCTCGCCCTGGGAGAGGTGCGAGTGCAGGACGGCGACCTGGTCGTGCATGGCGGCGAAGCGCGACTTGAAGCGGCGGACGGTTTGCGGCGTGAGCGAAATCTCCGGCACGAGGACGAGCACGGTTTTGCCGAGGTCGATGACGCGGCGCGCGGCTTGCAGATAGACTTCGGTTTTGCCGGAGCCGGTGACGCCTAACAGGAGAACGGGCTTCGGGTTTTCCGTGCCGATGCGGGAAACGATGGCGTCGAGCGCGCCCTGTTGGCCGGGATTGAGGGCGAGCGGCCGGGTTTCCACCAC
Organism: uncultured Luteolibacter sp.; assembly: GCA_964554865.1. Classification (GTDB taxonomy): domain Bacteria; phylum Verrucomicrobiota; class Verrucomicrobiia; order Verrucomicrobiales; family Akkermansiaceae; genus Luteolibacter. Next base: position 28,020 of record CAZKQK010000026.1, on the reverse strand, counting down.
TTCCTCGATGCCATCGGCCTCGGGATCGCGGCGGACTTCCTCGGTTTCGATCCGCAGCAGGCCGGCCTTTTCCATGGATTTGAGCGCGGCGGCCGCGCCCTCGCCGAGGTCCGTCACGGCCATGCGGCGCCCGGGCGCGTGGGCGAGCAGGATGAGGATGGCATGCTGGCGCGGGGCGCGCTTGGCGAGTTTGTCTAACAGATCTGGGGCGGGGGCTTCGCCGAGCACCGCCACGCGGCGTGACTTGGCGGAGTTTTCCCCGGTCCGGACGGCCTCGGGCAGCAGGGATCGGATGACCGTTTCGATGCCGCAGCCATAGTAATCGGCGATCCAGCGTCCGGTCTTGAGCAGCACCGGGGTGATGAGCGGCTCCGGTTCCACCAGCGCCTCGATTTCGCGCAGGGCGAAGTCGGTCTGAACGGCCTCGGCGAGGGCGAGAACGGTGCCGCTGGCGGACTTGCGGCGCAGGGGCACGCGGACACGGCAGCCGGGGAGGATCTCCAACCCGGCCGGCACCGCGTAGTCGAAGACCAGTTCCGATGGCCCGTCGATGAGCACCCGCGCGTTCATGGCCGCCAGACTGCGTTGGGACCGGCCGCGGGCCAAGGTTCAAAAGCCGGAAACCGGGAATTGTTCAAATGAACAACTTTTTTCTTGCGATGGCGGAAAACACCTGCGAGAGTGCCACCGAATCCCGTCATAACCATGAAAGACGCCATCTTTGATCCCGCCCCCGCAAGTACGTCCGCTGTTTCCGAAACCGATGCCGTCGTGCGCGAGCGTTCGTCGGAATACGCCATCTACAAGCCGAACTCCCGCGGCAGCGGCGGGGTGATCCGCTTCGGCCTGAACCGGACCAAGGGCTCGGTGTTTGTGGATGCCGCGCCGCAGTCCGGCGAGAAGCAGTTCGACTGGGAAAACAAGATCACGATGAAGTGGGGTCTGTCCGACCTCGGCGCGGTGCTCGCCACGCTGCAAGGGCGGCAGCCGCAGGCGAAGCTGTTCCACCAGTCCGAGAAGGCGAACAGCGCCTTCGAGCTGATCCCGCGCGACGATCCCGAGCGCGCGCCGTATCTGATGACCATTTCGCGGCAGGTGGCGGCGGACAAGAGTTTACGGAAGGTGACGATTCCGCTGACGCACGGCGAGGCCGCGGTGCTGGAAACGGCGATCCGCGCGGCCATCACCCGCCTGCTGAGATGGTGATGGCGGGCGTAGGCGCGGGCTTGAGACCGGGAATTGCGGAACTTTGGCGCGCGGGCACTTGCCCTTGCGAGCGGGCCGTCCGCCCTTGACGCGAGTCCCCGAAGAAAGAACCACGAAACGAAAGGCACGAAACCCGGAAGGGAAGATGGCAAACCACGGAACACACCGAATACGGAAGAGGGTTTGTTGATTATGCGGATCAACCTCGGGATGTCGGTGATCACGACTCGACCTGAAATCCGAAGTTCGATTCCGTTTCAGCGATCTGGAACCGCTGGAACACTGAGAACAACCGAAGGAACTGGTTTCTCAAGGCCGGGCGCGAACTTGCCAATTGGTGTCGCTTGGAAATCCCCAGTGAAATCAGCGGTGCCCGGTTCAATCAGTGGTTCCTGGCTTGTCTTCCGGATTCGAGTTCGGAATCCGGGCTCAATCTTCCGAACCAACTGTCCGAAGACAGGCGTTCATTCTGTCCATCCGCGGTTTCGTTTTCCCCTTCAGGCATCGTGGGGCTTACTTGCCTTGACGAGCAAGCCCGCGTGTGGGCGGTTCGCTCCCACGGGCTTGCGGTCACATGGCTTCGCGGACGGCGGCGTGGAGGTTTTTCGCGCCGTTGCCGCCGAGGCGGTGGTCGATTTCCTCGAGGCGGCGGATGAGGTCGCGGACTTCGGAGCGTTTGGCGGGACCGCCGGCGGCTTCGCAAAAATGGGTGCGGCAGCCGAAGGGGCGGCCCTGATGGATGAGGCACTTGCCGGATGCGGGGTGGAGGAAGGGGCAGGAACCGTCTGGCGGCATCGTGATTTCCCTGCGACCGGCGGCGCGCCAGGCCCGGGCTGCCACCAGCGCCTCGCCGCGTGTGAGGTAGGGCGTATGGCCGGCGAGCCGGAAACGGCAGCAATCGGCGAGGCCGACGCAGTTTCTAACAATCGGCCGCGACTCCCATTCGGCGTAGATGGCGAGCACTTCGCCCATCGCGGCGGTTTCCCCGGAAGGTCCGCGTTTTACGGATTTTGCCATGCGGGTGGACTGTTAGATCGGAGGGCCGCGGCCGGTGCGCGGTGGGTGGCCGCCGTCCGGGCCGCCCGGATATGCGATGCGTTTGTGTTGTCCGGCGGTGGCCACGAATCCGTCATGGCGGTTTTCTACCGGGGCGGGCCGTGCGCCGCCACTTCAAAAAGCGGCGGATGTGGCAAGGCGATCCGCGCGGCATGGCAACCCGCTCAGCGCCTGCGGCGTCGCAACAGGGCGAGCATGCCGATGCCTCCCATCAACGCGGCGGCGGGCTCGGGAACGACCAGCGCGATGTTGTTCGTGGTGATTCCGTTGTCGTAGGCGTAGTCGATGTAATAACCGCCGGAAGGGAGATTGAAGACCGAGGAGAAGGCCCCGCCGACGAGCGTGCCATAGCTTGCGAAGATATAAGCTCCGTCATCGGCGGCGGCGCCGAACTGGCTGAAGTCCACGGTGGCGTTGGTGATGTCCAGGATTCCCGCCACGCTGAGCAGGTCGATTGTTCCGGCGCCGTCGCCATCGTATTCGACAAGCATGGTGCCGTTGATGACGGCCGATGCCGCGCCGAGGGCGCCGATGGAGTTGCCTGCGGAAATGGATGCGCCGGAGCTGACGGTCACCGCGCCAAGCGTCCCGTCTCCGCCGACCGTGGCGCCGTTGCCGACAGTGGTGTCCGAGGAGCCGATGGAGCCGTTGACGAGGAGGGTGCCTGCGGAAACGAGGGTGTCGCCACTGAAGGTGCTGTTTCCGGAAAGGACGAGTGTGCCGCCGCCGGTTTTTGTTAGCCCGCCGTCGCCGGTGAATGCCTGCGAAGCGGTGACGGTGAATGCCTGGGTGTCGATGTGGGCGCCTCCGGCCTGGATGTTCGCGGTGTCCAGTCCCTGGATGAAGGTGGCCGTGTTTGCCTGGGCCTGGACCAGGCCGCCATTGAAGTTGACGGTCGCGGAGCCGTCCCCGCCATTGAGGGAGGAGACCTTCACCGTGCCGCCGTTGAGATTCACGGTGCCGGTTGCGGAAGATCCGCTGCCGATGTTCAGCGCTCCGGTGCGGAACTCGCCGTCACCGGAAACAGTGAGGACGCCGGTGCCGGAAATCTTGCCGATGTCCGTGTTGCGGCCGGTGATATTCATCAATCCGCCGCTGAGCAGGACGGTGCCGTTTGATCCCGCGCTGTCGCCACCCACCACGAAATCGCTGCCGGTGTCGGTGTGGTTGACCGTGCCACCGGTCATGGTGAGGGTTCCGGTCGCGCCATTGCGTCCGACCACGAACCAACTGGCGGTATTGAGCGTGCCTCCGCTCATGTTGTAGCTGGCGGTCACGCTGCCGCTCCCGGCGATCCAGAACTCGCCACCCTGTATGTCGATCAGGCCGTTTGTCTGGTTCAGGGTGCCGGTGGAGCCGTCACCGACGATGAAGGCGCTGCCGCCGCCGGTTTTGGTAAATGTGCCGCCATTGACGTTGAGCGTGCCGGTGCCGCCGTGTCCGATTCCGACCCAGCTTCCCGTGTTGATCTCGCCGCCGTTCATGGTGACGACGCCGGTGCTGCCGTTGTTGGCGACCTGGAACTCGCCGCTGTTGTTGATGGTGCCGCCGGAAATGTTCAGCTCGCCGGTGCGCCCGCTGGTGCCGCCGACGACGATGTTTCCACTGCCGGTCTTGTTGAAGGTGCCGCTGTCGATGTTCAGCACCCCGTTGCCGTTTTGGCCGATGGCGACCGCGCCGTTGTTGACGGTGACGGTGCCGCTGGTGTGCATGTTGAAGACGCCGGTGCCGAGGGTGTTGGAGCCATCGTCACCGCCCAGGCGGAGCTGTCCGCCGGTCATGTTGAGGCTGCCGGTTCCCTGGCCGTGGCCCGTGAAGGCTCCGCCCGAGGCGGCGGTGTTCGCCAGATTGTAGGTGCCGTCGCCGCTGTTGTGGCCGATCTTGACCCACGAGCCGGTGGTCAGCGTTCCGGCGGTGTGGTCGAGCCGGCCGTTCGTCTCGCTGCCGTTTCCAACGATCACGTCGTTGGGATTGCCGATCGGATCGGCGGTGATGGTGGCGATGGATTCGGTGTTGGTGAGAATGACCGCGGGCTGGCCCACGGGCACGGCGTTGGGGTTCCAGTTGTCGGCGGTGTTCCAGTCCGTGGTGCCGGTGTGGAGCCAATCGGCGGCTTCAAGATTGAGCGTCGCGCCGCCGATGCAAATGGCCGCGAGGGATGGCGCGAAGGACGCTTGGGAAACTCGTTTGCTGAATGGGTTTGCTTTGGATTTCATGGGATTCGGACTGGAGGGTTTCTCGGCTTGGGAAGGTGGTGACGGCGGCGATCCGGAACCCCCGGGAGTCCGGGGGTTCATGTGCTAACGTGATTTCCGCGGATGAATCCCGCCATAAATCGCCGGATTTTTTCGCCGCGGGCGGAAATTCCCCGGAAATGCCGGCTTTTGAACGTTGCCGCCCGTCCCGGCCGGGCGGGGCGCGTTGCCTGTTTGGCCCGGCCCCGGTTGAACGGAGGAGTTTTTTATCTGGCGGTTTCCCCGATTCCTTTTCGCATTATCCGGAAACCGGGGCATGATTACCGATCCTCCGCAATCCGCTTTTTCGTCATGAATCGTTTCAAACCCATCGCTCCTATCGCATTGCTGGCGTGGCTGCACATGTCCTGCGGCCTGTTTTCCCAGACCATCGGCACGGAAACCTTCTCCTACGGCAACAGCACCGCCGCCGGAAAAACCGGTGGGGTCGGCTTCAACCACAACGCGTTCACCAACACGGCGACCGCCACCGTTTCCGACTGGGACATCGTGTCCGGAACCTCGGCCGTCATCCAGAATTCGCAACTGGTGACGACCAACAGCGGCGTGCTGCGCGAATACAACGGCAACATCGAGGGCGAAGGCACTGCGGCGGACGACGCCAACGATGACCACGAACGCAGCGGCGCGATCCGCGCGACCGGCCAGGTGTTTTACCGGGTGGATATCAGAAGGGCGGCCAGTGCGACATGGTCCGGCATCAGCTCATATGAGTTCGGCAACGAACGCCTCTTCTTCGGCGTGACCGGTGGTGGCGCGGCAAGTGACACGATCGGCATCGATGGCAGCGGCACGGGTGTGACGGGTTCGGTCCAGCTCGCCGACAACACCACTTACACCTTGGTTGCCGTGGTCGATTACGATCACGGCATGGCGGGGCTCTTCGTGAACCCCGGTCCCGATGATTACTGGAATCCGGCGGATGGAAGCAATTCCGCGGATGTCACGCGCGCCTACACGGGAACGCATTGGTCCACCGCCACAAGGCTCGCCAGCGGCGGCCAGGCGACCTGGGACAATCTCGTTGTCGCCCTGGATCCGCGATCCGTGGGTCTGCGCACGATAGGAAACGAAAGCTTTTCCTATCCCGATGGAAGCATTGTGGGACGGGCCGGGGGAACCGGTTTCAACTACAACCGTTTTTCGGATCGCATGACCGCCACGGCCTCGGACTGGGACATGGTTTTCGGAAACTCGGCCACCATCCAGTCCGCTCAGCTCGTCACCACCAGCAGCGGCGTGCTGCGCGAATACAACGGCAATATCGAAGCCGCCGGCACCGAGGCGGATGACGATAACGACGACCACGAACGCAGCGGCGCCGTTCGCGGCGCCGGACAGGTTTTCTACCGGGTGGACATGAAACGCGGCGGCAGCGCCGGATGGGGAGGAATCAGTTCTTATGACTTCGATACCGAGCGGCTGTTCTTCGGCGTGCCGGCGGCGGACGCGGGTAACGACACCATCGGCATCGACGGCAGCGGACCGGTGGCGCTCGGGTCCATGCGTCTGACGGATAACACGAGCAACACGCTGGTCGCGGTGATCGACTTCGACAATGATCTGTTAGGGCTGTTCGTGAACCCGGACGACGAGGATTTCTGGAATCCCGCGAACGGACAAAACAACGCCGATGTGGTCCGCGCCTACAACGGCACCAACTGGTCCACCGCCGTCAGGCTCGCGGGGGACGGCCAGATCACCTGGGACAATCTCGCCGTTTCGTTCACAGCGGAAGGCGTCGGGCTGCAAACCACCGTTCCCGATCTGGATTCGGACGGATTGCCGGGATACTGGGAGGCGATGTACGGGTTGGACGACAATGACGACGGAACCACCGGCGAAGACCCGGTGGGCGCGCGCAACGGCCCCAACGGTCCGCTCGGAGATCCGGACGGCGACGGCCTCACCAACGCGCAGGAATACGCCGCGGGCACCAACCCTAACAGCACCGACAGCGATGGCGACGGTTTCCCGGACGCCCTGGAGTTCGCGCAAGGCGTCAATCCAGCGAATCCCGCCAGTTTTCCGGGGGCCGATCCCCAGCCGGGACTCATCGGTGTGGAAAACTTCAACTATCCGGACGGATTGATCGATGGCCGGCGCGGTGGCGTCCATTGGGATGTGGACAACAGTACCGAGGATGACGCCTTCCTCGGGCACACCCGGTTCTCATCCGCGTGGTTCGCCAGCGCCGGAGCGCCGCAGGTGGCTGGCGGGGTTCTGATCACCCGCGAGAGTTCGGCGAGGCGCCGGTATGTCGGACCCGGCGCGGCGGAGGAGGACAGCGGCGGGATTTCCCAGGCCGCCCGATACGCGAACCGTGTGCTGTATTACAGCTTCCTGATGCGCCGCCACGCGGGGGTGACCTGGAGCGGGGCATCGAGTTTCGATTTTGCGAACGAGCGGCTGCTCTTCGGGGTTCCCGGCATGGCGAATCCGTCAAGCGGCCAGCGCGAGTTCGCGATCCACGATCTGACCGGAAACCAGCACGCCTTCTCGGGCATCCAGCCGGTGGCCGGCGAACCCTATCATCTGGTGGCGAAGATCGACTCCACCACGCGGACCGCCACCTTGTTTCTGAATCCCGATCTCTCGCAGGCGGAAACCTCCAACACTCCGGTGGCCACGCTGACTTTCACGGCGGATTACCTTTCCACCTCCGTCCGCCTTGGCTCCGCCGGCACGGGAGACACCGAATGGGACCGCCTGCGAGTCGCTTCGAACTGGCAGGCCCTGCGGAACCATCCGCCCCAGGCGGTGGACGATCATTTCACGCTTGCCCCCGGCGGCAGCGCCAGGCTTCCGGTGACGGCGAACGACACCGGCTCCATCAATCCCTTCACGGTCACCGTCATCACTCCACCGGTTCACGGAACCCTCGCGACGGACGGGGCGGGCGGGCTGGTCTATCAGCACACATCCGCGGGCGCGGAGCCGGATTCGTTCGTCTACCGGGTCATGAACTCGGGAAGCGATGAGGAATCCTCCGCCACGACATATCTCTCGTTCCAGAGCGGATCCCGTTTCGATACCAACTACGTCAACATGCCGACGGCTCCACCCGCCACCTCGCTGGTGATCGAGGACGCGCTGCCGGGCATCACCTTCGATTCGCCGCACGGCTTCTGCGCCGTGCCGGGAGATTCCGGAAAACTGTTTGTCACGGAAGGAGACGGCAGGGTGTTCCTCATTCCGGACATTGCCGCGGCCTCACCGCAGAAGCAGCTGGTCCTGGACATCACCGGCCAGGTGCCGCACGACAACAACGAGCTGGCCATGAAAGCCGTCGCCGTTCATCCGTCCTGGGCCGAGAACGGCCACATCTACGTCACCTATAACTCGACGTCATCGACCGCGAGGCTTTCGCGCTTCACCTGCGAAACCTCGCCGCCCCATGCGGTGATTCCGGGTTCCGAGCAGATACTCATCGACCAGCACAATCCCGGCACGGTTCACAACATCGCCGGATGCGTCTTCGGCCCCGACGGATATCTCTACGTCGGCTTCGGCGACGGCGGGACGCAGAACGACGGATATGACAACTCCCAGCACATCGACAAGGACCTCTGGTCCTGCGTCATCCGGATCGATGTGGATGGAAAACCGGAAAACCTGATCCCAAACCAGGATGCCGACATCCCCCGCCAAGGTGGAGGTGACTCCGGCGAGGCGCACTTCCGCATCCCCGCGGACAACCCGTTTGTCGGGGCCACGTCATTCAATGGCGTGACCCTTGATCCCTCCCTGGTGCGAACGGAGATCTTCATCTGCGGACTCAGGAATCCCTGGCAGTTTTCCCCGGAAGACACGGATGGGGACCAGATCGTCGATGAAGTCTGGGTGGCCGATGTCGGCCGTTCGAACCGCGAGGAACTGACGGTCTTCACCGCCGGGCAAAACGGCGGGTGGGCGTGGCGCGAGGGATCCCAGGCGGGCGTCCGCAGCGGACAGAACATCAACGGCGCGCCCCAATCGGCGGCCACCCTCACCGAGCCGATCTGGGAATATGGCCATGGTGGCGGACCCTTCGAGGGAAGCTCCATCACCGGCGGTTTCATCTATCGGGGAACCGCCCTGCCGCAGCTGACGGGCAAGTATCTCTGCGCGGACTACGTTTCCGGAAACATCTGGGCGATCACGCCGGCCTTGCCCGTTCCGAGCATCGAGAGGATCGGCGGCGAGAGCGCGATCGTCGCGCTCATCGCAAGCCCGGACCAGCAGTCCGTCCTGCTGTTGGATCGCGGCAACACCGGCGCCAACCCGGGCGCGGGCTCCATCAAGCGGCTGGCTTTGGGCAACAGCGACACGGGTTTCCCAAGCACGCTTTCACAAACGAACTTCTTCACCGAACTCGATCAGATGACTCCCAATCCCGGAGGCGTCGCCTACGAGCCCAACCTCAGGTTCTGGTCGGATTATGCGGAGAAGAAACGCTGGTTTCTCATCAATGGAAGCGAGGACACCTTCGGATACGCCGAGAATGATCCATGGTCCCTGCCCGAGGGAACGGTGTTTGTGAAACACTTCGATTACCCGGCCCAGTGGGAAACCTTCACGAGGGTGATCAACGGACAGAATGTCATCGACCGCAGGCCGCTCGCCTCCTCCCCGCAGGTCAAGCTTGAGACGCGTTTCCTCGTGATCAACGGCAGCGGATCCTCCTATGGCGTCAGCTACCGGTGGAACCCGCAGCAAAACGAGGCGCATCTGTCCGGGGACAGCGGTGAAACCTTCGCCGTTCCCATCACCGTGGACGGCCAGGCGGCGAGCATCGACTGGCAGATACCCTCCCGCAGCGCCTGCGTGACCTGCCACACGCCAAGCGCCGGCAACGCGCTCTCGATCAACACCCCGCAGCTGAACCGCGAGGGCACCTTGGATGGCGCGCACGGAAACTTCATCTCGCTGCTCCACTCCGCCGGCTATCTTTCGAACCCGCCGCCGGATCCGGCATCGGCACCGCGTCATCTGCGTCCGGATGAGACCGCCTATTCGCTCGAAGCCAGGGCGCGTTCCTATCTCGATGTCAATTGCGCCTACTGCCATCAGAGCGGCGGCACCGGTGGCGGCGCGTGGGACGGCAGAAGCCATCTCACGCTCGGCCAGACCGGACTGGTCAACGCCGCGCCCCTCGACGAGCCGCTGCATCCGGGAGACTTGCTGATCGTTCCCGGCAGCGTGAACCACTCGATCATCCTCAACCGCCTGTCCCTCGGCAACGGCTACTCGCGCATGCCGCCGCTGGCCACACGGGAAATCGACTTCGAAGGCGTGGAACTGTTATCGGAATGGATCGCATCGGAAGTCTCGCCGCACACTTCCTACGAACAATGGCGCCTGGCCATGTTCGGTGACGCGGTTTCCCCCAAGGGGGATCCCGATCATGATGCGGATGGCGATTCCATGTCCAACCGTCACGAGTATCTGACCCATACCAATCCGCATGATCCCGACAGTTATTGGCGTCCGGTTTTCCAACTGACCGATGGCAGGGCGCGCCTCGATTTCACCGGACTGCCCGACCGGAGGGTCATGGCGCTGCGTTCCGAAAACCTGCTGGACTGGACGGTCTGGCAGGCCGCGGGAAACGATGGCATTCCGCTCCCCGGAGGAAGCCCGATGATTCTTGAGGCTCCGTCCGACGGGGACAGGGAGTTCTTCCGCTTTTCGATCGAGGAGCGTTAGGCCGGATCACGCACCGGGCAATTCGCCGGCGGCCTCGCGGGTGAGGATGCCGGCGATCAGCCAGTCAAACCAGATGGCGGGGATGGAGCTTCCCCTGACGTATTCCTTGCCCTTGGACTCGTTGATGAGAATCCGGGCCGTCTCAAGATGGTGGGCCGCCTCCGCGGTTTTTTTCTGCCCGGAGCGGATCATCGACATCACCGCGCGGATGGAAGCCTTGCAGGAGTCCTTGATGTCGGGATCGGCCAGGCCCGTTTCACAGGCATCCAGCGCCCCATCGGGATTTCCCGAGCGGTATTCGAAAAGCGCGAGCGCGAGTCCCGCCCAGGCGGGCAGGGGGGCCTCGGCGGGAGGGCCCATGGCGGCGACGGCCCCGTTGAGGCGGTCCAGCAGCTCCGGTCCGGCCGGCGCGATGAGGCAGACCTTGAGCAGGTGCTCCGCCTGAAGCTTGGATTCCGGCACGCAGTATCGCTCCGCCACCTCTTCGCGGAATGCGAGATAGTCCTCGCGGCGATAATCCAACAGCATCGCGGCGATCGCGATGAGGTCCGAGCGGTGGAGAACCTTGGCGGGCACGTCGAGCCGGTTCGCCTGCATGAGGAGCTTGTAACATTCGGCCGCCTCGGGCCAACGGCCGTGGGTGGCATTCCAATCCCCGAGGGAGCGGAACACCGTCGCCGCCTCGAGCGACGGCTCGATGGAGGTGAGCGGATAGCGCATGCGGAGGGACTCGGCCTCATCAATGCGTCCCTGGTCGAGGAGCGAGGCGACGCCGGCGATGTTGGCGCGGGCATCCGCGTTGAGGCGCAGCCGCTGTTCCTCCTTCCGCGCGGCCTGGGCTTCCGCCCGCAGCCGGGTCTGCTCGACGAGCGCGGTCCTCTCGCGCTTGTAGAGGCTGGTGGAAACGACCAGCCCGGTCACAAGAAACAGCGCGAGCAGGTTTCCCGTCACGAAGGTGATCCGGTTGCGGCGGATGAACTTTCCCAACAGATAGAACTTTCCCGGCGGCGTGGCGGTGACCGGCTGGTGGGAGAGATATCTCTGCACGTCGCGCGCGAGGCCGTTCACGGTGTGATAGCGCTTCGAGCGGTCGCGCTCCATCGCTGTCATCACGATCCAGTCGAGATCGCCCCTTATCTGCCTGGTGAGATGGGAGGGGCCGCAGCCCCTTGCGGCGGCGACTTCGGCGAGTTTCGCCGCGCCGAATCCGGCAAGTGTCTGGGATGGCGTGGGAACCCGCGCGTTGAGGAGCGTTTCCCGGACCTTTGACATGCCGCAGGACCGGAAGTCGAAGCCATCGAAGGGCGTGACCGAAACCAACAACTCATAGAGGAGGATCCCGAGGCTGTAGATGTCGCTGCGGGTATCGACATCGAGGCCCGTGAGGTCGATCTGCTCGGGGCTCATGTAAACGGGTGTGCCGAACAACTGGTCGTGCGATGTTTCGATCGCCCGGGAGAAAGCCTGGGGATCCATGGCCTTGGCGATTCCGAAGTCGATGACCTTCGGGGTGTTCTGGCCGTTGCTGCCGCTGACCAGCACGTTGGACGGCTTGATGTCACGATGGACCACGCCCTTGAGGTGGGCATGTTGGATCGCGTTGCAAACCTGGGTGAAAAGACCGAGCCGCTGGGCGACATCGAGTTTCCGTTGGTTGCAGAAGGCGGTGATCCTTTCGCCCTCGACGTATTCCATGATGAAATACGGCCGGCCCGTGGCGGTGGATCCGGCTTCGAGGACCTTCGCGATGTTCGGGTGATCCATGAGCGCGAGCGCCTGGCGTTCGATATCGAAACGGGCGATCACGCTTTCGGTATTCATGCCGAGGCGGACGATTTTCGCGGCGACCCGCCGCTGGATCGGTTGCTCCTGCTCGGCTTCGTAAACCACTCCGCCGCCACCTTCGCCGATGCGCCGGATCAGCCGGTAGTTGCCAAGGCGGGATCCCAGGTTTTCCGTTTCGAGATCAGGAACGGGTCTGCCTGCGGAATGCGGCGTCAATTCCGAGGCGAGATCGAGCGCGATTTCGGCGCGGCGTTCGCGGGCGTCGAGGAAGTAGGCGGCGGCGGACTTCGAGTCCTCGATGTATTGGCGCATCTCGGCGAGCCCCGCCGGATCGGCCCGATAGATCCGGGCGAGGAATGCCTCGCGCACCCCGCCCTCCTCCAGGGATAGCGCGGCTTCGAGGATCGCCGCGTCGATTTCATTCAAGGCATCCAACTTGAGGTCGGTTCAATGGTTTCCCGCGGCCTTCGCGCCGCAGACCAGACGATAGAGTTTTGCCTTGGCGAACATCCACTGCCTTTCCACGGTGCGGAGGCTCCAACCGGTGGACTTGGCGATCTCCTGATTGCTGAAGCCGCCGTAGAACTTCAGGAGGACCACCTTCGCGGAATCCGGATCGGATTTTTCGAGAATGGTCAGGCATTCGTGGATCATGATCAGATGGTCGTCATGCGGGGCGTGGGCATCGGTTTCCCGGGCGTTGGGCGGAGTCCGCTTCAGGGTGGCCTTGCCACGCGCGCGCTCGACCAGGATGCGTCTCATCATGATGGCGGCGACTCCCAGGAAATGCTGGTTGTTTTTCCAGTCGGATTCCGTTTCGCCCGAGATCCGCACCCAGGCCTCGTGAACCAGGGCCGTCGGTTGGAGCGTCTGGTATCCGGACTCCCTGCGCAACTGCCTCGCGGCCAGCCTGCGGAGTTCCTCGTAGATCTTCGGCAGCAGGATGTCCGCGGCCATTCTCCGGCTGCCGTCATCCGTGATCGAAGGCGAATCTTGCATCACTGGCCCACGCCTACATCCGGCGCGCAGACCCGGCAAGCGGTTTTTCCCGTCGGCATCCGACGCGTGAACGGAGGAGCCAAGCCACCGGATTCCTCCGCCGCACCGAAATCGGGCGAGCGGGATTTTTCATCGGTTGGCGAAAAAATCTGGCGGTTCGCGCATGCGGGATTCGCGTTCCAGTCTGGGAGCCGGTCCAAACCCGGCGCCCACTCCGAAGCCCATCCTTCCGGAACCATCATCATAACTCCGCCAGAAAACCCATGAAATTGAAATCCCGTCCGCTTTTTGCGGCCACGTCGCTCGTCGCCGTCCACTTCGGCATCTCAATGGCCGTCCTCCATGCCGCCGATTGGCTCAACACCGGCACCACGGACTGGAACACCGCCGACAACTGGAACCCCAACGCCGTGCCCGTGGGCCAGCCCGCGGTCATTCTCACCAACACCGAATCCATCGCCACCATCACCGCCGATCCGATCGGCAATCCCAACGACGTGATCGTTGGAAACGGCAGCGAGACGAACGGCCGGCTCGACCACACCGCCGGAACGCTGACCACCGGCTCGTGGGTCAAGATCGGCCACAACAGCGGCGACGGCACCTACAATCTGGCGAACACCGCCGCCTCGGGCGGAACCTTCACAGACTACGGCCAGGGAACCGGCAGCCTCAACATGACCGGCGGACAGTTCCGGCTGGGTGGTGACAACGGCACCAACATGCTCGGCACCGGCGTTTTCAACATGCACACCAGCGGCTCCGTCACCGTCAACAACGGCGCGGTCGCCATCGGTCAAAACGGCGACGGGGTGCTGAACATCGACAGCGGCACCTTCAACAAGACCGGCAGCGGAAACTTCGTCGTCGGCGGCACCAGCGGACGCACCGGCACGCTGAACATTTCCGGCGGCACCATCAACAACAGCGGCGAGTTCCAGGTTTCCAACAACGGCAGCACCGGCGTCGTCACCATGACCGGCGGCGAGATCAACACCGCGAGCTGGGTTGGCATCGGACACGGCGGAGGCGGCACCGGCACGCTGAACATGAACGGCGGCACCTTCACCAAGACCGGATCGGGCAGCGCCTTCATCGTTGGCGACGGATCCAACGGTATTCTCAACCAAACGACCGGCACGATCTCCGTGCCCGGGGCCGAGGTTTGGTTCGGAAACGGAACGGGCTCCACGGATACCGATTACAACATGAGCGGCGGCAACCTGGACGCGGCCAACTGGTTTGTCATCGGCCGCAGCGGCGGGACCGCCACGCTCACCATGACCGGCGGCACGATCAACCACACCGGCACGGGCAGCGATCTCGTGGTGGGCGCCGACAGCGCCGGATGCAATGGCACCGTGCTGCTGAGCGGAGGACTGATGAACATCACCGGCCGCAATACGGACATCGGCAAAGGAGCGGGAGTCGGAGTTGTCAGCATATCGGGAGACGGCGAGTTCCACACCGGCGTGATGACCCTGGGCAACGGTTCATCCTCAGGCGGCACCCTGAACCTGGATGGCGGCATCCTGAAAGCCACCGCCCTCATTGGCGGATCCGGTTCCGCGACCGCCACCTTCAACGGCGGCATTCTTCAGGCCAGGGCAAACACCGCCACCTTCATCTCCGGCCTGGACACCGCCGACATCCTCGCCGGCGGGGCCCTCATCGACACCCAGTCCTTCAACCTCACCTCAAACCAATCCTTCAGCGGCTCCGGAGATATCATCAAGTCCGGCACGGGATCTCTCACTCTCACCGGAAACAGCGGCGGCCACTCCGGAAACGTGGTGGTGAACGCGGGCAGGCTGGCGATCACCAACAACGCCGGCGGTGGCGCGGACTTCACCATTGCGGACGAGGCCGAGCTTTCCGTGCTTTCGCTTGACGGCTTCAGCACCCGCGTGACCGACACCCTCACCATGGGATCGACCGGCGAGACCACCCTGGAGTTCAATCTCGGCAACATCATCGGCAACGCGGTATTCGCGCCGCTCGCCGCAAACTCGCTGATCCTCAACGGACCGGTCACGATCAACATCGCGGACGAAAACATCGATATCGGCGAGATTCCGCTGTTGGAATACACCTCCAAGTCCGGCACCGGAAGCATCACGCTCGGCAGCCTGCCCACCGGAGTCACCGCCAGCCTCATCGATGACGGCGGCCTCATCTATCTCGATGTGACCGGCCTGGCCCAGCCGAAGTGGGACGCCACCATCAGCGACGTGTGGGACACCGTCACCACCAACTGGATCAACGCGGGATTTCCGGGCACCTATTCCAACGGCAGCATCGTCCAGTTTGACGACAACGTCACCGGCCCCACGCTGGGCGATGTCATACTGGACTCCACGGTCACGCCCGCCGCGGTGATATTTGACAACTCCTTCCTCCCCTACAGCCTCGGCGGCACCGGCGCCATCAGCGGCGCCACGGGGCTGGTCAAGAAAGGCACCCAGACCCTGGCGCTGAACACGGCGAACGACTACACCGGCGCGACCGAGCTGCAGGCGGGAACCACCTCCATCAACAGCATCGCCAACGCCGGCAGCCCGAGTTCCATCGGCGCGGCGGCGGCCGATCCGGCGAACCTGCTTCTAACAGGTGGAAGCCTCGCCTACACCGGCGCTCCGGCAAACAGCGACCGCGGATTCACCATCGGCGCGCCCAACACCACCATCAGCACCGCGGCGAACATCGGTTTCGACGGCCAGGTGGTTTCCACCGTGAACTCGAACCTGATCAAGACCGGCGCCGGCACCCTCGGATTCGGCGGCGGCGCGGCCAAGACCATCGGCACCATCAACAAGGGACTCACCGTGGCGGGCGGCACCGTCGCCTTCACCGGATCGGGAGCCAACAACGTGGCGGCCGAACTCTGGATCGGCGATCCGGCGGCCGTCGTTGACACGGGCCTTGAGGTGACCAACTCCAACCTCACCTCGGAAAGCTGGCTCGCCATCGGCATCGGCAACGGAACGACCGGTCTCGCGTCAAACGTGAGCATCACCAATTCCACCGTGACGCAGAACGGCGGCGGCGTTTCGCTCGGCTACTCCGCGGGCCTGGCCGGTTACCTGGCGGACTCCAACCTCACGCTGAACGGTTCCACTCTCAACACCGTGAACGTGGAAGTCGGCCGCAGCACGGGCAGCACCTCCGTTTTCACAGCCAACGGCAACTCCACCATCAACTCCACCGGATATCTCCAGGTCGGCATCGAATCGGGAGTGGGAACGGTGACCCTCGGCGACAGCGCGACCTATAGCCCGGGCGGCTACGTTTACATCGGCAACAGCACCGGTTCCACGGGAACGCTTGAAGTCATGGACAGCGCCTCGATCACCGTCGCGGGCGATCAGGAGTTCCGCATCGGCAACAGCGGCACCGGCACGCTCACCCAGACCGGCGGCTCGGTTTCCGCCGGCGGCTGGATGTCCATCGGCCGCAGCACCGGCGGCACCGGCACCTTGAATCTCTCCGGCGGCACCTTCACCCAGGCCGCGGCCAATCGCTTCATCCACGTCGGCGAGGACGGAAGCGGCGTCCTCAACATTTCCGGCACCGGAGCCTTTGTGGCGAACTCGACCACCGGGCTTCTGTTAGGCGACTCCGCCGCCAGCAGCGGAACCGTGAACCTCGATGGCGGAACGCTCACCGCCACCGCGGTTCTGGACGTGGCCGCCGGCACCACCGCCTTCAACTTCAACGGCGGCCAGCTCATCGCCGGAGCCGGAGCCAGCGCGACCTTCATGGGCGGCATCGACACCGTGACCGTCATGTCCGGCGGAGCCGTCATCGACAGCAACGGCAGCAACATCACCGTCAGCACGCCGCTGCTGGACGGCGGCGGCGGGCTCACCAAGAACGGCTCCGGAAACCTGACACTTTCGGGCGCGAACACCTACGGCGGAAACACCACGGTGAACGGCGGCTCGCTCACCCTCGCGGACAACGCCCAACTGAGGTTCGTCATCGGCGCCGACGGAGTCAGCAACTCCATCGGCGGCGGCGGAACCGCGCATCTGGATGGCGATTTCCTCATCGATACCAGCGGCGCGGACACCAGCCCCGGCAACAGTTGGACGCTGGTCAACGTGGCATCGCTCACAGAGACCTACGGATCGAACTTCAGCGTCGCCGGCTTCACCGGCAACGCCGGCGTCTGGACGATGTCCGAGGGCGGAAACCAATGGACCTTCACCGAGGCCACGGGTGTCCTCTCCGTGGAGGCGGGCGGCGCATACTCGACATGGGCCCAGGCGAACGCCGGCGGCCAGGCGGCCGGTCTCGACTTCGACAACGACGGCGTGGCCAACGGCGTCGAGTTCTTCATGGGCGAAACCGGCTCGGGCTTCACGGCGAACCCGGCGCTTGTCGGCGGCCAGGTCACCTGGCCGAAATCCGCCGGATTCAGCGGAACCTGGCGCGTCGAAACCTCACCGGACCTGATCCACTGGACCGATGTGACGGGCGCGGCGGTGGATAACGGAACCTCGGTGACCTACACGCTGCCCGCCGGAGAAACCAAACTCTTCGTGCATCTGGTGGTCATCCCGGATTGAGACCGTTTCAGGGAGTCACACGGCCGGGCCATCGCAGTGGTGGACCGGCCTTTGCGGATGCCTCTGACAGCCGCGCTTACTTCTTCTTGCGGAGGAAGGGCGGGAGATCGAGATCCTCGCCGTCGAAGACATTGGGGTTTTCACCCTCGAAGCGGCCGCGCGGGGTGGAGTCCAGGCCGAGTTCGCTGGAAGGGCCGGGGTTCTTGATGCCGAGTTTGAGCTTTGGCGCTTCCGGCTCCGCGGGTTCGTCGTCGGGCTCGGCCGGAGTGGGATTGGCCGGCGGCGTGGTGTCCGGGACGTCGAGGGAGATGTTTTTCGGTCCCTTGGAGGTGGTCCACGGAGCCACACCCGTCGGGCGTTTGCGGGGGATGGGTGTGAAACCGGAGGATTCGAGATCGGGGATGTCGATGTCGTCCTCGTCCTCAATGGGAGTGGGGTCCGGCTCGGAAGCGCCGAAGGTGGGGCTTGGAGCGGCGGCTTCCGGCTCGTCTTTGGCCACGGAAACAAACTCGGCGACGGCGGGTTCGGGTTCGTCGTCGGCCCAAGCCTCGTCAGTGAGGTCGGCCTGCTCGGGTTCGGGGGCCGGGGAGGGAGCGGGTTTCGTGATGGCGAGTTCGGGCTCCGCGAAGGGGCGTTCGTCGGCGAAAAGGGATGGGGATTCCTCGGTTGCCGCAGCGGCGGCGATGGCGCGGCGGAGTTTCGAGACGGGAGGAGCGGGCTCGGATTTTGGCGCGGGTTCCGGCTCGGGCACGGGGTCCTTGATATCGGAAAAATCGGGAAGTGGCGGCGGCTCCGGCACGGCGCGCCTGGTGACCGGCGGGGTGTAGCCCTGGCTGGGGTCGAGTTCGTCCTTGGCGGTGCGGCTGAGCGATTCGCGCGGGGCCATGGCCAGCGAGTCCTCGGGCAGGGCGCTGATGAGGGTGAGCGAGAGCAGGCTGCCCATGGCGGGATCCACAGCCGCGCCGAAGAGCACGTGGGCGTGGTCCGGGACGAACTTCTGGAGGCGCTGCATCAGCAACTCGATTTCGAACAACGTGAGATCCTCGCCACCGCAGAGGTGGACCAGCACGGTCTGGGCGTCCTTGAGCAGCGAACCCTGGTCAAGCAAGGGGCTTGCAAGGGCGTTGCGCAGGGCTTTCACCGCGCGGTCCTTGCCATCGGCGATGCCGGAGCCGAAAAGGCAGCGCGAGCGGGTGGTGCGCAGGGCGCTCATCAGGTCGTCCAGGCCGACGTTGATGAGGCCGGGGCGGATGACCAGGCGGATGACGGCCTTGATCGACTCCGAGATCATGTGATCGGCGGCGACGAAGGCCTCGTGGATACCCTGTTTGGCGAGCACGAGTTCGCCCATGCGGTTGTTATCGAAGGTGACCAGCGCGTTGGAGAGCACGGCCAGTTCGTTGAGCGAGGTTTCCGCCTGATCGCGGCGGCGTTTTCCCTCGAAGGCGAAGGGCATGGTGGCGAAGACGACGACAAAGGCCCCCTCCTCGCGGGCGATGCGGCAGACGATGGGCGCCGCGCCGGAGCCGGTGCCACCGCCGAGGCCGACGCAGAGGAACACGATGCGGCGGCCCTTGACCGCGGCGCGGATGTTGTCCTCCGCCTCAAGCACGGCCTGGTGGCCGAGTTCCGGATCGCCACCCGCGCCGAGACCCTTGGTGAGATTGACGCCGAGCTGGATCTTTTCCTTGGCAAGGCATGAGCCGAGGGTGCGGATGTCGGTGTTCAACGCAATCAGTTCCGCGCCTTCCATGCCATCCAGCGCGATGCGTTCCAGCATGTTGGCGCCGGCGCCGCCGAGGCCGATGATCTTGACGGATGACGGGGGGATGACTTGGTGGGGATCGCGGGAGTATGGGATCATGGGAGTGGAGATTTGAAATTTGAGATATGAGATTTGGGATTTGATATCTTTCCGGCCTATCTGCCGAATGGCCAGAAGAGGCGGGCGACGCGGCCGATGAGGCCGGGAGGGGTGGCGCGTTCGGTTTCGAGGATCTGGGCGTAGCGGATGAGTCCGATGGCGGTGGCGTAGCGGGGATCGCGGAAGCTGGATTGCACGCCGCTGATCTCCGGGATCTCGGGGCGGTAGATGTCGCGGCCGAAGACATCGAAGGCGAGTTCGCTGAAGCCGCGCATGAGGCTGGTGCCGCCGGTGAGGTAGATGCCCGCGCCGATGTTGTCCACGGCTCCCTGGGGCAGGCGCTGGTGGACGAGGCGCAGGGTTTCCTCGAGGCGCTGGCGGATCACCTCGTTGAGGACGGCGCGGCCGACCTCGACTTCGGCGAAGCCGCGGTCGTCTGTCAGGCGGGCGGTGCCCACCGAGCGGGCTGGATCCGCGGAGGCGTCGCCCTCGGTGATCTTGAGGCGCTCGGCCTTGGAAAACTGGAGGCCGGTGACGAGGTGGATGTCATTGGTGACATGATCGCCGCCGACGGGGATGCAGCCTGATGCGGCGATGACGCCGCCGAGGTAGAGGGCGTAGTCGGTGGTGCCGCCGCCGATGTCGACGACGAGCGCGCCGCTTTCGCGCTGCTCGCGGTCCAGCGCCATCTGGGCGGTGGCGATCGGGGCGAAGACGATGTCATCGACTTCGAGCGGCATTTCGCGGACGAGCTTGATGCTGTTCTGGATGCGGTTGCCGATGCCGTGGACGACGTGGAAATCCGCCTCGACGGTCTTGCCGAAGAGTCCGACGGGCGAGGTGGATTGTTCGAGGCCGTCGAGCCAGTAATTGCGGATGATGGGATGCAGGTAAACGTGGTCCTGCGGGATGTGGACATCGCGGGCGATGGTGCGGGCTTCCTCGACGTGCTCGGGGGCGACGACCGGTTCGCCATCCGGCAGGCGGAAGGTGCCGCGGTTGTTGATGCCCTGGATGTGGGAACCGGTGACGGAGAGGAAGACGCTGCCGATTTCCACATCGCTGATGTCCTCGGCCTTGGCGAGGGCGTCCTTGAGGCAGGCGCGGGCCTGCGCGAAATCGAAGATCTCGCCCTTGCGGACGCCGGCGCTTTTGGTTTCCCCGATGCCGAGGATTTTCACGGCGCTGTCCGCCTTCACCTCGCCGACCACCATGCAGGTCTTGCTGGTGCCGATTTCGAGTCCGACGTGGATTTTGGTGCGACGCGACATGAAGGTGCGAAACGGGTGGGTCAGTTGCGGTTGAGGAGGGTGTCAAGATCCCGCGCGCGGCGGCTGGCCGGCGTGGGGACCGCCCGTTCCGCGGCAACGGGGATCGCACGCGGGGGAGCGGTCTCGCTGCGGAGGGTGACGGGGATGTTGTATTTGGGAATCAGGTTGATGGTGTCCAGCACATAGCCCTTTTCACCGGCATGGTCGAGGGCGGCGCGGAGGCTGGCGATTTGGCGCGGGTGATCGCCGAGCGAGAAGGTGGCGCGGGTGCCCTCGCGGGTGACGAGTTCGAGCGACCAGGCGTTTGCCTGGCGGATGGACCCGATCCACTGCGATGCGTGCGGGTCCGCCTCGCGGGCGGATTCGAGAAGCAGGAAACAATGGTCCAGCTCGGCAAGCGTGACCTTTTTCCCGGGAGCGACCGGATGCTCGGCGGAGGCCGGGATTTCGATGACTGGCAGGTTTGCCACGGACTCGATGAGGCGCTCCGGGCATGGGAAGGCGACGCCATTCGAATCCACCAGCATGCCGCCCGCGCGGCGCTCCGCGGGAGAATCCGGAGTGGCCAGCCAAGCCTTGGCGGTGCGCGGCACGATGCGGACGACGAGCGTGCCGGGCAGGTGGCGCTCGACGCGGGCGTCCGTGAGGCAGGGCAGGGCCCTGAGGCTGGCGACGGCCTTGGACACATCAATGGTGAAGAGGCCGGGGTTTTCGGTCAGGTCGATGCCGGCGGCGGCGGCGACATCGAGTTCATCCATGACCAGGTTGGGATTGAGGTCGATGACCTGGAGGCGGAAATCCGGATTTTGGTGGAAGGCGTGTCTCACGCCGCGCCAGACGCCCCAGCCGATGCCGGTGATGGCGGCGAGGACGAGGGCGGACTTGACCACCGTGCCGGTGAGACGCAGGAAACCGAACCACGCGATGCGCGGCGACATGACGCGGACCTCGAGGACGTTCCGGTGGGCGGCGCGGCGGTGTCTGGTGGTTTTGCGTTTCATGGCGGGCCGGGGGGATCGGTGGTCAGGGAGTGCGGAGTTGATAGGAGCGTTCGGCGATGGTGAGGCAGAGCCGGGGGAAGGGGATGCCGGCGGCGGCGGCGGACTTGGGCAGGAGGCTGGTCTCGGTCATGCCGGGGATGGTGTTTGCCTCAAGCACGAAGGGGCGGCCCCGTTTGTCTAACAGAACATCGACGCGCGAGCAGATCTCGATGCCGAGCGAGCGGTGGGCGGCGAGCGCGGCCTGCTGGACGGCGCGGGTGGTGGCTTCGTCGAGGTCCGCCGGGCAGATGTATTGGCTGCTCCGCGCGCCGGAGAGCCATGGGTATTTGCTGGAGAAATCGTATTCACCGTCCGGCGGGATGATGTGGACGATGGGCATGGCCGCGTCATCGAGGATGGCGACGGTGAGTTCCATGCCATCGACGAATTCCTCGACGAGGATGTCGTTTCCATATTTGGCGGCGTCCGCCATGGCGGCGGATGCCTTCGAGGGATCCCTGACGATGGTGACGCCGACGCTTGATCCCTCGCGCGGTGGTTTGACGACGAAGGGAGCGGGAAACGAAGGGAGCCCGGGGCCCGCGGAAAGATCGACGATCTCGGCGCGCGGTGTGGGCACGCCGGCGGCGGTGAAGGCGGCTTTCGCGAGGTTTTTGTCGAAGGCGAGGCGGCTGCTTTCCACGCCCGCGCCGGTGTAGGGGACGCCGAGTTGTTCGAGTTGTGACTGGATCCGCCCATCCTCGCCGAAGGTGCCGTGGATGACATTGAAGGCGAGACCGGTGCCCGGCGGGAGATCGATGGCGGTGGTGGTGACATCCACGCCGGCGGCATCCAGGCCGAGGCCGAGCAGCGCCTTGAGCACGGCGTTTCCGGAGGCGAGTGAAACCTCGCGCTCGGAGCCTGGGCCGCCCATGAGGACGGCGATCTTGGTGGATGCGAGCATGGTTTGAAGCACTAGGGGTGAAGCGCTAAATTACAAATTTGAAATTCGAGACGGAAGAGGTCATGGGTGAGGGTGCGAATTGATAGGTCTTTGTTTCGAATTTGGGATTTGGAATTTGGGATTTAAAACTGCGCCTCGTCCTCGCCGAGGATTTTCACTTCGGTCTCCAGGTCGATGCCGCGTTCCTCGCGGGCTTTCTGGCGGATGGATTCGATGAGGTCGAGGATGTCGCGTGCGGAGGCGCCGCCGCGGTTGACGAGGAAGTTGCCGTGGACGGCGGAGACTTCGGCCTTGCCGGAGACGGAGCCCTTGAGGCCGAGGGAGTCGATGAGCAGTCCGGCGGGGACTTCGGCGGGGTTTTTGAAGGTGCAGCCGGCGGAGGCGGAGACGGGTTGGGAGTCCTTGCGTTTTTCGCGGGATGCCTCCCAGCGTTGCCTGATGTTTTCCGGTTTGTCCGGCTTGCCCTTGAAGACGGCCTGGAGGGCGAAGTTGCGGCGGAGTTCGGGCGCGTTGCGGTAGTGGGCGATGATCTCGTCGCGCTCGCGGGTGCGGATGACGCCGTCTTCGTCGAGAAAAGTGACGCGCACGACCTGATCGAAGGTTTCGATGCCCATGGCGCCGGCGTTCATGCGGAGCGCGCCGCCGACGTTGCCGGGGATGCCTTCCATCCATTCGAAGCCGCCGAGGCCGCTGCCGCCGGCGAAGGAGGCGAGCTTCTTGAGGCGGACTCCCGCGCCGGCGGTGATCTCGCCGCGGGTGCCGAGGGTGATGTCCGAGAAGGCTCCGCCGGTGGGGCGGATGACCGCGCCGCGGATGCCGCCGTCACGAACGAGGAGATTGGAGCCGCGGCCGACGACTCTAACAGGAATGCCGCGCTCGCGGCAGTAGTTCACGAGGAAGGCGAAGCCGTAGAAGCTGTGGGGCTCCATCCAGTACTGGGCCGGGCCGCCGACGAGCAGGGTGGTGTGTTTGGCCATCGGCTCGTAGAGTTTCCCATCGATCTCGCCGGGGGGCATGAGGCTGCGCATTTCCTCGAGCACCTTGAGATCCGCGGTGATGCGGGTGCCGGCTTCGTGGACGTTGCCCGCGCCGAGGGTGATGAGGAGATCGCCGTCCAGCAGGGTGTTGCCGACGGCGTGGTGGGCGGCGGCGAGGTCCGGCAGGAAGGTGGCTGGCACCTTGCCGTGGCGGTTCATGGCATCGACAATGGTCTGCCCGGAAATGCCCTCGATGGGTTTTTCCGAGGCGGGGTAAACATCGGTGACGAAAACGATGTCCGCGGCCTGGAGGACTTTTCCGAAGTCGTCGGCAAGGGCCTGGGTGCGGGTGTAGCGGTGGGGTTGGAAGAGAACGACGACGCGGTGGGGCTTGAGAGAGCGCGCGGTCTGGAGGGTGGCGGCCAGTTCGGACGGATGGTGGCCGTAGTCGTCCACGATGCGGTGGTTTGCGGAGAGGTATTTCGTTTCGAAGCGGCGCTTGGCTCCGGCGAAGGTGGAGAGGGCGCGGGCGACGAGAGGGAAATCCGCGCCGCAGCCGTCGGCGAGGGCGATGGCGGCGAGGGCGTTGAGGATGTTGTGGTGGCCGGGGATGCCGAGTTCGATGTCGCCGAGGGGTTTGCCGCGGTGGTTTACGGTGAAGGCGGAGGAGCCGCGGAGGTCGCGGATGTCGGTGGCGGTGTAGTCGGCGTCTTCCCAGCCGTAGGAGACGGCGTTCGCGCGGGCGGCGCAGAGTTCGTGGGAGACGGGGTCCTCGGCGCAGTAAACGAGGCTTCCGCAGGTGTTGTCGGCCAGGGTGGTGAAGACTTCGCGGATGTGGTCGAGGTCGCGGTAGTAATCGAGGTGCTCGGCCTCGATGTTGAGGATCACCGAGTGTTCCGGGTGGTAGAGGGCGAGGGTGCCGTCGCTTTCATCGCCTTCGGCGACCATGAATTCGCCCTGTTCGGACCAGTTGGCATTGGAGCCGAGGATGGGGATCTCCGCGCCGACGTAGTGGCTGGGCTTCAGCCCCGTCTCGCGCAGGATGTGGGCGGTCATCGACGAGGTGGTGGTCTTGCCGTGGGTGCCGGAGACGATGATTCCCTTGCGGGTGTGGAGGATGGCGGCGAGGCACTCGGCGCGGCGGTAGAGGGGAATCTTGAGATCGACGGCTGCGGCGTAGGCCGGGTTGTCCGGCCTGATGGCGGAGGAGAAGACGACGAGGTCCGCGCCCTTGACCGCCTCGGCGGTGTGGGGAGTGGAGAAACGCAGTCCGACACCCTGCATGCGTTCGGTTTCCGCGGTGGTGACGCGGTCCGATCCGCTCACGCGGTGGCCCATGCCCATGAGGAGGAGCGCCAGGCCGCTCATGCCGGAACCGGCCACGCCGATGAGGTGGACGCTCAGGGGCTGGCCGGGTGCGGTGAGGCGTTTGGTGAGTTCGGTCATGGGCGGGAAAGGCTGGCTTCGATGGCTTCGCAGACCCGGTCCGCGGCGTCCGGGACGGCGAGGTCGCGGGCGGCTTTTGCCATGCGCTTGTAGGTTGGCAAGTCCCGGAGGATGGAAGTGGCGAGATTGGCGAGTTTCGCGGCGTCGAGATCGCGTTCCTGGATGAGTGTCGCGGCGCCGGCGCTGGCGAAGACCTCGGCGTTGCGGGTTTGGTGGTCGTCTGCGGCGAAGGGGTAGGGGACGAGGATGGAGGGCTGCCCGGCCACGGCGATCTCGGTGAGGCTGGATGCACCGGAACGGGCGATGACCAGATCGGCCACGGCGTAGGCGGAGGGCATCTGGTCGCAGAAACCGAGGACGTGGTGGTTTTCCCGGCCCTTGGTGATTTCAAGGACGCGATCGAAATCGAGCGCGCCGGCGATGTGGAGCACTTGGGCGCCGTCCGGCAGGAGCGATGAGGCTTCGGCGCAGAGTTCGTTCAGGCGGCGGGCTCCCTGGCTGCCGCCGGTGACGAGGATGGTGGTCCTTGCGGGATCGAGGCCGAAGCGGTTGGCGGCTTCCGCGCGCTCGGGGAGGTTCAGGATTTCCGGGCGGACGGGCGTGCCGGTGGTCACGGTTTCGCGCTGCGGGAAATGGGTTTTGGCGGCGTCCAGGCCGAGGAAAACGCGGGTGCAGAAGCGGCTGGTGAGGACGTTTGCCCGGCCGGGTCTGGCGTTTGAATCGTGCACGAAGGTGCTGAGGCCGAGTTTGTGGGCGGCATAGACGGGGGGCAGCGAGGTGAAGCCGCCCATGCCGAGCACGGTATCCGCGCCGAAGTCCCGGATGATGCCGCGGCACTGGCGGATGGAGCCCCACAGATTCCACAAAAAGGGCAGCATGCGGGGCGAAAGGGTGGGCGGCTTGGCCACGGCGGGGACGGTGGCGAAGTCGAGGTGCGTGTATTTGGCGGATGCCTCGGAATCGACCTTCTTGCGGGAGATCAGGAGCTTCACCTGATGGCCGCGGGCGCACAGCGTCTCGGCAACCGCGATGCCGGGAAACAGGTGGCCGCCGGTGCCGCCACAGGCGATGAGGACTTTCAGGGATTTGGACACGTGCGCGTGGGTAAACAGCCGGTCAGGGAAGCGCAAAGCCGGACTCGTCGCCCCTGACCGCTGGTTTTTAGCAAACCCAAAATATCAGGCAATGCCGAAAGTCGGCAATGCGCCGTATTTTCCCGGATTTTTTCCCGGCAGACGAATTACCACGCCCGGCGACAGCCTTGTCATCCATGTTGGCACCCCCGCTTCCAGGCACTGGCGGGTGTGAGCCGCTCGCCATGCCAGAACCTTCCCGGTGCGCATTTGCTTCCGTTGCAGGCTGGTATGTTCCGCCGTGGGGAAGGTTTCCGTGTGTGGTGGGAGTGGTGGAAAACGCGGCCATGGGCGGGGCATCGTCCAGACCGGTCCGGCACGAGGTGTCCGTGAAGAGTCGGCCGAGGTTGGGGCGCGGCGGCGGGGGACGTTCCGGGCAATCCGTTCACCAGCTCCTCATCCCACAAGTTTCGGGCGGGCGCCTCACCCACCCGCTCGAAAAACTCCGGCACCATCTGTCTTATTTTGTATCCCTCACCCATGCCCTTGCAGGCGAAGGGAAACTCAACACATCGGGAAAGCAAACCGTTGGACTCGTCGCACAATCGGACGCTTTTTTCTCAAGCGCGTTTTTGTCTTGCCACATGCGGGGGGGGGGAGGGGCAAGCTTTTTCATCCAATCTCTTCCGGATGGGCGTCAAGAATCCGATTTCACCATGAGCTGGACCGATGTGTTTCCCGTGTTATCAGACGATCAGGTGGCTGAATGCCAGGCATTGGCGACGAAGGAGGAGCGCGGGGCGCTGGGCGATTGTTTCGGAGTGTTGAGGGTGGAAAACCGGCGGGACTGTGGCGGGCGCTTGGTGGCGACGCCGGTGTCCGGGGTAATTGGATTTAAAGTTAGGCACTAAAATCCAAGGTCTGGGCCCAGACTTGAAACGCGTCTGAGGAGGCACGACCTTATTGTCGTGTCTCGCGAGTGAACGGGCCGATGAGATGCCTTTCAGTTGCGGTTTTTTGGCCACGGCGGAATGAAGTTCCGCGCTCGTGCGTGCGCACATACATGAAATCAACCGGTGAAAGTCTGAGTCATCCCGAGACGAGCAACGGGAGAGCAGCCGGAGGCAACTGCGACGTCGCGAGACGGGGTGGAGAGCAGCCCGAGGCGGACCTGCGGTCCCAAACGAGAGTGAACCCGATTCGGTTTACAGCAACGGCGAGCCTTCGAGTGACTGGCGAAGCCTGCCGCAAGAGCGGCGACCGTTTCCTCCCAGATCCCTCGTCCACGGGAGAGAAACGGGTTGTTGGGGATGGTTGGGGTGAGAACGCAGGGAAGGTATCATGTGGAAGCGTCGAGATCTGTCCGGGCAGGAATCCGCGCGAGCGGAGCCGGGCAGAAGTCAGAGCCTCCATGGTAGCGATGAAGCGGGGTAACTCCCGTGGAGCGAGGGGAGGCAGGAAGGTGGAAAGGCAGAAACCATGAATCGCGAAGAACCATCCGCGCCAGTTCCCGCAAGGGATAAACAAGCGGAAGAGGACCTGTGGCAACGCCACAAGGCCGAACGCGGAGTATGGACCAAGCCGATGCTTGCGGCCCTCGCAAGGGAGTTGAAAGGAAAGAGGTGGTTCAGCCTGATCGACAAGGTCAGCACAGACAGAACCCTTCAACTGGCATGGGAAAAGGTGCGGAGAAACGCCGGGAGCTGTGGCGTGGACGGCATCACGATAGGGCGCTTTGAGAAAGACAGCCAAGGCCGGCTGCTCGCCGTGAAAGAGCACCTCAGCAAGGGCACCTATCAACCCAAGCCGGTCAAACGGGTGTGGATTGAAAAACCGGGCAGCGCGGAAAAGCGGCCGTTGGGGATACCCACGGTCACCGACCGCG
>CAZKQK010000025.1:0-47532 GCA_964554865.1 uncultured Luteolibacter sp. | reverse complement strand
TTCGAGGTCGTCGGCCAGGACATCGACTGGTTCGACCTCCGCATCGTCATCGACGTCCAGGGCGTCAACCTCTCCAAGGCCCAGATCCGCCAGCTCGTCGCCGCGCGCGGCGGCTACGTCCGCATGGACGACGGCTCGTGGATGCGCTTGGAAATCAAGCTCGACGCCGACCAGCGCGAGGCCGTCACCCGCCTCGGGCTCGATCCCTTCGACCTCTCCGGGGAAACCCACCGCATGCACGCCCTCCAGCTAGCCGATCCCAAGGCGGCCGAGGTTTTCGATCCGAAGGCCTGGGAGCGTATCAAGAACCGCGCCGGAGACATCCAGCTCGAGGTCAACCCGGATGTGCCCTCCTCGCTCAATGCGACGCTCCGGCCCTATCAGGTCGATGGCTTCAAGTTCCTCGCCTACTTGTCCGTGAACAACTTCGGCGGCATCCTCGCAGACGACATGGGGCTTGGAAAAACCATCCAGTCGCTCACCTATCTGCTCTGGCTGTTCGAGGAACACGCCAAGACCAAGGGCACGAAAAAGCCGGCGCTCGTCGTCTGTCCCAAGTCGGTTCTCGACGTGTGGGCCAGCGAGGCGGGCAAGTTCGCGCCGAATCTCAGGGTCAAGATCCTCAAGAACCGCGACGACATCGACGTCGGGCACATCCAGAACAACATCGACATCCTGGTTCTCAACTACGCCCAGCTCCGCGTCTGCGGAGAGGAACTCAACGGCGTGAAGTGGCTCACCACCATCCTTGACGAAGGCCAGCAGATCAAGAACCCCGACTCCAAGGCCGCCAAGTGCGCCCGCGAACTGGATTCGCAGAACCGCCTGGTCCTGACAGGAACTCCCATCGAGAACCGCCTGCTCGACATGTGGTCGCTCATGGCCTTCGCCATGCCGGGCGTGCTCGGCTCCCGCGCCTACTTCAAGAAACGTTTCGACAAACGCAAGGATCCGCTCAGCCAGACCCGCCTCGCCTCGCGCCTGCGGCCCTTCCTGCTGCGCCGCACCAAGCTGCAAGTCGCCCAGGACCTGCCGCCGCGGACCGAGGAGGAGGTTTACTCGAAGATGGAAGGCATCCAGGTGGAGCTTTACAAGGCCGAGCTGAAACGCATCCAGAAGGCCCTGCTGGGTCTCGACTCCGACGAGGCGGTGAAGAAGAACTCCTTCGCCATCCTGCAAGGCCTCATGCGCCTGCGCCAGATCTGCTGTCACCCGGGCCTCATCGATCCGAAGTACCTCAAGGAGGAATCCGCCAAGATGGAATCCCTCTTCTACCTCCTGGACCAGCTCCACGAGGAAGGCCACAAGGTGCTCGTCTTCTCGCAGTTCGTCTCGATGCTGGACCTCATCAAGGCCCGCCTCGAACTCGAAGGCCGCCCCTACAACTATCTAACAGGCCAGACCAAGGACCGCAAGGGCGAGATCGAGAAGTTCCAGACCACCAAGGATCCCTCCGTCTTCATGCTCTCGCTCAAGGCCGGCGGCGCGGGTCTGAACCTGACATCCGCCTCCTACGTCATCCTCTACGATCCGTGGTGGAACCCCGCCGTGGAAAACCAGGCCATCGACCGCACGCACCGCATCGGCCAGAAGAACAAGGTCATCGCCTACCGCCTCCTCACCCGCGACACCGTGGAAGAGAAGATCCGCATCCTCCAGCACCAGAAGACCCAGCTCGTCACCAACGTGCTCGGTGACGAAGGCTTCGCCTCCAATCTGGGCCTGGACGACCTGCAGTTCATCCTCACCCACACCATCGACGAAGAGGACGAGATCGGCGCTGCCAAGTAAGAAGGTCCGGTGGATCCCCAGCCCCGCGGGTTTTTCCGGCCATCTCCGGAAAAATTCCGGCGGGGTTTCTTTTTTCATGTGGAAATCGGCAGAATGAATCGAAAAATCACGGAAATCTAAAAATTTCCGGTGGATTTATTTGAACGTTTTGTAAATTTTCTTGTCATCCTACGCATTTGCGTATACGTCATCGCGCAGTCCCATGAAGCAAGAATTCACCAACATCGAATGGTCGGAGATTCTGCCGACCGCCAGCCACGACCAATCCCGGGCAAAACAATTCGTTGCAATGCTGTCCCTCGGCCCGCGCCGCCTGTTTACCTCGCGGATCAGCGGCAAGTGTGCCGCGCTGATGGTTTTCCTGTGCTCACCCTCGCTGCTGTTTTGCGCGGCGCTCACGATTCCCGCCCTGCTGTTCCAGTCTCCGAGCCAGCAGGCTTACTTCTACTTCGGTCAGTTCATTCAGCGCGAGCCCGCGAACTGGCTGCTGATGCCGTTGGTGGCGGCATGCGCGCTCATCGCACTGATCATTCCGGCCGCGATGCCGGCGCCCCGGCTTTCCACTGACTACTGAGTTTCATTGGGTTTCCGAATTGGAGTTTGCGAAACGGCACGTCGGTCGGACCAGCGTGCCGTTTTCCTCGAAATAGATGCCATGCCCCGGCGCGTATCACCGGGGCACCGTGATCCGCCGACCTCTCATCTCCCTGATTTCCATCCTCCCCGCCGCCGCTGCGGAAAAGATCACTTTCGACGATCACGTCCTGCCGGTTTTCCAACAGGCCTGCCTGAACTGCCACAATCCGGACAAGACCAAGGGCGGGCTCGATCTCTCGTCCTACACCGGCGCCATGAAGGGCGGCTCCGGCGGCAAGATCGCCGAACCGGGAGACACGGGATCCAAACTGATCGCCCTGGTCAAACACAGCGCCGAACCGGTCATGCCGCCCGAGGGCGACCGGCTCCCCAACGAACAGATCGGCATCCTCGTGAAATGGATCGAGGGCGGCCTTTTGGAAAACAAGTCGTCCAGCGCGCGCAAGCCGGAGAAACCGAAGTTCGCCGCCACTCCGCAGACCGATCCCGCCGCGAAACCCGAGGGCCCGCCGCCGATGCCCGGGCATCTGCTGCTGGAACCGCCGGTGGCCACCGACAAGGGCGGCGCGGTCCACGCCATCGCCTCCTCGCCATGGGCTCCCCTCATCGCCATCACCGGACAACGCCAGGTGCTTCTCCATCATGCGGAATCCCTGGAACTTGTGGGCATCCTCCCCTTCCCCGAGGGCGATCCGGTCACACTCGCCTTCACTCCGGAGGGCCGCTACCTCATCGTCGGCGGCGGCATCCCGGGAAAAAGCGGCGTCACCGTCACCTTCGATGTCACCAATGGCTCGCGCCTTCTAACAGCCGGCAGGGAGTTCGACAGCGTGCTCGGCGCGGACATCCGTCCGGGCTTCGACATCGTCGCCACCGGCGGTCCCTCCCGCCTGCTCAAGCTCTGGAACACGGAGACCGGCGAGATGGTCCACTCCATCAAGAGGCACACCGACTGGATCACCGCGCTCGACATTTCTCCGGACGGAGTTCTGTTAGGCAGCGGCGACCGCAACGGCGGCGTGTGGGTGTGGGAAAGCGACAACGGTGCGGAATTCCATACCCTGCGCGCCCACCAGGCGGCGATCACCGCGGCGGTTTTCCGCTCGGACTCGAACATCCTCGCCACCGCGTCCGAGGACGGCACCGTCCGCTATTGGGAGATGAACGGCGGCACGGAGGTCCGTAAAAACGACGCCCACGGCGGCGGTGTCACCGCCCTCGCCCTGTCGCGGGACGGCACCGCGCTCACCGCCGGCCGCGATCACAAGGCCAAGCTGTGGAAACCGGACTTCGGCCACCTCCGCGATCTCGCGCGGAACCTCCCCGCGCTGCCCACCGCCGTGGCCTTGGACTCCGAGGGCCGCTTCGCTTTTGTCGGAGACGCCGCAGGCATCGTCCGCGTCTATCAGACGGCGGAAGGCAAACCTCTCGGCGAGATTCCCGCCAACCCGCCCCGGATCGAGTCCCGGCTGCAAACGATCGCCCACCGGATCGCGGAAACGGAAACGGCGCTCGCCGCGGATCGTCAGGAACAGGACAAGCGCAAGACCGCCGTTGAAAACATCCGCAAGTCGCTTGCCGAGGCGGAGAGCGCCCATCGCCAGGCGGTCGGTATCCACAAGGCCGCCGAAGCCGGAGCCGCGCAGCATCAGGACGACGCCCACCGCAAGCTCGCGGCGGATGCCTCGGCACGCATCGCCTCCGCCGGGCAGGCGGTGGAGGCGAAAAAGAAAGAACTCGCCGGGGCCGAGGCCGCCATCGCTCCGGCCGATGCCAAAGTCGCGGAAATCCAAACGTCGCTCGATCATCTGCGCGCCTCCCACAAGCGCTGGTCCGCCGCCGCCGTCAACACCCGCCGCCTCGCCGCCGAAGCCGAAGCGGCGGACAACGCCGTGAAACTCGATCAGTCGCACGACGAATTCACCGCCGCGGCCGCCTTGGTTTCCAACAGGGCGGAAACGCTCAACCTCAAGCGTGCCGAGCGGGACAAACTCGCCGCCACCCGCGAAAACGCGCAACTGTCACCGGAATCCATCGCCGAACTCGACGCCACGCTCGGCGCGGTGGATGCGGTCATCGCGCGCGAACTCGACGCGCTGCGCCAGGCCGAAGCGGCGCTCGCCGGGCTGCGGGACATCATCGATCCCACCGCCGGCACCGCATGGCTGAAGAAGTCCGAGGGCGAACGGCTGCGCGAGGAATATCTCAAGGCGCTGGAGTAGCCTCCGCTTTCGCGGCTTCGGGAGCGAGCGGCGGTTTCACCGTCTTCTTGCCGCGCGCGGGCCGATAGGTGCGCGGGCCGTCCTTGGTCCAGACGATGGGATCCATGCAGATCTGGCGCTTGGTGCGCTCCGGATTCCACGAATGATAGACGTTGAACCATGTCTCGCCATCCGGACCGAGCACCACCGAGTTATGTCCCGGACCTATCAGTTTCCCCGGCACCGTTGAAAGCACCGCCGCACCTTCCTTGCTGTGGCTGTCCACATAGGGGCCGGTGACCGTATCGGACACCGCGCAGCCCACGCCATATCCGGGCGTCTGCCAGTTGCCGCCCGAGTAGAAGCAATGGTAGCGCCCGTCCCGGTGGACCAGAAACGGTCCCTCCACCGTGTGCCAGGCGTCCCACATCCTGTCATAAAGCGAACGGTTGCGCTCGTAGATCTGCCAATCCGCGAAGGCGCGCATGACCGTGCTCTGCGGCCCGGCGGGTTTCATGTCACCATCCAGTTCCACCACCGCCAAGGCCGTGCCGGGACGCGCGTCGAAAAAATCCTTGGCGAAAAACAGATACCATTTGCCGGAAACCGGATCCTTGTAGGCGTGGCCGTCGATCGAGAACTTCAGATCCGGAAACAGATACTCTCCCGTATCCCGGTAGGGACCGGCCGGCGAGCCGGATACCGCGCGCCGCATCTTCATGTCCGCCGCGTAAAACAAATGGAATTTCCCGTCGCGTTCCACGATCTCGGGAGCCCAGTAATCCTTGTACGGGGGATCGCCGAAGCCCTCCAGCGCGCCGGCCACAAACTCCCAGTCCGTGAAGTTCTTCGAGCGCAGGATCGGAAACTGTTTTCCATCCGGCGCCTCGCCGGTGCCCACCGCGTACCAGGCATCACCCGCCTTGAAGACCTGCGGATCCGCCAACGTGCCCTCCCACAGCGGATTGCTGTAGGTGAGCGTGATTTCCCCGGCGGAGGCGCTTGTTAGGAAAACGGCGGCGAACAGGGCGGATACTGCGGGTTTCATGGCTGATGGACGGGTTGGCGGGAATCCCCGGGGACACCATCGGATGCCCGGATCAGGGTTTCACCACACGCAGCAAACCACCACCCGCCGCCACCGGCAAGGCGGGAATGCGCTTCATTCGCCCGAGCGCCCTCAGCGGAGCTGCGCCGGGGCGCGCCACGGCATGGGCGCGGACGGGCGTTGTGGAATTCCCCGTCGAAGCCCTTGTTGGGACCGGTCCCGAGGCGGAACTGGCGCGGCGGGAAATTCTCCGCCACCCGCCTGCCGACAGTCGCGGGATCCTTGCCTTCGGGCCGGTTGGAGAATGATCCGGACGAAGGGGAGGCAACGGCCGATGTGACAAGAGCCGCGAAAAGCGGAGCGGGCGGGGTTTTCATGATTGGAGGAAATTATATCATTTCACGGAAACGGCCGGCGGCTCGGCAAGGCGGCGCGCGGTCTCGGCGACGTGGCGGTTCCATGCCTCCGCATTGGTGAAATGCCCTGCCCGGTCCCAACAGAAACCCGCCCACCAGGTGGCGGTGTTCGAGTCGGAGGCACGGGTGACCAGCAGGTGGTTGAGCACGTCCTCGGCGCGCTTTTCAAAGGCTGCCACAGGCGCAATCACCGCCAGTCCCTGCCGGCCCGCACCCTTTTCAACCGCCTCCCACTTGGCCAGGCAGCCCATCGATTCATCAGCGGTCACCGACTCGTCATTGACCTTCTTCAGCCCCACGGCGGGAAAGAGTTTCACCTCCTGGCCGGGACGGCCGTATGTCTTGTATCGCAGATCATGACGACTGAACTGCCGCCCGGCATCCAGGGTGATGCGCTTGGTTTCCGCCACGCTCACGCCGTTCACCTCGCAGGGCTCGTATTCGAGTTCGAACATCACCCGGATCGGCCCGTTGCAGAGCACGCGCGAGTTGATGAAATTCCGCGATACCCACAGGCGGTCCGCCGCCCACAACCCCGAAGCGCCGCAGCCACGGCTCAGCCCGGCGGAGTAGAAGTCGGCGCCGTCACCGTGATCGGTGTGATAGTCATCGGCCATGTACCAATCGTTGACCACCATCCGCGGCGTGCGCTTGGACCAGATGTCGATGGTGCTGCTGGTGAGCGGTTCGCCCTCCCACGTTTCGAGCGCCTTGCCGTAGGTGCGGTGTGCGATGCGGTCGTTTTCCCAGATGAAATCATCGAAGCGCTCGCGGTTGAAACGGCCGTACGCCTTGAACTGTTCACGCCGGTAGATCTGTTTATCCCCCTTGGCGGCGGTGAAGGTGGCGCTTCCCCCGGCGGCGAGGTCGGTTTGGAAAATCACCGCGTCCGGCTTGCGCAGCGCGTCGCCATCGGTATCGACAGCCTGGCAGAGCACCGGTTCCCCCTTGGCATCGCGGATGTGGATGCGTGTGAGATCGGGCTCGCCCAGCGGCGCCAGCGTGGCGGCGGAAATCTCGATGGTCTCCGCCGTGCGCTCGATCGGCAGCGGATTGCTCACGGTGATTTCGAGGGCTCCCGCAGAGGAAACGAGCGCGAGAGCGGTGGCGAGTGGAAGGATGTTGCTGGTGTTCATTGCTTGGTGGGTCGGTGCGTGGACCGACAACACCACACTTTCCGGCCCCCGCCAATACCCGTCAATCGTCCATTGGGAGTATGTCCGCCGCGATCCCGATCATCTTTTGGGACCGCCGTCCTGACGCGCCACTTGCCGCCCGTGGCGGGTTCTGCCTAGAAAGCCGCAGTGGATTCAAACCCGCACGGCAAGGAACCCCCATCCGCACCAAGTCTGCGCGGCAGACTGCGCGACCGCACCTTCGGCATGCTGCGCGCCATTCCCGGTGTCGGTCGGCTGCGGGCGCTGCGGCCGGGATCGGATGCCCAGGTGGGCGTGCTGGTGGACGCCTTCGCCGCCTTCGCCATGCTCGATGGCGAACTGAACGCGGTGGAGGGCGACATGATCCTCGACATGCTGCGCAGCGCCTTCCCCGAGGCCGACCACGGCTGGCTTGCGCGGCGTTTGCAACGCGCGGTGAGACAGCCCCGCCCCTTGCAAACACTGGCGGTGGAGCTGAAGGACTCCTACGATGATCCCGGCAAGGTGGCGCTGGGCCTCCAGCTTTTCACTCTGGTGGACGCGGCCGGACGCTCCGAGCGGAACCGCACCAGCTTTGAGGTTTTCATGCGCCGCCTCGGCAAACCGGAACTTGGCACCGCCATCCTGCGCGAGATGCGGGGCGATTCCAACCCGTCCGATGACCCGGAGCCGGCATTCGAACGATTGATCTTCGGCCGGGAGGGAGCGGACGTCGTACTGCCTCCGGCGGCGGTCGATCACGAGTTCCGGGTTTACCGCGCGGCCGATCTCATCCTGGTGCGCAACACCGGCTCCGCCCCGCTCTGGATCCGCGGGCGTTCGGTGGAAACCGGAGCATTCCTCCGGATGCGGGAGCGCCAGCCGATCGTCGTGCCCGGATGGAACCTGAGCTTCGAAGACCTGCTTTTCTTCCTCGATGTAAAACGCACCGGCAACTCGCCCGCCATCTATCTGGAAACCGGCGGGTCCGGGCTCACCGCGGAGCGCACGCCCGGCCGTCACAGCGCGCTGCGGGTCCGCTTCGGGCTGAAGGCCACGGTCGAGGCGCTGCACGATACCGACCTGCACGCGGGCAGCCGCGGCCCCCTGAAAAAGGGCGACATCGTCACTTGCCGCAACCACGAGCGGCTGGGAGACGAGTCCGGCTTCAGCCTTTCCATCAACGAGCTGCGCCGCATGGCCACCCGGTCCGGACGCAGGTTCCGCCTTGCCGTGGACCGCCAGGAATACCTCGTCTCCAACGACGCCTCCGCCCTCGCGCGCGGCGACCTTCTGTTAGGCCCCAAACTCTCGCCCCGCACCGTGTTGTTCATCCGCTACGACGCCCAGCGCGCCGAAGGGGAACTGCAAATCCGCGAGAGCAACGGCCCGATCCTGGTGGATGGCATCCCGGTCCGGCTCTCCGCCACGCTCCGGGACGGCTCGCTCATCCGCCTGTCAGGCAGCCAGGCGGTGCGCTGCCGCTTCGGCGAGGGTTTCCTCGATGAGGAACGCACGCTGATAGAATCCCTGCGCGTCGAGGATCTCATCCATGACTTCGGCCCCGGTTCGCGGGCGCTCGATCATATCAACTTCGAAGTCAGGCGCGGCGAGATGATGTGCATCATCGGCCCGAGCGGCAGCGGCAAGAGCACCCTGCTGTCCGTTCTGTCCGGCCAAAAGGAACCCACCCGCGGCAAGGTGAAACTCAACGGCATCGGGCTTTACGAGCGGCGCGACCACCTGGTCCCCTTCATCGCCCACATGCCGCAGGAGGAGGCGCTCAATCCGCAGCTCACCGTGCGCGAACACCTGCGCCACGCGGTCACCATCCGCCGCCCCGCGCTCTCGCTGGCCGAACACGAACGCCGCGTGGACAGCATGCTCGCCGAACTCGGCCTGCAATCCATCGCCAGGCGCCGCGTGGGCTCGCCCGGTGACAAAACGATCTCCGGCGGCGAACGCAGCCGCCTCAACCTCGGCGTGGACCTCGGCAGCCGCGCCGAGGTTTTCCTGTTCGACGAACCGATCTCCGGCCTCTCGTCCAAGGACTCCGAACACGTCGCCGAAACGCTGCGCTCGCTGGCACGGGACAAGATCGTCATCGCCTCCCTGCACCGCCCCGGAGCCTCCGTGCTGCGGCTCTTCGACAAGGTGCTCCTGCTGGACAGCGGCGGCCGCCTCGCCTACTTCGGCACGCCCGCCGCGATGGTCGGCTACTTCCGGGACGCCTGTGAGGAACTCGGCATCAATCACCCGTCGGTGACGGCCAAGTCCGCCCTCGGCGCGGACTTCGTCTTCGATGTGCTGGAAACCCCGCTCAGCACCATCGGCGGCGGCGGGAACACCGGCGCGGCGCGGCGTTTCCCGCCGGCCTTCTGGCAGGAACGCTTCGAGAGCGCCGCCCTGATGCTCGCGCTGCAATCCGGCGGCGGCCCCGCGTCCCGCCTTGGCGAGGCGAAGACCGATGACCGCCTGCCGCTCCCGCCGCGGCCGACGCGCAGGCTGCGCGCCGTGGCCGCCATCTTCGCCACCCATTTCCTCCGCTCCCTGCTGTCAAAGACACGCAACCGCGGCACACTCTACAGCACCTTCCTCGAAGCGCCCCTGCTTGCGGCGCTGATCTCCATCACACTGCGCTCCTCGCCCGAGGGCAGTTATGAGTTTTCATCCGCCCTTCACATCCCGGCCTATCTGTTCCTCAGCGCCACGGTGGCGATGTTCCTCGGGCTGACCAACTCCGCCACCGAGGTTCTCCGCGACCGCCCGATCCTGCGTCGCGAGCGAAACTGCCGGCCCGGAGCCATGTCCTACGTCGCCGCGAAGTTCTGCGCGCTCAATCTGGTGGCCGCCGTCCAATGTTTCACCTATCTGGTCGTCGGCAACCACTTCCTGGAGATCGAGGGCATGCTTGCCTATCACTGGCTGTGGATGACCCTCACCGCCGGCGCGGGCACCGGGCTCGCGCTGGCGGTCTCCGCCATCGTCCGCAGCGAACGCGCCGCGCTCACCGCCGTGCCACTCCTGCTCGTCCCCCAAATGCTCCTCGCCGGAGCCCTCGTCCCCTTCCGCGAGATGAATCACGGGCTCTTCGACAACGCCGACGAAACCCGCGAGCGCGGCGGCGTTCCCGTGCCCGCCACCGTCATGCCACTGCGCTACGCCTACGAGGCGATGATCGTCTCACAGGCTGTTAGAAACCCCTTCGAAGTCGAGCGCATCCGCCTGCAGCGACGCATCGACCGGGTGCGGCGCATCGAGGAACCGCTCGATGCGCGCAGCGCCCTGCGCTTCGAGTTGGCCAAGGAAGGCCTGCGCCGCCTCCTGGCCTCCGGCGCTTCGGACAAGCACGAAGCCGCGGACATGGTCGCCCGCATCCGCCGCATTTCCACCGAGGGCTCCCGCATCGAGGTGGAAACCCTCAAGGTCTGGCCGGATGACGACCCAAAGGCGCGCCCCACCTCCGAGTTCTTCGTCAACAAACGCGTGGACCTCGTCGTCCGTGAGGCTGAAACCTTCCGCAACGACTACCGGAACAAGTCCCGGCGCAACGTTTTTCACGCGCTCAAGAAACCCCTGCCCTGGGCCAAGCCCCACGAAAACCCCAAGGCCTTTTTCATCGAGGACGACGACGAGATCGACACCCAGCGCCACTGCGGCGTCATCCTCGCCGCCTTCATCATCGCCTGTGGCCTCACCGCCACCTGGATCATCTCACGCCAGAACCGGCGGACGAAGTGAGAGGATGAGATGCCGGAGAAAAGCGGAATCCCCGACCCCAGAAACCGCGGATGAACAGGATCAACGCGGATCTCCAGCGAGGTTTCTCCCGAGTTCACCGGTCTCCGGTCCGGGTCACGAACATCAGACTGCCATTTCCGGAATGGGCCGGGGTGGCATGGCCATGTCATCGCCCCCATTTCGTCCCTTTGGCAGCCACGACAACAAGGTCTCGGCTCCTCAGCGGTCCTGCCCTTTGAACATCCGCGCCCATCCCGTCCATCCGGGGTTCCATTCGCCCCGGCAGGACCGGGGCCGCAAGATTTCCCCTGTGAAAGCGGGAAACCGATTTCACCTGCGATTCACCGTGCGCGCGCTCCCGGGGCTCAGGCGAGGTTCTGCCTGACGCGGCCGAGGACTTCCTCGTAGGCTTCCATGAGGTTGCCGAGGTCGCGGCGGAAGCGGTCCTTGTCCATGCGCTCGCCGGTTTCCATGTCCCAGAGGCGGCAGCCGTCCGGGCTGATCTCGTCGGCAAGGACGATGACGGAGGGATCGGTGGCCAGGCGACCGAACTCGAGTTTGAAGTCCACGAGCCGCAATCCGCATTTGCCGAAGAAACCGGACAGGATGCGGTTCACGGTGAGGGCGGACTCGCGGAGCCGCGCCATTTCGTCCGGCGTGGCAAGGCCCATCTCGCGGATGTAGTCGTCATTGATGAGCGGATCGCCGAGTTCGTCGCTCTTGTAGGAGAACTCGATGACCGGCCGGGAAAACACATGGCCCTCCTTCATGCCGGTGCGTTTGCAGAAGGAACCGGCGGCAAGGTTGCGGACGATGACCTCGACCATGACGATGGAGACCTTTTTGACCTCGACGTTGGTGTCGTCGATCTGGCGGACGAAGTGGGTGGGGACGCCTTCCTTTTCGAGCAGGCCGTAGATGAGGTTGCTGATGGAATTGTTGAATCGGCCCTTGTTTTCGAAGCTGGCCTTCTTTTCGCCGTTGAAGGCGGTGGCGTCGTTCTTGAACTCCATGCGCAGCGTGTCCGGGTTTTCGGTGGTCCACAGCCGCTTGGCCTTGCCTTCGTAGAGAAGTGTCATGGGTCTTAGGTAAAATCCGGCCGGGGCCGGGTCAAGCGGAGTCCGGCGCGCCGGCGGATCCGCACGAAAAAACACCCGGTCCCCTCAACGGGGCCGGGTGATTGAAATCCGATTCCGGACCGGAGGGGATTACCAGCTTCCGCCGCCCCTTTGACCGCCGCCCTTGTGGGAGCCGCCGCCTTTGTAGCCACCGCCGCCGCCACCTTTGTAGCCACCGCCGCCGCCTCCTTTGTAGCCGCCGCCACCGCCGCCGCCACCACCGCTGAAGCCGGAGCCGGCCGGACGGGGTTCGGACGGATTCACCCGCAGCGGGCGGCCGTTGTAATCGAAGTCATTGAGGGCCTCGACGGCCTCGTTGACACGGGATTGATCGCCGAGGGTCACAAAGGCGAATCCCTTGGATTGTCCGGTCTCACGATCAGTGATGATTTTCACACGGTCAACCGGACCATGGGCGGCGAAGAGTTCGGAAACATCTCCTTCAGTAGCGGTGTAGGGCAGGTTGCCCACGTAGATATCCATTGTTTTCAGTTCTATTGACGCCGATTCGTTCCACCATTTTCCGACCGCGACGCCAGACCCAAAAATGCGCGCCCGACGATACCCATAGGCTCCCAAGCGGCTTTCACGGTGTCCCTCCTTGCCGAATAAGCAAGAACCGTTTTCCCACCGGCCTTGCCGAGGGCTTGTATCCCTAGTGGCGCAACGGTTCCGCCTTGGAAAAAAGTTTCCCTGAAAAGCGTCCCTGGTGCGGAAGCTGAAATTCAATTCTTGCTAAGAAACCGTGTTTTCGCCACTCTGCCGCCGAGTGATGTTCGGCCGCGTCCATAGCCCATCGGTCTCCGATTCGTCCGCACGGACGCGGGTTCACCGCGCCCGTTCGCTGCCCTCGGCCAAACCGTTCCGGGTGGCGGTGTGGTTCGCGACGACGCACTACCTGTGCATCGTGGCCACTTTGACGGCACTGGCGATGGCGCTGACCCATCCGCAGCCGCTCGCAACAGGTTTCTTCGTGGGCGGTCTGGTCTTCTGCGCGATCACCTGGCTGCTGGCGTTTTTCAAGCGCCGGTCGACCCATTGCCCGCTGTGCAAGGGCACGCCCCTGCTGAACACGGGCGCACGGGTGCATGCGAGGGCCTGGCGGCTCTACCCGCTCAACCACGGGGTGACGGCCGTCGTTTCCATCATGGCCTGCCAGAAGTTCCGCTGCATGTATTGCGGATCGGACTACGATCTCCTGAAATCCTCTTCGCGCCTGCACGGGACCGAGGAAACGGACGGGCCTCTGGCCTACGAGGGCCGGAGCTGAGCGTGCCGACGGGCCATCGGCCAGGCGACCTCCGGAACGAGGGTTTTCCACGATTCGTCGTCGGACAGGATCAGGCGGCAGACATCGCGGCCAGTGTAGGCGAGTCCGCCCTCGTCGGCCGCGTCGATGCCGAGAATGCGGCCGTTCCCGACGAAGTGCTGGTAGAGGTGGACGCAGTTCTCGGGCGCCTTGAAGGTGGCGGCGGTGACCAACTCGCCGGTGCGGCGGTTTTTCCACGGGAAGACCTGGAGGGTGACGCCTTCCTTGAACAGGCGGCCGAAGGATTCCAGCAGGCCGCCGGCGAGGTTTTCGGACCACTTGGCCTTGAACAGCTCGTTGAGCAGGCCGATGGAAAGGATGATGCCGACGGGCTTGCTGGTGCAGCGGTTGAGAAAGGCGGCGATGCGGTGGAACTCGGCGCAACGGGAAACGAGAACCGTCTTGCCGAGGGATTGCAGGGCGTCCGAGCGGTCGATGAAATCCACCGGATCGATTCCCGGCCCGCGCAGCAGGTTGTGCATGGTGATTTCACATAACTCGATGGCGTTTCCGACATCGCCGGAGTC
Source organism: uncultured Luteolibacter sp. (assembly GCA_964554865.1). Lineage (GTDB taxonomy): Bacteria > Verrucomicrobiota > Verrucomicrobiia > Verrucomicrobiales > Akkermansiaceae > Luteolibacter. The sequence goes on along the minus strand of CAZKQK010000025.1, from coordinate 33,648 downwards.
CAGCAGGCGGGAGAAACCCTCGCGGGCGTTTTCCAGCATCGAGAGGTGGAGGTTCATCACCGGATCGAAGCTGCCGCGAAGGAGCAGCACCGGTTTCTTGTAGAGCGCCTCGGCCGGCTGGACCACCTCGCCGCTGGGCAGGAACATGGTCGCGTCGGTCAAGCCGCTCTCGACGAGTTGGAGCGCGCATAGGCGGTTGTCGAAGAAACTGTAGCCGTGGCCGGTGAACTTCAGCAGGTCCACCTCCACACGGCCCGGGGCGAGGTTGTCCAACAGCGATTCGACGAAGCGCTTGAGGTGGGCGCGGTGACGGAAGGCGGAGTGGATAAGGTTCACGCCGATGACCCCGAGGGCCTCCATCTGGTCGATGGTCCGCTGGTCTAACAGACGCACGTGGAGGACGATGTCGGACGGAGGATCGCCCGGTTTCATCTGGTAGCGCACGCCGAGCCAGCCGTGGCATTCGCCGCAGTCGTTGTAGCCGCGGGCGCGAACGGTGTTGCAGAACGAGAAAAAGGCGGTGTCCGCGCCGCGTTTCGGGCCAAGGCGCTCCAACAGGATGGAGTATTCGTGATCGAGCATCGCGCCGAGCCGGGAGGCGGAGACATATCTGTCCGCGCGGCCATAGATGGCGTCGCTCATGGTCATGTCATAGGCGGAGATCGTCTTGGCAACGAGCCCGGCGGTGCCGGACGCGCGGAAAAACCAGTTGGCGGTCTCCTGCCCGGCGCCGATCTCGGCGAAGGTGCCGTAAACCCGCGGATCGAGGTTGAGTTCGAGGACCTTGTCGTAGGTGGTGGCGTTCACTGGCTGTCTTCGGTTTCAAGGACCCATCCATCGGCAAGCACCCGGTCGACAATGACCTGGTTGCGCGACTCGCCCTCGTCGGGAAAACGCAAACGCAGGGTGCAAGTCACCCGTTTCACGTCGGGAGAGGGCCGCAGGCGGGCATCGGTCACGGAATCACGCTCGGCATAGCCATAGACGAAATCCGAGCCGTCAGGTGACTCAAGGCGATAGGAACGCCACTTGGATTCGTCGCGGAAGGCCATGTTGTAATAATCCACATCGCTGAGCACCACCCGGAAGAGGACGGGGGTCTTCGGCTTTTCGGTTAGAAACTCCTCCCAGCCCATCTCGGACCAGCCGGACCAGCCTTCCCAATCGATCTTCAATCCATCGGCGGTTTCCACAAACGACATGCGCCTGTCCTCATAATCGCGGGTCCGCACCCGGACGGAGGAGATATTGCCCTGATTGACCACCTGGAAGTCGATGTTGAAAGCCGCCATGCCGGGAGCATTCACCGTGCCATCCGGGTGGAGACGCCGCATGCGTTCCTTCGCCCGCCCGGGTTCGCGGACATGGGGCAGCAGGGCATCCACCGTCGTCGCGTTGAGGAAGGTCTTCGCCATTGGTTCGGCGATCCGCAGGAGTTCCGCGTCGCTGCGGACGGTGACGGCTTGCTTGTCAGGCTGACCCGCATCCTTCCCGGCGGCGCCCGTATCCGGCATCGCATCGGACGACGGGCCGCCGGACATCGCCGCCAGCACACCGGCAACGATAAGCACCAGCAGGGTGCTGCCCCCCACCAGCATCCAGACCATCTGGCGTTTCTCTCCGCGCCGGGATTTCCGCCCATGGCCGCCGGCGCTGTCCCATGAGTGCCCTTCCCCGCGGCGCGACCGGCGTTTTCTGCGCCGCTGGGGCTCATCGCCGGCGGTTTCGGTCCGGGTTTCCTCCGCAGGAGTCTCCTGCTGGCGGATCGGGACCACCAGTGGCGGCGGCCGGTCACCCGCCACCGGGATGCGCAGCATGCGGCGGCAGCTCGGGCAAACCACGCCGCGCCCGTCGTGATCACGTGGAACGCGAAACACAAACCTGCAATCAGGACACACAAACCCACTCCAACGGCGGGCGCTCTCCACGGTATCTGGCACGGCTCAAACTGAGCGCTCCCACCCTCCCTCTGCAAGCTCGGGAATCGGACATCCCCTCTCTTTCACAATCGCCGCTTGATCCGGCGCGGGTCCGCCGCGAGAAAGGGCGCGCATGAGTTTTGATTTCGACACACCCATCGCCCGCCGGGGCACCGGATGCATCAAATTCGACCGCCGACCGGAACTCGACCCCTTCTGGGTGGCGGACATGGATTTCGTTTCCGCACCGTGCATCATCGAGGCCCTGCACCGGCGCGTGGACCACGGCGTGTTCGGCTACGCCCAGGCCCACGACGGACTGGACGCGGCGATCCGCGAATACCTGAAACGCCGCCGCGGTGCGGAAGTGCCGCAGGATCACATCGTCCACCTCGGCGGCCTGGTTCCCGCGCTGTCGCTAGCCGCGCGCGCCTTCTGCAAGCCCGGCGAGGCGGTGATGACCTGCACGCCGGTCTACCCCCCCTTCCTCGGCGTCCATCACGATGCGAAGGCCGATCTTCTAACATGCGACCACATCCTCGCGGATGGAAACTGGACCTTCGACCGGGAGGCCATGGAGCGCACGGTGACGCCCGCCACCCGGGTGTTTCTCTTGTGCAATCCGCAGAATCCGCTCGGCCGGGTGTTTCCCATGGCAGATGTGCTCCGCGTCGCGGAATTCTGTGAGAAACACGACCTCATCCTGGTGTCCGACGAGATCCACTGCGACCTGATCTTCGATGAAACGGCCACCCCGCATGTCTCGGCGCTCAACCTGCCATCGCGTTTCGCCGAGCGCACCATCACCCTGCTGTCCCCCAGCAAGACCTGGAACATCGCGGGCCTCGGTCATGCCTTTGCGGTGATTCCCAACGACACGGTCCGGCGGCGTTTCCGCGCCGCACGCGGCCATACGCTTTCCGAGATCAACGCGCTCTCCCATTATGCGGCGGAATCCGCCTATCGCGATGGCGAGCCGTGGCGGCGCGAACTCATGGATTACCTGAAGGCCAACCGCGACACACTCGTTTCATTCGTCACGGAAAAACTCCCCGGCATGTCTGTTAGACCGGGCGACGCCACCTATCTCGCGTGGATCGACGCCTCCGGGCTCGATGTGGAAAACCCGGCCCTGCATTTCGAAAAAACCGCCGGGCTGTTCCTATCGGACGGCGCGTTCTTCGGCTGGCCGCGCCACATCCGTTTCAACTTCGCCTGCCCGCGCCAACGCATGCTTGATGGCCTGGAAAAAATCGCCGCCGCCATCCCGCGTGTCTGAACCACCATGAAACGCGCGCTTGTCATCGTCATCGATTCCGTCGGCTGCGGTCACGCGCCCGATGCCGCGGACTATGGCGACGGCGGTGCCGACACCCTGGGCCACCTCTACGGGCGCATCGGGGGCTTCTCCCTCCCCCATCTCGAATCGCTCGGCCTCGGCCACATCCTGGGCCTCCACCGCCAATCACCGTCACATCCCGGCAGCCGGCATTTCCGGCTCACCGCGCGTTCCGCAGGCAAGGACACCACCACCGGCCACTGGGAACTGATGGGCCTGGTGCTGGATCACCCCTTCGCCACCTTCGAGTCGTTTCCCGCCGAACTCGTCTCCGAGCTCGAACGCCGCGCCGGCGTTCGTTTCATCGGCAACCACGCCGCATCCGGCACCGAGATCCTGAAGCAACTCGGTGGCGAGCACCTTCGCACCGGCATGCCGATCCTCTACACCAGCGCCGACAGCGTCCTGCAGATCGCCGCCCACGAGGAGAGTTTCGGCCTCAAGCGCCTGTGGGAACTCTGCCAAACCGCGCGCGAACTGTTGGACGAACGCGGCATCCGCATCGGACGCGTGATCGCCCGGCCGTTCACCGGCGGGGAAAAACCCGGCTTCCGGCGCACCGGGAACCGCCACGACTACTCGCTCATGCCGGATGAAACCGCCCTCAACCGCCTCTCCGCCCGCGGCATCCACACCATCGGCGTCGGCAAGATCTCCGACATCTTCGCCGCCTCAGGCATCGCCGAGTCCCACCCCACCAAATCCAACGCCGAAGGCATGGCCGCCATCGACCGGCTCTGGTCCACATCACGGACCGACTCCCATTTCATCCTCGCCAACCTGGTGGACTTCGATTCCCTCTACGGCCATCGCCGCGATCCCGGGGGCTACGCGCGCTGCCTCCGCGAGTTCGACTCCTGGCTCGGCGGCTTCCTCCCGGGAATCGCACCCGGTGACCTCGTCATGATCACCGCCGACCACGGCAACGACCCTTATCACACCGGCACCGACCACACCCGCGAGCAAGTGCCGCTCCTCGCCCTCGGGCTGCCGGAAACCCAAAACCCGTCGGTTTTCTCCGATGTGTCCACGGCGATCGAAGCCCATTTCCGCTGACCCCGCCCTTGCCAAGCGGCGTTTCCGCGTCTAGCCCCTGCGCATGACTTGGAACGACACCTTCATGGCCCTCTTCGAGCGTTGCGCGGACCAATACCGCCGCGGCAATCGAGACTTCGAAACCCACTACCAGGCCTGCGACCTGCGTTTTCTCGAATCCATCGGCTACAAGACCCGCGAGTTCTTCGACTTCGTCGAGGACTTCTGCGAGGACGGCCTGCCCAGCCCCACCACCGCCCTGCTGGTGGCCGCCGTGCGCCGCGACTACCTGCTCACCCACCCGGAAACCGCCACCCCGGCGCAACTCCTCACCCGCAACGACATCCCCACCTTCGGCGACGAATTCCGCGGCATGGCCTACCTGCCCCGCATCCTCGCCAAGGCCCGCGCCAAGCTTCGTGGCGAACTCGATCCCGACCTGATGTTCGGCTGCGGCGGCGACCGCAAGTTCCTCCGCGAACATGGAGGCATCCATCCCGCCGACTTCCTCCGCCGCGTCTGGTCCGCCAAAGACGACGACGACCAACTCGCCCAATGGGTGGAAACCATGCGCGACGCCGCCATCCCGGGCTGAAATCCGGGCTTGCCTCCACCCGCCCCCGCGCCTATTCCCCGCCTCCACCGAAACCGCCATGGCCAGCACACCCGTCATCAACCTCCGCAAGGGACACGCCGTCCGCCACAACAACGAGATCTGCCTGGTGGTGGATCACGAACTGAAAACCCCGCCGCGCATGGCCTCCTACGTGCAGATGTCCATCCGCAGCGTGGCCACCAAGAAAATCTTCAACCTGCGCCTCACCTCCAACGACTCCCTCGATGGCGTGTTGCTCGAGCGCAACCCGCACGAATACTCCTACAAGGACAGCTCCGGTTACCATTTCCTCGATCCCAACACCTTCGAGGACGCCATCGTCCATGACGACCTCATCGAGGGCGTGAAAAACTACCTCATCGAAGGCCAGGTTTACACCCTTCTCATTGCCGATGGCAACGTGGTCTCCGTCGAACTGCCGCTCACCATGACCATGACCGTCACCGAATCCGCCGAAGGCGTGAAGGGCGACTCCGCCAACAACGTTTACAAGCCCGCCACCATGGAGACCGGCCTCATCGTCCAAGTCCCGCTCTTCATCAACGTCGGCGAGCGCATCAACGTGAAAACCGAGGACAACTCCTACCTCGGCCGCGCCTGACCCCCTCCGGCGGCGCCTGACCTCCTCTCAACACGGGCGCTCCCTCACGGGGAGCGCCCGTTTTTTTCGCCCCTCACAGCGGAATCCCCGAGGGGCGGTTCTGTGCGCCAATATTTAAGTTTTCCTGATTTTTTCTTGATTCTAATCTTAATTTTTGAAAAATCGGCCCCATGAAAGCAACCCTGTTGTTTGCGGCACTCACCCTCGTCCTTGGAGGCGCCAAAGCCTTCGCGTCGAGCGAACTGGAAGCGCTGAGAGCGAAGTGCGCCCGCCAGGAGCAGGAAATCCGCCGTTTGGAGGCACTCACCCGGCCTCAGCAACAAGTGGCCAAGGCAGCGGCATCCATCCCGACGGGCGGCGGCGCAGCCACCTACACCGTCCGCAAGGGCGACAGCCTGGAACGGATCGCCCGCCGCAACGGGGTCTCCGTGGCCACGCTTGCAAAGGCCAACGGCATCCGGACGAACCGCGTGATTCATCCCGGCCAGAAACTCAAACTTCCCGGCAAGGCGGCCGCTTCCTCCGCAGCAGTCGCAGCCACCGCCCCGAAAGCCGCAGCCAGGCCGGAAGCCCGCGTTTCACCGCACGCGGGCAGCCACAAGGTCGCGCCCGGGGAAACCTTCTCCAGCATTTCGCGCAAACGCCGCATCCCGGTGGACGCTCTGCTGGCTGCGAATCCGGGCGTCCAACCCACCCGTCTCCGCGCCGGCCAAACCATCCGGCTGGGTGGAGCCGCTCCGGCAAGCAAACCGCTTGCCACCCCGGCCGCGGTCTCCAGGCAGACTCTCGCCGCCAAGCCGCCCAGTCAGCCGCGCCAGGCTTCGCTTTCCTCCGGAGTGATGCCCGTTTCCACCATCGCCAGGCACTCCGAGCCAGTCGTCATCGAGGACACCTCCCCGGCGCCCGCGCCACCGCCGGCAAGCCACCAGGCCGCTCCGGCGCCCGCTGCGCAAGAGTCCGCCGTCGCCGAAAGCTCCCCAACCCCGAACACTGAGAAAAAGATCCGCTCCGTCACCATTGAGGGCGAGATGACCTACGGTGACTTCGCCGCCAAATACGGCACCGATCCGAATCGTCTCAACGATCTCAACGGACTGGATCTTACCCATGCCACCGTTCTGGCGAAAGGATCGGAACTCTACGTGCCTGCCCAGCCATAAGCGGCCGGTTCCAAGTATCCATCGGAACGAAGAAAACCCGCCCGGGACGCACACCACCCGGGCGGGTTTTGCGTGTGTGGGATCCGGGTTTTCCCGAGACTGCGGATCAGTCCTTGCGCGGTGGAGGCGGCGGGAAATCCCCGCGCGTGAGCTTCAGGTCCCCGTTTTTGTCCATGGCCATGAAGCGGTTCTCCTGCGCGTCCTCACCGAGGTCGCGAACCGCCGGCCACTTGCGGAACTCCTCGAAGGAAAGCGCCCCGTCGCCATCCTTGTCGAGTTGCCGGATGAGCTGCTGCGGTTCGCCCCGCTGCCCCTTGGGCCTATCCCCACCCTTGCCGGGCTTACCTTCGCCCTTGGACCTATCCCCGCCTTTGCCGGGCCTGTCTTCGCCCTTGGATTTATCGCCATCGGGTCCGCGCCCTTTTCCACCGTTCGGACGGAACGGATGCACCGGACGATCCTGCGGGGAAATCATCCCGTCCCCATTGGTATCCAGACGCCGGAAAACCTCCAGCAGCTTCTCCGGCGGGAGCTTGCCGAAGATTTCCCCGGCCTTGAATTCCTCGAAACTGACGCCCCCGCTCCTATCCTTGTCCAGCTCCCACAAGCGCTGCATCGGCCGACCCTGATCCTGCGGCCTGCCCCCCATGCGCCCGAGTTCCTCGCGGCTGAGCTTGCCGTCGCCGTTCTTGTCCAGCCGCTTGAAAAGGTTCGCCCGCTTTTCTTCCGGCAGGTTTTTCAATCTGGGCATCGCCTCGAACTCCGCCAGCGAGATGAACCCGTCACCATCTGTATCAGCCCCTTTCCAGGCATCGGCAAACACCTTGCCGGGAGGGGGGCGGCGGCCATCGCCGTCACGCGGTCCCGGTTTCCCGTCCGAGCCGTCACGCGCCTGTGCACGCACCGCCGCCGGAGTGAGGGCGGTCGCGAGAATGAGGGAAACAAGGATTGTTTTCATCGGGATTTGAAGCTTGTTTAGCGCCGTTTTCCGGAGCCATCGAGTGAGAAAACCCCGTCAGGGTTGAAAAGTTTCGCCATCGGACCTCCGGAAATCCGCCACCCTCCTCCACCCGCCCATGCACATCCAGGACATCCTTTCCGGCCCCGAGCCCTCGCTTTCATTCGAGTTCTTCCCGCCCCGCGGCGCCACGGCCTGGGAGGAACTCTATCAGACCATCCGCGAGCTTGAGCCGCTGAAACCCACCTTCGTCTCGGTCACCTACGGAGCCGGCGGAACCACCCGCGAGATGACCCACGATCTCGTGGTGCGCATCAAGCAAACCACCACCATCCCGCCGGTGCCGCACCTCACCTGCGTGGGTCACAGCCGGGAGGACATCGAGGCCATACTCATCCGCTACGCCGCCGCCGGTGTGGCCAACGTTCTCGCCCTCAGGGGAGATCCGCCGAAGGACCGGCCGGACTACGACTGGAGCAAGGGCGACTTCCAGCAGGCCGCCGATCTTGTCGCCTTCATCCGGGCCTTCAACGCCAGCGGCCGCCATCCGGACCCGCGCGGATTCGGCGTCGGCGTCGCCGGTTTCCCCGAAGGCCATCCGGCCACCCCGAACCGTGTCGCGGAGCTGGATTTCCTCAAGGCCAAGGTGAATGCCGGGGCTGACTATATCTGCACCCAGCTGTTTTTCGACAACCACGACTTCCTCGATTTCCGCGACCGCTGCCGACTCGCCGGGATCGACATCCCCATCATCGCCGGAGTCATGCCGGTCTCATCCCTTCAAGGCATGAAACGCATGGCGGAACTCGCCGCCGGAGCGCGCTACCCCGCCAAGCTGATCCGCGCGCTCAACCGCGCGGGCGGCAATCCCGCGGCCGTCGAACGCGTCGGCATCCACTACGCGGCCGAGCAATGCGCGGATCTGCTGGACCACGATGTGGACGGCATCCATTTCTATACCCTCAACAAAAGCCGCGCCACCCTGGAGATTTTCCAAAGCCTCGGCCTCGGAAAATCCTGATTAAACTCACCGCTGGCCCTGGAGATAGACATCCTCGGCCTGCTTGAGCGTCACCTCGTAGATGCCGCCCTCGATCGGCACTCTCATGGCGATGCGTCCGGTACTGCGGTTCACCGGATAAAGCGCCTGCAGGCGCGGCGCGCGCTCAAACGCATCCCCGGGAATGGTGATGATCACTCCGCCCTCATATCGCAGCATGCGGGACATCCGATCGGCCTGCTGTGCCTGAAGCTGCCGCATCTGGATGCTCAGGCCGAGACGCCTGTAAAGATCGATCGAATCGAGATCCTGCCGCCCTTCCTGGATCGCCTTGGCCTCCTGGGCCGCGCGCCTGAGCGTGAAGTCGTCGCTCCTCGCCAGATCCCGCCTTTCCGCCGCATCGTCTTCCGCACGGAAGATCGGCGAACTCACGGCCCCCGCCCCACTCTGAAGGGCGTCCTGAACCTCCTTGTCGGTAGGCAGGCGCACCTTGATGTTTCCTTCCATGGTGAAGAGATCCTCCGCTTTCAGCTTGATCTCACTCAGAACCATCCCGCCTCCGCTGGTCTTCATCTGGAATGATCCCTCGCGGAATTCCACCCGGTGATAGTTGCGCGAATAGTCCACCACCGAGAGCGCGCCCAACAGGTGAACCCGCTCGCGGATCGAGACCGTGTCCTTGCCATCCATGACCACCTGGCCCTCGAATCCCACCCCCTCCGAGCTGTTGGTGGAACCGGAAACCCTGAAGTCGCCGGAGATCGATCCTTCGACAAAGGTCCTCACCGATGACGGCAACACACCTTCGAGATTCAGGTTCGTGATCTTCGCCGTGCCTGAAACCACCGGGCGCTCACCGGCCTCGACCCTCAGACCGGAGAAGTCCACCGATCCCTCCTTCCTCTGAAGCAGCGCCTTTTCAAAGTGAAGGCCCGAGGGTTCGCACAGCACGATCATTTCCACGATCTTCAGGTCATACAGCCAGTTCTGCCTGAACAATCCACCCCGGAAAGTCATCCGCCAGCCGCTGTCCACCCGCTGTACCCGCAGCATGCTGCCCTCGATCGCGCCCTGGGTCCTCTCCGAGAAACCCCAACGCAGCGAGGCGTCCGCCACCTCGAAGGCATTGATTTCCACCTTTTCCGATCGCCGGAAAACCACCTCCGACAAGCTCGCCGCCGACTCGGCGTCGTCCGTGCCGGCCCGCAGATCGATGTCCAGCCGCGCGATCGAAATCACACCGGGTTTCCACACGCCCACCAGGCCGTCCACCAGATTCATCTTGCAGCGGATGTTCCGCGCCTCCAGCGCCGAGAAGAAACTGCCGCCCTCCCCTTCCGCCCCCAGACGGTTTATCTCCAACTGCCCCTGCTGGCGGTCGAGCCCCATTTCCAAATCCCTGGCGCCCAGGGCCAGCCTGATCTCCTCGCGAAACTGCTTCTGGAAAACCGTGGAGTCCGGCCGCTTGACCAGATAAATCCAGATCCCGATCACCACCAGAACCATGAAAACCAGCAGCCGCGCGCCCATTCTCAGCAGGTGGAACATCGCCCGCCCGCGCATTCCCGTTCCGGCCATCGAGTACCTCACCTGAAACCAAAACCCCTGGTTGGCCACCCATTGGCTCAGGCGTTCGTTGAAATTTTGCAGTTGCTCGGTCTCCATGCTTCGGGTCGCCTCGGCGCGGAGGAATAAAAAACACTCCGCACACCCGAAGCGAGGGAAATTTGCCTCGCTCCGCCGCCTGCCATCCCCTACCACCCGCCCTGTGGAAGCCACCGACTACAAAGTCCGTCTCGAAATCTTCGAAGGTCCCCTCGACCTGCTGCTCTACCTCATCAAACGCGACGAGGTGGACATCCACTCCATTTCCATCGAGCGCATCACCAGGCAGTATCTCGACTACATCAACACCTTCAAGCTCCTCAACATCGACCTCGCCTCCGAGTTCATCGTCATGGCGGCCAACCTGATGTATCTGAAGAGCCGCACCCTCCTGCCCCGCGTCGATCAGCCGCCCGAGGACGACGCCGAGGACGACGATCCCCGCTGGGAACTCATCCGGCAGCTGATCGAATACAAGAAATTCAAGGATGCCGCCGGTTTCCTCTCGCTGCGCGAAATCGAGCAGGAAGGCCGCTTCGCCCACCGGCCGGACGCCGCGGACGCACCCGCCGAGGAAGCCCCGGGACTCGCCGAGGTCTCGATCTTCGACCTCATCCGCGCCTTCCAGAACGTCCTCAAGCGCTTCGAGGAATCCCACGACTTCGGGGACATCATCGACGACCGCTACACGGTTTCCGACAAGATCGAACTGCTCATGGCCAGGTTCCAACCGGGCGAGTCGCGCCGCTTTGGCGAACTGTTCGAGTCCGCCACCACCAAGTCCGAGGTCATCGTCACATTCCTCGCCCTGCTCGAACTCATGAAGCTGAACCAGTTCGTCGTCCGCCAGAGCGACCTGCTCGGCGAGATCGTGATCGAGCGCCGCAGCATCGCCGCGGCCGCCGCCGAAGCGGAGGAACACGAATGACTCCCCCGCCGCCGGATCAACCCATCCGGAACACGATCCGCGCCTTCGTCAGATCATAGGGAGACATCTCCATCTTCACGCGGTCACCCACCACCAGGCGGATGAAACGCTTTCTCATCTTGCCGGAAATGTGCGCCAGCACCTCGTGTCCGCTCTCCAGACGCACCCGGAACATCGTGCCCGCGAGCACCGAGGAAATCTCACCCTCCACCTCCACCGCCTTCTCCTCCCCTTCCTTGTTCTGGCGTTTCGGAGGGCCGAAGCGGCCGCGACCGCCGGAGTTGCCTTTTTTCTTCGCGGGACGGCGTCCCTGGTTTGATGGGCGTGGGGGCATGGTGGGAAATGTGGCTCCGGCAGTGAAATCCCCGGTCGCTGCGGCGGAGTAAACCATCATTCGCGCGGCATCAATCCAAAAAATCAAGCCCCCGCCATCCGACATTTTTTTGACCGTCACACGCGCTTGCCAAGCCGCCGCGCAACCTCCAAGTTCCACCCGCGCTCCGTCGGATACGGACCGCCACAAATCCCACCACGCTTTACCGCCATGCCCGAGATCACCGAAAAAGAACTCCCGCCGAACCTCAAACCCCTTTGGCTCAAGGCGCTCACGGCCGTCCAGGCGAACAACCACGAATACGCCATCACTCTCCTTCAGGGAGTCCTCAAGGACAACCCCGGTTTCCTTGATGGCCGCAAGCTTCTGCGCAAATCCGAACTCATCCTCGCCTCCGGCAAGAAAAAGGGCGGGCTGTTCGGCATCCAGACCGGCGGCATGGGCACCATGAAACTCCAGGGACAGGTCAAAAAGGATCCGCTCGGATCCCTCCCGCTCATCGAGAAGGAACTCGAAAAGGATCCGCTCAACGACCAGGCGAACGACCTGCTCTTCGACGCCTGCGTGAAACTCGAGTTCTTCGAAACCGCCGCCTTCGCCCTCGAAACCATCCGCAGGGGCAAACCGGAAAACGCCAAGCTCCTCCACAAGCTCGCCACCTTCTACATCAGCCGCGAACAGCCTCAACTCGCCTCCGAGGTCTATAACGACATCATCAAGCACCACCCCACCGACGGAGTCGCCATCAAGGGCTCCAAGGACGCGTCCGCACGCGCCTCCATGCTCAAGCAGAAGTGGGACGAGAATGCCGACATGCGCTCGCTCATGCGCAACGCCGCCGAGTTCGAGGAACTCGAAAAGTCCTCCCGCACCGGACTCACCGCCGAGCAGCTCATGGAGCGCCGGGACAAGGTCATCGAGAAATACAACACGGACCCGAACCACCTTGCCACCGTCAAGGAACTCGCCGGCATCTACGAGCAGCTCGAAGACTGGCAGAACGCCCACTCCTTCTACCAGTGGGCTCACTCGCTGAGCAATGGCGACGTCGCGCTGGCCACCAAATCCTCCGTCATGCGCGACAAGGCCATCGACGCCGACCTCAAGTCACTCGAAGCCGCCGTCGCTGCGGACCCGGACAATGCCGAACTCGTCGCCGCCCTCGACGCCCGCCGCGCCGACCGCATGGCCGAGCAGGTCGTCGAGGCCCAGCGCCGCGTGGACCAGAACCCCACCGACCCCCAGCTCCGCTTCGAACTCGGCAACGCCCTTTACAACTCCGGCGACTTCAGCGCCGCCATCCCCCACCTCCAGCAGGCCACCCGCAATCCCCACATCCGCACCAAGGTCCTGCTCACCCTCGCCCGCTGCTTCAAGGCGAAGAACATGTTCGACCTCGCCATCAAGACCCTCTCGGACGCCCTGGCCGACCTCCACGCCATGGACGCCACCAAGAAACAGGTCCTTTACGAAAAGGGCCTCATCCACGAGGAAATGGGGGACAAACCCTCCGCCCTCGATTGCTTCAAGCAGATCTACGAGGTGGACTACGGCTACCTTGATGTCGCCCACCGCGTCGAATCCTCCTATTAGTTCGTCAAATGGAATTGGGCGGATGGCGCGCAGGTTCCCCATGGATGCTTCGCAACCCCGCATCCGTCGGCTTGAATTTGATGAAACACTATTCCCGGGCCGCCCGCCCCGGATCTTTCGGCGGCGTTTCGTCCTCACGGAAACGCTCGTCGAAGGCTTTTGTTCCCACCACCCATTCGTTCGAGAGCACTCTGGTGATCTCGAATTGTCGCGCCTCCGCGCCGGGCGCCCTGGTAACCTCCAGGGTCACCCGCGCCATTCTCACCTGGTTTTGGAAAATCCGCTCCAAGGCCCTGGCCTGCGGCGAACCCTTGGCGGCATAGCCGCGCAGCAATTCCACGTCGCCCTCGTCCGCCTTCACATCTGGTGAAACCATCGTGAATCCGGACCACTCGGATTCGCTGGCAAAGGGACCGTTGAAGTAGGAGTCCGAAGCGATCAGCACCCTCACCTCCGCCCTCCGCGCGCCTCCGTCTAACAAATCCTCCCATGATGGACGGCAGATTCTGGCGAACGAGTCGAAATCCACCTTCCAAACGCCCTTCTCGTCGGGCGCCAGAAACGCCAGCCGCTGCCGCGCGGGATCACCGTCTTCCGGCGTCACCATCACCCCTTCGAGGATCTGTCCGTCGGTATCCAGGCTGCCCATCCAGTCCAGTTTCCATTTTCCGCCATCGGGTTCGGCGCGCAGCATCTCCAGCACCTCGGCCGCCCCCCCGGCTCCCGTCCGGAAGTGACGCGCCGCTTCCACCTCATTGCCGGAGGCCAGCGCCGCACGCACCAGTCTCAATGCCTCATCCTCGTCCGGTGACACATGCCGGGAAACCACCCGCTCGTGGCGCGGAGCCACCGGTGCGCCGGTATCGAACCGCGCCGGCCGGGTCTTCAACCAATACATGATGAAACCGCCGATCACTCCAAAGGTCGCCACGATCAGGATCGCCGACCACAGCAGAACCAGCCGCCGCTTCGCCACCATCATCGGGGAATCCGCCATCCCGTGCCCCCGCCGTCCGTGCCTGTGCCTCTCTCCGCCATCCTGATCGCGCAAGCGGGAAACACGCCCGATCAGCGGAGCATCGCCGGAAACGCGGGCTTTCGAGGATTGAATGCCGCGCTGGATGGGTTTGGGTTTCATGGCCGTCAGGGGGGCTCACCGGGGCACCATCGTGATGCGGAAGCGGTCGTATCGGTCGTCCGGCCGGAACAACCAGCCGGGCTGCTTGTCCAGCACCTCGTAGTCGCCCAGGAGGAATACCGGCAGAAACTGGTTGCTGTTGGGATCGTAGCATTCCTCACCGGTGAAACGGCCGCGGAGGCGATACTCGTGATTGTTGTCAAACCCGTAGCGCTGCCCCTGCGGTCCGTTTTCCGGAAGCCGGTCCGGGTTGCGCTTCCGGTCCTCCCGCATCATCACCAGCTTCGCACGGCTCCACGGCTCCCGGGGCTTGCGCAGGTACCCCCAAAAACGGGTTTTCTCCACGTAATAGCGGCGGCCGTAGAAAAAATCCCCCGTGGGCTCCGAGGCGATCCGCATGTTGCGCTCCTCCACCGTCGGTCCGCCCAGATTGCCCGTTCCCATCGGAGCCCCGCACTGGCAAAGCACCACACAAACGGCGGCCGGCAGCAGCACCCTGCAAATCATCGAAAACATGCTCCGCTAAATAATGACCCGGCCGCAACGGCGCAAGCCTGTAGAATCGCCCGTCCAACACGCACCCTCACCTCATTCAATCGAACCCGCGCGCCAACCAATGGCGTTGACCATGCCAACCCATTTGCGAAACGAAGTTCTCCGGCTCCTCGGCTATTTCCCCCGGATTTTGGCGCTTCCCGCTGGAGAACCTCCATGGCACGGCCGCTCACTTGCATGAGCCGCCCGCTGCCATTTCCACCCGCCCGCAAGCCGGTACCCTTCCTTTGCTTCAGCGTAACCGGAAAAACGTGAAAGCTCACGCCTCATCCGCCGCCACCCGGGACAACCATTGCTGGCATGACGGTCTGCGGCAGGTCACCCGCCACGATCGCGGAGATCTCATTCCGGCTTCCGGCCCGCCATACACGGGCACCGAGCCTTCCACGCGAGAGCGGATGGAGGTTTTCACCTTTGACGGGACCGGCAACTGGCCCGGCCACTTCAGCCAGTCACCCCCTCTCACCCAGGGCCGCACCCACCATCCCAGGCGGCCGGGCGGGAGAGGCCACACACACGATGAACAGCCGAAATCCCACCGTGACCGATTGCAATGGCTTCGCCCGCGGCGGTGATCCGTCTGGCACGCTCGTCCAGATGCGGCCAAACCGGTTGAAACTTTTGCATGATGGCGTCAATTCCCCCCATTGGGACACACTTGATGAATCTTAAGTGGGTTGTGAAGGTTATTTATTTACGACTCCTTATGTTTTTCGGTTTTGGAGCAAGGAAAAAGTTACTTTGCTTTCTCCGCATGCCCCCCGATCCGCCGTCATCCTTCGAAGCCTTCATGCGCCGGGCGCTCCACGACCCGGAGCGCGGCTACTACTCGCGGAGAATCACCGGCGTCGGCTCCCGTGGGGATTTCACCACCGCGCCCATGCTCTCGGACGCCCTCGGCAACGCCATCGCCGCCTGGGCACTGCGGGCGCTTGGGGAAACCGGCTGCCGCGACTTCATCGAGATCGGCCCCGGCGAAGGCCGCCTGGCGAAATCCGTCCTTCGCAAACTCCCCTTCCTCACCCGCCTCGGCCTCCGCCTGCATCTGGTGGAAACCTCGGAGCCACTCGCCGAAATCCAGCGCGGGATGCTCGGATCCCGCGCAAAGTGGCATTCATCCCCTGCGGATGCCCTCGCCGCCTGCCGCGGACGCGCCGTGATCTGCTCGAACGAGCTGGTGGACGCCTTCCCCGTCCGCCGTTTCCGGAAAACCGCCGATGGCTGGCGCGAGATCGGCGTGGACTTCACAGGCGGCGCTGCCCGGGAAATCCTGCTCCCGGATTCCCCGCTTCCCGCCTCATCCATCTTCAGCCAGCCCCTGCCAGAGGGGCAGTGCGTGGAGGTCCATGATTCCTACCGCCGGTGGCTCGATGAATGGCTGCCCTCCTGGAACGCCGGCCGCATGCTCACCATCGACTACGGCGCGGAGGCGGATGTCATCTATCAACGCCGCCCCCGGGGAACCGTCCGTGCCTATCTGCTCCAGCAACGGCTGGAAGGCCCGGCGATCTATCAGAACATAGGCCGCCAGGACATCACCGCCGATGTCAACTTCACCGATCTCTCCATCTGGCACTCCGACCGGCTGGAAACCCGGAACCTGAAACCCCTCCGCCATTTCCTCGGACGGAACGCGCCCCCCGCCCTCGCCGATCCGGAAGGCCCCGGCGGAGCGTTTTTCGTACTCGAACAAGCGCCGCGGATTTAGGGCTTCCCATTTCCATGCCAATCCACTTTCATCGGGGAGTTATGAAAAAGCCGACTTCATGCCTCGTCGCGGCCGCTTGCCTTGCCGCCATCACCTCCTGCGAAACACAGAAATCGATCGCCAAAAACGCCGAATCCGCCAACGAATGGCTCAAACTCCAGCAGGCTCCCTCGCGCATCAACGTCTCGGGCACCTGGTTTTCCGAAGACTGGAGACGCGCCGATCTCAAACAAAGCGGGCGCGACATCACCGGCCGCATCGACACCTACGATGTCAAGGGTGTGGTCAGCGGCGGCAAGGCCTACATCACCACATGGGACTCCGGCAAATGTTACTACGCCATCATTCTTTCCCAACCGTCCAAGAACGTCCTCTCCGGCTCCTACACCGATGGTCCGACCTATCTGACCGCCCCCAAGGAACAGCGCCCGGTCGAGTTCCGAAGATCCTACTGAGCCCGGCCTGATGAAGCGGTGGTTCTTCTCTGAAAGCGACAGCCGGCAGGGACCGGTCCCGGCTTCTGATATCATTTCCATGATCCGGGAAGGACGTCTCCACGGCGACACCCTCGTCTGGTGTGACGGCATGCCCGATTGGAGACCGCTCGGTCAGGTGGCCGGCTTCGAGCTCTCTCCCTACGCGCCGCCCCTCGCCGAAAATGTCCACCGGACCATCGGAACATGGCGGGGCTTCGTCGCCATCGCCTTCGTGGTCGGTGTAAGCTTCCTTAACGTCCACGCGGGCGAAACCATGTCCTGATCCCGCCATGAACCTCGATCCGGTGGACATCTTCGGCGAGACCATCGGTACTCCGCTCAAGCGGGGCTTCCTGTTTCTCCTGGCAATGGTGGTCGGCGCATGGATCGGCGAAATCAGCGCGAACATCGACGCCGGCGAGTGGGAAATCATCGGCTGGAGCGAGATCGCCGCCGGTTTCATCTGGCCGCTCGGCGTGCTGTTATCATCCGCGGCGCCGCTGGTCGTCATCGCGCTCATCGTTTACGTGCTGTCATCCTCATGGCTGGAATGGATCTGGTGCGCCGTCGCCGCAGGCACCTCCGCCGTGGTCGTCCACCACTACGAGGCCGACATCGGCTGGGCCGCGTGCTTTTGCCTGAACGCCGGGCTGGCCGGATTCGTCTGGGCCCATACCACCTGGCGCCGCGCCCGCTGGGCCAAGGCCCTCTTCGAACTCAATTCCGGGAACGCCATCCGCAACCGCGAGCTCCGCGAAGCCTCTTCCGCTGATAAGGAACAACCAAACAATGATTCGCCGGAGGAAACGTCCCGGATACGCGACATCACATAAGCCTCCCAACTGAAATGGATTTGAACAGGGGGGAACAGAAATCACGGAGGGCCTCAAACCGGCTTCACCGGACGTCCGCCGTCCCGCGCGCTTTGGTAAATCGCCTCCATCACGGACACCGCCAAACGTGCGCTTGAGGCGGATGTCGCCGGCTCACGACCCTCGCGGATGGCGGTCACGAAATCCTCGATGTTCCGCTGATGCTGGAGGAAACCAATGGCCTTCGGATTGTTCGCTCCCAGCCCGCCGCCCGGCCCGCCCATCATCGCGGAGCGCACCAACTCGTCCTGCGCGGCCGTTTCACGGAAATCCCAAACCTCGAAGGTTTCGTCGGCGAGAAACACCGAGCCATCCGTGCCGCAAATCTGAATACGCACCGGATGCCCGGCAGCCGACCAACAACATGTCGATCCCTCGATGACTCCCCTTGCCCCGCTTTCGAACTCCAGCGCCGCCACGCCGATGTCCTCGACCTCGATGCGCTCATGCGCAAGGCAGGCGGTCGCCGCCGAAACCGATCGCACCGGCCCGGCAAGCAGCAGCAGGGCGTCGATCGCGTGAATCGCCTGGTTCATCAGCGCTCCCCCTCCGTCCATGGCCCAAGTGCCCCGCCAGTCCGCGGAATCATAATAAGCCTGATCCCGATACCACTTCACATAACAGGAGGCCGAGGTGATCCGGCCGAAACGCCCGCCAGCCACTGCCGAGCGGAATTCATCCATCGCCGGTGTGAAACGGCGGTTCAACACCGAAGCCAGCGTTTTTCCCGCTTCCCTCGCCGTCTCCATCAGCCGGTCCACCTTTTCCGTGCTCACCTCGAGGGGTTTCTCCACCAGCACATGCCTGCCAGCCCGCAACGCGGCCAGAGCGGGTTCGAAATGCGCTCCCGATGGCGTGCAAACCGTCACCGCCTCCAATTCCGGATCGGCCAAAAACTCCCGCAGATCGGCAAAGGCCGGCACACCATGTTCATCACCCAGTTTTCTCGCCCCCTCGATGCGGCGATTGAAAACGGAGTGCAACTCTCCGCCTTCCATCGCACGAATCGCTTGCGCGTGAACTTTGCCGATCATTCCGGTGCCGATAATCCCGATCCTCATGCCCGGAATCTGGCCGGAAGCCCTGCGCTTCTTCAAGCCCGACACCGGAATTTCCAAAAAATCCCCGCTCCCAGTCGCTTGTGGCCGGTTTTGGGACCACCTGGCCGGAATTGGACCCAAAATCTGCTTTTGTTTTCCTGATTTTCAGCGATTCTTTGGTCGTTCCGCGAACGCCACGGCCCAAACGGAACTCCAGAGCCAACCGAGCCACGCCGACAAGCTCTGATCCGATCTCCGGGGGGAAGTCGGTCAGATCGGGCAAGCGCCGGAAGGCACAGGAAAAGAAAGAGCGCGTCGAGAGATCCGGGGGGAAATCCGACGCGCCTTTTCTTTTTCGCTTTTTCACTCGCCGCGCTTCCCGGCCAGCCAATGCGGGTTCCCGTAGCGAGCCCCCACCTTTTCCTCCAACCATGCCGTGGGAACCCGGAAGTCCGCCGTTTCCCATCCCTCCGCGAGTTTTCCGGCCAAACCGTGCGCCCGCTCCTCGAATCCGCGCCCCCCGGCAGGCAAACAGGCCACCGATCCCTGATGCAACACGCCCCGGCGCGTCCGTCGCTGTCCCGCTCCGGCGATTTTCGCTCCCGACGAATCAACCAGATCATGCCCCACGGGATTTCGGAAACACAGCGATTCCCCGGTCGCGGATGCCCCCGAGGCAAGTATCGCTGTCAGCCCCTCATCCCGCAGCGCCGCCACAAGCGCCTCGTGCAGGATCCGGTAACTTTCCGCCCCCTTCATCCCGGCGAGCGCGCTGCCTGCCGGAGAAACCACCGAATATGTCCAATCCGCCCGGTGGTCCACGGTCCCTCCGCCCGTCCAGCGCCGCACCCATGAGAGACCGGGCAAACTGGCGCGGGCGTCAACCAGGTTTCCGAAATACCCGACGCTCCCCCACTCGCCAAGCCATCGATAAACCCGCAGGACGGGCGAGTCCGCCGTTTCCAGCAGCCACTCGTCCACCGCCATCGCCTCCGGGCCGGAACGTTCCACCGGATCGATCCACAATCTGAGCCGCTCGAAGACCACGCCCGTGAATATGGCGACGCTCCGCAAGGGGCAATCCGGATTTCCACCATCGCCTTGCATTCCGGCCCCACCCCGCCACCTTCCGCCCATGTCCATCGCGCCCAAGCCCGATAGCGCCCTTCTCATCGTCGGCCACGGTTCCACCGAGAACCCGGATTCCTCCACACCCTATTTCGATCATGCGGACGAGATCCGCCGCCGCCGCCTGTTCCGCGAGGTCCATTGTTGTTTCTGGAAGGAGGAACCATCCATGCGCGAGGCCCTCTACATGATCGACCCGGAGGAAATCTACATCGTCCCCGATTTCATCAGCGAGGGATACTTCACCCAGGATGTCATTCCGCGCGAGTTCCGGCTCGACGGCCCCACCACCCGCGTCTCCGGGAAAACCCTGCATTACTGCCTGCCCGTCGGCGTCCATCCTTCCATGACCGACCTGATCCTCCGCCGCGCCCGCGAGGTCGCGCCCGGAGTCGATACTTCGGACGCCACCCTCATCATCACCGGCCACGGCACCGGGCTGAACCAAAACTCCACCAAGGCCATCAAGGACCAGGTCTCCCGCATCAACGACTCCGGAGCCGGCTACCGCTCGGTGGTGGACGCCTACATGGAGGAGCAACCGTTCATCGCCGAATGGGACCAACTCGCCGCCACGCCGAATGTCATCGTCGTCCCCTTCTTCATCTCGGACGGCCTCCATTCCTATCAGGACATTCCCGTTCTGTTGGGGATCGAGCCCGAGGCCGGTCCCGCCGCCAGCCAGCGCGGGGTGTTCCGCCACAATCCCCACCACCTGCGGGGGAAAACCCTCTACTACAGCTCCGCCATCGGCACCGAACGACTCATCGCCGATGTCATCCTCGACCAGGTCCGCGATTTCGACCTCGCCCGCCGCTCATCCTCCGCCAGCGCCTGAAACCCCACGCCACTTCCCCGATGTCCATCGCCACCGAACTCCGAAACCTGATCCGCGCCGGCGTCCATCGCATGGGCGAACTGGAAATCCAGGCCGACGTTTACGGTTATCCCTACGTGCTCTGCCACTTCCTCGACGCCGATCTCTCCACCGAACCCTCCTTCGGCGGACTCGATCTTCACGAGGGTCCGGACGCCGCGCGAGAACTCTGCACCTACTCCGGGGACGGCGCCTACCGCTTCGCCAAGGGCCAGACCAATCTCAGGCGCGGCTGGGTCATGGCCCTCCAAAACGAAGAGAACCTCCGCCAGGCGCTCGACCAATTCTACCCGGCCGGTGTGGGGCTCGAAATCGCCCGCCGCAAGGGCTCGCTCGAAGTGGAAAACCTCCGCGACAAACTCAAGCGCCAAACCGGCATGTACCGCTTTGCCCGCACCATCAGCGATGCCGGAGTCCAGCAACTCGTCCGCAGCGTCTGCGGGCCCTCCCACCAATGCGCCCGCCGGATCCTCTGGCAAATCGACGAAGCCACCCCGCTCGAAGACAGCGAGGCCAGCCGCTACAACGGAATCCCCGGAGACCTGCCGGAAAACCAGGCCATCCCCCTGCTCTGCCGCGAGGCCTGCAACCACTTCGTCGCCGAATGCCGCAAGGCGGCCAAGGCCGAGCACGAGCGGAAAACGGACGCCAACCGGTAAACCCGGGCGGAAATTATAAAAAAGGCGCGGTCCGGAAACCGGGCCGCGCCTTTTTGATGTTTTGCACATTCCCCCCAAAGAATCCCTGAACAACTCCGGCACCGTGTCGGATTTCCCCCCGGAACTCCGACTGGCATACGCCCGAATCAATCAGGAATTTGGAAATGACGGCCTCAAACATCGCCTGCCAAAGACAGCTTCAGCATCGGCCGCAGGGACAGAATTATACCAAAGATCTCCGGATGCAATCTAAATTTTCAAAAAAACTGAAATTTCGGCCAATCCATACCGTCAACCCTTCGAATTTCAGCTTCCAGCCATAAAAAACCACGGGCGCCGGCTCCCTTGTGCCGACGCCCGTGGGCCCTTTGGGGGGCTATTGTGCTATCCCTTACGCAAGCGAGCATGCCAGAAACCGGCCGCATCGCCATTACGTGATCACGGATTCGCCCGTGTCCCCCGCCCCACCGGACCCCCGCCCACTTCCCGCAAAACGGATTTCAATTATTTGTGTCTCTTATTATTCTTATTATTCTGTGGCTCCAGTCTTGGCGTGGATGGGACAGTTGTGCAGTTTGGTCCGTGTTGACGATGCGTGACAACTCCGCCTTTCCCGTTTCACCGGTCCGCCTGCTGGAAGTGGCCGGACCGGATCTTGGTCCGTGGATTGACGCCCTCGGCCATTTGAGGATCACGGTTTTCCGCGAATATCCGTATCTTTATGACGGGACTCCCGATTACGAGCGGGGCTACCTTGCCGTTTACCGGAACTGCCCGCGCGCGATGATCGTGCTTGCCCTGGACGCAGATGGCGGGTTGATCGGAGCCACCACCTGCATGCCGCTGGAGGAGGAATCGCCGGAATTCCGCAAGCCGTTCGAAAAGTCGGGCCTGGACCCGGCGGGATTCCTCTACCTTGGCGAGAGCGTGGTCCTGAAGGAGCATCGCGGGCGTGGCCTGGGCAGGGAGTTTTTCGCACGCCGCGAGGGGCAGGCCCGGCGTCTGGGATTGACGGCGGCGGCATTTTGCGCGGTGAACCGGCCGCGGGAGCATCCGCTGCGACCGGCCGGGCACCAGCCGCTTGACGATTTCTGGACAAGGATGGGCTATGCGAAAAATCCGGACCTGCTCGCGACGTTTTGCTGGAAGGAAATCGGCGAACCCGGGGAAACTCCGAAAACCCTCACCTTCTGGACCAAGTCATGGATCGCCTGAAACTCGACCTGCTGGCCTTCGATGCCGGATTTCCCTGTGCCAGCCCGGCGGAGTTCGCCGAAAAGGTGGCGGATCTGGTGGAGCAATCATGGGATGAAGGCGCGGATGTGGCGCTGCTGCCTGAGTTTCTGTGGCTCGGGCTGGAACGTTTTGTGGGGAAAACGGAACCGCTGGCGGAAGTGGCCGCGCTGTTTCACGACCAACTTTGGCCGGAACTCCGCCGCAGGCTGGTGCGGCCGGGCAAGGCGGCTGTGCTTGGCACGGTGCCTTTCAGCGATGCCGGCGGCACGCTTCGCAACCGGGCGATGATTCTAACAGAGGGCCGGATCCTGCATCAGGACAAGATCCACCTGACACCGTGGGAGGCGGCGTTCGGCGGAGGCGGACCGCTCCGGGTCTGGAGCCTCGGCGGAGTGAGGATGGCGGTGGTGATTTGTCTCGACATCGAGATTCCCGAAATCTCCGCCGCGCTGCGCGGTGCGGAAATTGATCTGATCCTCGTGCCCAGCGCCACCGAATCGCCGATGGGCGTGGAGCGGATCGGCCGTTGTGCCGATGCCCGGGCGGTGGAACTCTGCTGCCATGTGGGAGTCTGTCATCTGTTAGGAAAAACGGAGTCGATACTGATCGATGAGAACATCGGCCGGCTGGCGGCGTTTTCACCCTCGCAGGCGGCATTCGCCGACCGGCCCAGGCGGGATGAATCCCCGGTTTTCGCCGAGGGTTTCCACCGGCTTGCCGTGGAGTTCGACATCGCGGCGCTCCGCCGCCATCGCGCGGACCGGGAGGAGACCGATCCCTCGAAAATCGTTGCGACAAGTCCCGAAATCGAAATGGTCTGAGCCGCAACGATGAAACCGCTGATCGAATCCTATTACGCCGCGTTCAATTCCGGAGACCGCGAGAAACTGTTGGAACTGCTGCATCCCGGGGTGATCCATGAGATCAACGAGGGAGGCGTGGAAACGGGAACCGGCGCCTTCCGCGCCTTCCTTGTTAGAATGGACCGTTGCTATCGTGAAACGGTGGAGGACCTCGTGGTTTTCGAAAGCTCCGATCCTTCACGGGCGGCGGCCGAGTTTCGCATCCGCGGCGAGTATCTTCATACCGACGAGGGCCTGCCCGAGGCGAACGGGCAAACCTATCTGCTTCGGGTCGGCGCGTTTTTCGAGATCCGCGACGGATTGGTCGGCCGGGTGAGCAATTATTACAATCTCGCCGACTGGCTCCGGCAGGTCGGCGCATGACCTGTGAGCCTCGGGGCGGATGTCAGATGAGGTGCGAAAACATCGCGTCGCGAAGCTTCGGCTCGAACCAGGTGCTCTTGGGCGGCATGATTCCGCCGGCGTCGGCGATGTCCATCAGGTCCTCGATGCCGGTGGGGAACATCGAGAAGGCGCAGGCGAATTCGCCGGAATCGACGAGTTTTTCCAGCTCCGCCGTGCCGCGAATGCCGCCGACGAAGGCGATGCGCTTGCTGGTGCGCGGGTCGGCGATGTCGAAAAGCGGGGCGAGGACTTCGGCCTGGAGCAGCGAGACATCCAGCAGATCGATGGCCGAGCGGTCGCGTGTGAACTCCGGTCTGAAAGCGAGCCCGTACCAGACGCCGTCCTGATAGAAGGACAAGCGGTGTTTTCCCGATGGCACGGGATCGGCGCTTCCGGTGATTTCGAAGACGCTTCCGAGCGCGGCGAGGATTTCCTCCGGCGAGTGACCGTTGCGATCCTTGAGCGCCCGGTTGTAGGCGAGAATGTTCATCTGGTCGTGCGGGAAGATCACCGTGAGGAATCCGGCGCTGCCACCCCGGCCATTGCGGCTTTGGAAAATGCGGCCGGCCGCGGCGCTGCGGTGATGGCCGTCCGCGATGTAGAGCGCGGGCATCTTCGCGAACTCGGCGGCGAGGAAATCGATGTCCGCCTGCTCCGCCACCGGCCACGAGCTGTGGCGCACGCCGTCAGGCGCGGTGAAATCAATCTCCGGATCGGCGGAAGTGATGCGGGAAACGAGCGAGTCGATGGCAGTGACCGACTTGTAGGTGAGAAACACGGGGCCGGTCTGGGCGTTGAGCGTTTCGATGTGACGCACGCGGTCGTCCTCCTTGTCCGGGCGGGTGAGTTCGTGTTTTTTCACGATGTTCGCGAGGTATTCCCCACAACTTGCGAGGCCGACGAGGCCGATCTGGCTGTGGCCGCCCATCACCTGGCGGTAAAGGTGGAACATCGGTTTTTCATCGCGCCGCAGGACACCGTCATCGATGAGTTTGCGGAAGTTTTCCAGCCCCTTGGCGTAAACCGCGTCCGAGCAGGGGTCGGTGCCGCCGGGCAGATCGATTTCGGGTTTTGAGACGCGGAGGAAGGACAGCGGGTTGCCATCGGCCATGGACTTGGCCTCGGCGGACGACATCACGTCGTATGGCAGTTCGCAGACTTGCGAGGCGAGCTTGGTATCCGGACGGAGGGCGGCGAATGGGGTGACGGTGGCCATGGCTGGTGGTTGGGAGGCCGAGACCATAGGCGGACGGCCCGCGCGCGCAAGGCCCAACCCGCGGCGGGATTCCCGAAAGGCGGATCAGGGCAAGCGGACCTGGACGCGGGCGAACATTGAGGGTGTGTTTCCAACATCGAGGGAAACGGCCACCCGCTCCCACTCGCTGTCGATTCCGGCCGTGGCCATGGTTCCCCGCATCGGTGAGAAGCGGATCATGTCGCCGGAGACTTCGGGGCTGTAAACGAGGCCGCTGTTTTTCCTGCGGAGATACTCAAGCCGGAAAACGGTGCGTCCGTTTGTGTGGGAAACCGAGATCCCCGGCAGGCCGGAGGTTCCCGCTTCGGACATGACGGCGGCTTGTTCCAGCGCATCGATATTGAAGGCGTATTTGACCAGATTGGTGACGCCGTCGTTCATCGGATTGGATCCGGGCAAAGCGTTCGTTTCCGCCAGTCCGGAAGCGGACACCCATCGGTCGAAGGCCGCGCGCGGGGTGACAAGCACCGTCACACCGACCATCCCGAACAAACGCGGAACGGTTTTCGGATCGACGGGCATGCGATGGATCACCCTTTCCCAGCTTTCATCGATCGTCGTCGCGGACTCGGCGCCTTCCATTGGCGACCAGTTAATCATATCTGTCGAAATCCTCGGAATATAACTTAACTCGCCATCGCGGAGTCTGACATATTGGACCTCGAAATAAAACAGGCCCCCGATGGAAACCAATCGGAACAGGGGCAGGCCAAGCGTGCCGGTATCGGCCTGCATCGAACGGCGGTCGGAACGGTCCGCGCGCAGGCCGAATGCGTATTTGACCAGATTGGGCACGCCATCGGAGTGAGGGACCGCAGCGTGGGCGGCATCCTCTCCGCGAAGTCCGCCCGCCTCCACCCAGTTTGCGTAATAATCAAGCGGAGATTCGGTGGTGACGGAGATTTCCGCGGTAAACTCGCTGGAGAGCCCCGAGGAGTTGTAGGCCTGGATGGCGAAATAATAGGTGCTGGAATACCTGAGCCCGCTGACGGTGGCCAAAGCGCCCGATCCAACGTCAATCGCCTGATCAAGTTGGCCACTGACCGTTCCGTATCGCAGGCGATAGCCGGTCACGTTCTCCTCGGGATTCGGATTCCACGCCAATTTCACCGCAGGCAGCGCAATGGCCGGCCGCGACAAAACGAACGCGGACAGCGCGAGGCAAAGCGCGGCGGCGATGGTCCGGCGGAATTGGGTTTTTCCGAACATGCTGGCACCATCGGTGAAAACCGCGGATTTGCCATTACACGAATTGCCGATTTTTCCGTGTGCGTTTTCGCGCGGACTGGTGTAGTGTCATTCCACCACACAAGCCACGCCGGAATCATCCCATTGTCATATCATGATGTGGTGGAACGTGCGGGCCGCCGCCGGTTTCCGCATCAGTGCATCACGCGGTCATACCACATGTCGGTACGTTCCTGGCGGGCGTCGGCACGGATTTCCCGGCGCTCCTGGAGGGTGGCGTAGTTCGAGTTGCGCCGGTCCATGCGCTGTTGGAGTTCCTCGCTGCTGGAGGCGCAGGAGGAAAGGCAGGCGATGACGGCTGAAACAATGATGATGGCGGAGGTTTTCATGGGGACGGGATGATGGAATAAGCGGCGGACGATGTCACGCGGTCTCCGCGCTCTGGATGGCGGTGACGGCGATGGTGTAGATGATGTCGTCCACGAGTGCCCCGCGCGAGAGGTCGTTGACGGGCTTGCGAAGGCCCTGGAGCACGGGGCCGACGCTGACGAGGTTGGCGCTGCGCTGGACCGCCTTGTAGGTGGTGTTGCCGGTGTTGAGATCCGGGAAAACAAAGACGGTGGCCTGGCCGGCGACGGGGCTGTCCGGCGCCTTGGTGGCGGCGACTTCGGCGATGGCGGCGGCGTCGTATTGGAGCGGACCGTCGAGCGGCAGCTCCGGCCTGAGCGCCCGCGCGATCTCGGTGGCCTTGCGGACTTTCTCGACATCGGCCCCGCTGCCGGACTCGCCGGTGGAGTAACTGATGAGGGCGACGCGTGCCTGGATGCCAAAACTCACGGCGGTGTGGGCGCTCTGGATGGCGATGTCGGCGAGGGTTTCCGCATCCGGATTCGGGTTCACCGCGCAATCGCCGTAGACGAGAACCTGCTCCGGCAGGCACATGAAAAACACGGAGGAAACCACGCGGGCATCGTCGCGGGTTTTTATCAACTGGAGCGCCGGACGGATGGTGTTGGCGGAGGAATGGACCGCGCCGGAGACAAGGCCGTCCACCTCATCGAGCGCGAGCATCATGGTGCCGAGCATGACGTTGTCCTCAAGCGCCTCGAGGGCGTCGTGCTCGCTGAGCTGCTTGTGACGGCGCATTTCGACAAGCGGCGCGACGTAGCGCGGGCGCAGCGCGGCGGCATCGAGGATCTCGAGTTCGTCCGGCAGGCCGACACCATTGGCGGCGGCGACGCGGCGGATTTCCTCCGGGTTTCCGAGGAGGACGCAGCGCGCGATGCGGCGTTGGTGGCAGGCGACGGCCGCCTGGATGGTGCGCGGCTCCTCGCCCTCGGGCAGGATGATGCGGCGGTCGAGTTCGCGGGCGCGGGAGGCCAGGCGATGCCGGAATGCGGCGGGCGACATGCGCACGGCAAGCTCGACCTCGCAGCGGGCCTCGATTCTGGCCACCTCAATGCCGCGGGCGATGAAGTCCATGACGTTGTTCATGCGCTCCATGTCATCGGACGGCACCTCGGCGCTCATGCGTGAGAGGTCGAGGGCGGTTTGATAACTTCCGGTGCGCACCTTGAGGACGGGCAGCCCGGTTTCGAAAGCCCGGCGGCAGAGGTCGGCGAGCGTTGGATCGAGCGGCGCGTCGCCGGTGAGAACGATGCCCGCGAGTGCGATGCCGTTCAGCGCGGCAAGCGCGGCGGCGATGATGACGTCCTCGCGATCCGAGGGCATGATAAGCAGCGCGCCGGGCGCGAAGACATGGTGGATGTGGGAAACCGTGCGCGCGCAGAGAGCCACGGAATAGACCCTGCGGCGGGCCATGTCACCGGCGGAGACGGCCTCGGCGCGAAGGTGCCGCGCCACGTCGCAGGTGCGGAAGGCTTGCAGCCGGCTGTTGGATGGGATCGCGCCGAGCGGCTCGAAGGAACCGTCGCGGAACAAGGGGCAGGCGGCCGTGAGCCGCGCCACAATCGCAGCCGTTTCCTCGGCGGAAATGATATCCTCGCCGTTATCATCATCATCGGAGGAGTCAACGATCGGCACCAGGCCGGTGGAGGACCCGCCGCGCGGTTTACCGACCTTGTTGAGGATGCAACCGACGAGCTTCGGGTGATCGATGCCGCCGTAGAGGGCGGCGATGGTTTCGATGCGCCTGCCGAATTCCTCCGGCGACTCCTCGCCCGGGGTGGTGACGAGGATCACCTCGGCATCAAGGCTGCTGGCCATCATGCGGTTGAGGCGGTTGTTGAAGGTCCGCCCCTCGGCGGGAAGCAGGCCCTCGACGATGACGACATCCGCCCCCTCGCCCGCCTCGGCGACCTTTTCGACCACGCGCTCCATGAGATCGCCGATGTGTTCCTCGCGCACATGATCATCCGCCACCTGGATCGGGATGGATTCGGGCGGTGACCAACCCATGGTCGCCTGAATGATCAGCGCCGAGGGATCGGGTTCTCCCGCAGCGGTGTGGTTCTGCGAGATGGGCTTGCAGAAGCCCACTCGGATGCCGCGGCGGTCGAGCGCGCGGACGAGGCCGAGACAGACGGAGGTGAGTCCCACTCCGGCTCCGGAAGCGGCGAGGAAAAAAGTGTGTTTCATGGCTCGGACAGGTTGCTTGACGGCGGGATGAGGCGCAGGGTTTCCCTCGCGATCATGAGTTCCTCGTTGGTGGGCACGACGAGGCAGGGAATGCGGCTGGAGGCGGAGGAAACGAGTCCATTGGAATGGCGGCCATGGAGCGCATTGCGGGAATCATCGATTTCCACGCCGTGGATTTGCCAACGGGCGGCGGTGATGGCGCGCACGCTGGCGGAGTTTTCACCGATGCCGCCGGTGAAAACAAAGGCGTCGATCCGTTCGAGCGAGGCCATGAGCGCGGATGCGGACTTGGCGAGGCGGTGGCAGAACACGGCGATGGCCAGGGCGGCGCGCTGATGGCCGGAGTCGGCCGCGGCGGCGATGGACCGCATGTCGTTGCCGACTCCGGACAAACCCAACAGCCCGCTGCGGGAGTTCAGCATGTCCGTGATGCCGGAGAGCCGCATGCCGGTGCGGTCCTGCAGAAACCGGTGCAGGGCCGGATCGACATCGCCACTGCGGGTGCCCATCACGAGACCCTCGCCCGGAGTGAGGCCCATGGTGGTTTCCACGCTGCGCCCCCCGGCGATGGCGCAGGCGCTGCAACCGTTGCCAAGGTGCATGGTGACGAGGCTGGTTTCCTCCGGTTCTTTTCCTAACAGACGCGCGGTTTCAAGCAGGACATAGTGGTGGCTGGTGCCGTGGAATCCATAGCGTCTGACACGATGTTCCACATATAACTCGTATGGTATCGCATACAGATACGCTTCCGGCGGCAGCGTTTGGTGGAATGCGGTGTCGAACACCGCGACCTGCGGCAGATCCGGAAACAATTCGCGGGCGGTGCGCACGCCGGTCAGATTCGCCGGGTTGTGCAACGGAGCGAGGCTGACGCAGCGCCCGACCGCGGCAAGCACGCCGTCATCGATGAGGGCCGAGCCGGTGAACTCCTCGCCGCCATGGACCACCCGGTGGCCGATGGCGCGGGGCCGCAAGCCCGCCATCCGGTCCACCGCCGCGCGCAGGGCCTCGCGATGGCCCGCGCCGGGCAGTTGCAGCACGGTCCTGTCCCCCGCCCTTTCGACGGTGAGGGAGGCTTCCGGAGTGGAGAGACGCTCGGCGATGCCCCTGAGGACGACGGTTTCGCCGACGGCGGGAAACACGGCGAACTTGAGCGACGAGCTGCCGCAGTTGATGACGATCACGCAATCGGCGGCGGCGGTCTGGGCGGTCATGGGAAACGGCGGGATAGGAATGCGGGGCGCGGCGTCCGCGCGGGTGGTCGATCCCCGCGCCCGGCGCGGAAAGGCTATCGCCACTTGCCGCCGCATGACCAGCGGGAACATTCCCTAGCGGCCGAGCCAGGCGAGAAACTCCTGGTTTCCGTCGGTGCCGGTGATCGGTGACGGGATCAGGCCACGCCAGGAGAGGCCGAGTTCGGTGGTGGCGAAGTCGCGGATCCTGGCGACGGCGCGCTCGTGCAGCGCGGGATCGCGGACGATGCCGCCCCTGGAGATGTCGTCGCGCTCGAGTTCGAACTGGGGTTTGATCAGGCAGACGATCAAGCCTCCGGGTTCCAGTATCCGGCAAACGGCGGGCAATACCTTGGCCAGCGAGATGAACGAGAGGTCCATCACGGCCAGGCGGACGGTTTCCCCGATGTCCTCCGGGGTCATGTGCCGGGCGTTGAACCGCTCCTTCACGACCACCCGGGGATCGTTGCGGAGTTTCCAGACAAGCTGGTTGGTGCCCACATCCACCGCGTGGACACGCGCCGCGCCGCGCTGGAGCAGGCAATCGGTGAATCCCCCGGTGGAAGCCCCGACGTCGATGCAGGTCCAGCCGCCGGGATCGATGCCAAACGCGTCGAGCGCCCCCTCCAGCTTGATGCCGCCACGGCCGACGAAGCGGGGTCTTTCCCGGACTTCGAGCGGGGCGTCGACGGGCAGTTTGGCGCCGGGTTTGGCCACGGTGTGGTCGCCCGAGCGGATTTCCCCGGCGAGGATGAGGCGTTTGGCCTGCTCGCGGGACTCACAGAGGCCGCGGGAAACGAGCAGGGCGTCGGCACGTTCGGATTTCATTCGACGGGCGAAACGGAAGCAAATCGAAGCCGCAACGGGAAACACTTGTTTCTTGCCTCGGAAGGAAAAGACCGTCAACGATCCGCGCCGTGACGCGCCACCGCACCGACGACCTCCGAATCACCGGCCTCAATCCGCTCATTTCCCCGGCGGTGCTTGCCTATTACCTGCCCCTGACCGAATCCGCCTCCGAGGTGGTGGCCGGCGCGCGGGCGCAAGCCGACGCGATCCTGCGCCGCGAGGACGACCGCCTGCTGGCGGTGGCGGGCCCCTGCTCCATCCACGATCCCGAGGCGGCGCTCGAATACGCCATCAAGCTCAAGGCGGAAGCCGAGCGGCTGAAGGACGATGTGTTCGTGATCATGCGGGTCTATTTTGAGAAACCCCGGACCACCGTGGGCTGGAAGGGGCTGATCAACGATCCGAATCTGGACGACTCCTTCGACATCAACCGCGGCTTGCGCGTCGCCCGCGGCCTGCTGCTTGACCTCGCCAACATGGGAATGCCCGCCGGGACCGAGTTCCTGGACACCATTTCCCCGCAATACATCGCGGACCTGATCTCGTGGGGAGCCATCGGAGCCCGGACCACCGAGTCCCAGGTCCACCGCGAACTGGCATCGGGGCTTTCCATGCCGGTCGGTTTCAAAAACGGCACCGGCGGCTCGATCCAGATCGCCCTGGACGCCATTCAGTCGGCCTCCCGCCCGCACCATTTCCTGTCAGTCACCAAGCAGGGGGTCTCGGCAATTTTTTCCACCTCGGGAAACGAATCGTGCCACCTCATCCTGCGCGGCGGGAAATCCGGCCCCAATTACGAGAAACCGTTCATCGACGAGACCACCGCCATGCTCCGGGAGCAGGGCATGATCGAGTCCGTGATGGTGGACTGCTCCCACGGCAACTCCCTCAAGCATTTCAGAAACCAACCGCTTGTGGCCAAAAACCTCGCGCTCCAAATCGCTGCGGGAAACCGGGGCATCACCTCCGTCATGATCGAGTCCAACCTGACCGAAGGAGCCCAAAAACTCGGCGACCCGAAATCGCTCGTCCGCGGTCAATCGGTCACCGACGCCTGCCTCGGCTGGGACGCCACCGTCGAGACGCTCGATACCCTCGCGGAATCGGTCCGCAAACGCCGCTCGCAGGGTTAGTTCCCCCGGTATTCCCGCATCCGGGAATACGGCATTTTACGGCATGCCGGCGACGGAACATGCCTAGATTGTCAATTTGTGTGAAAATAACGCTCTAGTGGCTTGCCGAGCACGATGTTCCTGCCATCCTCGGCCGAGTTTTCAAAGTCGGACATGGATTTAACAAGCGAAACGTCCCAGAGCGTCATCACCTGTCGCAATAGCCAAGGCACGGAACTCACCGCGAACCTGCTGAGAATCAAGCGTTACTCGGTGGTCTTTGAGGTGTACAACCCATACAGCATCCTACAACTCTCGGAAGTTCTGTCCGATTTCCGGATCATGGCCTCACGGCGGCTGCTGTACCATGGCAAGGCGGTCGTCAGCAACCTGCTCAACACCGGCATCGTCCTGGTCTGCGAGGCCATGCTCGACGAAGGCTGGGTGGAAGTCGATTTCCTCTCCGGAGTCAGCGGTTCCGCCGCGCCGGGCCGGGGCGACCTGGCCAGCCAGTTCTCCAGCTTCATGGGTGAGTGGAAATCGGGCAACAAGGTGCACGATCCATTCAAACTCGTGGTGGCGGACCTCGCCAGCATGCTTTCCGGCGTCCAGCATTGGCTGACCGGCATCGACGTCGGCATCCGCACCACGGTCACCCGCCGGCGGGACGATCTGGAGCACGAGATCTTCTCCGGCATCGAAACCCGGGTGGTCGAGGAAGTGCTTCCGTCCATGGAACGCTTCGAGGATGTCTCGAAGGAAGTCGGCGAGGCGGAGGTCGCGGTTCACAAATCCTACGTGCGGCGGGAACTCCACCCCATCGTCCTCTGCTCGCCATTCCTCTACCGCACCTACACCAAGCCTCTGGGTTATGCGGGTGACTATGAAATGGTAAACATGATGCTGCGGAATCCCTACGAGGGTTCATCGGCATTCGCCAAACTCCTGAATTTCGCCCTTCTCAACACCGAGCCGGTGGTGGCGCACCGCAACCGGATCGACTTCCTCATCAACAAGCTCCGCACCGAGTGCAAGCGCCGGGTTAGCCGGGGAAAAACCCGCGTTTTCAACCTCGCCTGCGGCCCCGCCATGGAGATCCAGCGCTTCCTGCGCGAATGCGAGGAAAGCGACCTCGCGGAGATCGACCTGCTGGATTTCAACTCGGAAACCCTCGAATACACCCGCGAACGGATCCAGGAAGCCAAAATGGCTGGTGGCCGCGAGACCCAGGTGCGCTACTTCCAGCGCTCGGTGCACCAACTCCTGCGCGCCGCCACCCAGGGCGGCGAGGACGAATTCACCAACTACGATGTCGTTTACTGCGCCGGCCTCTTCGACTACCTCTCCCAGCGCGTCTGCAAGCGCCTCGTCGAGCTGTTCTGCACCATGG